>NZ_FMXV01000013.1:1814-191076 GCF_900104425.1 Pseudomonas sp. NFACC13-1 | reverse complement strand
CCAGTTTTATGCGAGGTGATTTTACCGACAGCGATGCGTTTATCGCTTTTTTAGGGATGGACTTGCGGGTCGATGATTCTGGAAAAAAGAATGGCGCCCGATACCTGTCCAAGAAGGGGGATCCAGAAATACGCCGACTAGCTCATATCGCCGCAATGACGGCGTGCCGCTCGCCTAGATGGAAACCATTTTACGAGTCGTACCTAGCGAGAGGCTTTTCAAAAACCCAGGCCTTGGTGGTGCTAGCCCGCAAGCTCTGCCGAGTGGCATTTGCCTTGATGAAAAATCAGAGCGAATACCAGCCAACGCCTATGTTGCAGGGTTGCCCTGCAACATAGAATCTCCCACAGGTGTTGTGCCCACTTATTATTTTGGCATCAACGCCCCCGGCACCTGAATCACCCGGCTCGCCAACAGATGCCCCGCCTCGGCCGCCTCCGCTGGAGTGCCACCTAGCAAGCGGCTCGCCAGGTACGCGGCACTGAATGAATCTCCCGCCGCCGTGGTGTCCACCACACGCTCGACCCGTTGGGCGGGAATCTCATAAGACTCGCCATCGCAACGAATCAGGCAGGCCTCGGCACCACGCTTGAGCACCACTTCCGGCGTGCCGAACTGCCCATAGGCGGCGAACACCGCGTCAGTGTCCGCATAGCCGAACAGTGCCTGTTCGTCTTCCACCGTCAGCAGGGCCAACTCCACGTGGGGCAATACGCTGCGATACGCCGCTCGCGCCGCCTCGATCGAGGCCCAGAGTCTTGGCCGGTAATTATTGTCGAACACCACCTGGGCCCCACGGCGACGGGCCTCGACCAGGGTTTCGATGAACCTGGCGCGGCCCTGCTCGCCGAGCACCGCCAGGGTCACGCCACTGAAATACAGCACATCGTAATCCGGCAATGCCGCCAGGATCGGTGCGGCGGCCGGGGTGGTAAAACACTCGCGCACCGCCGCCTCGTTGCGCCAGTAGAGAAATCGCCGCTCGCCCGCCGCATCGGTCTGGATGCAATACAGACCCGGCAGGCGTCCAGGCAAGCGCTGGACCCGTTGCAGACCGATGTTTTCTTCGGCCCAGCGCTCACACATGGCATCGCTGAAACTGTCGTCGCCCAGGGCGGTGACGTAGTCCACCGCGCCCCTGTCGCCCAAGGCGCGGGACAGGTACACAGCGGTGTTCAGGGTATCGCCGCCGAAGCTTTGCAGCAGGCTGCCATCGGCGCGTTGTTGCAGTTCGATCATGCATTCGCCGATCAGGGCGATGCGGGGTTTGGCGTGGTTCATGGGTGATCCTGATGGTTCGGTGATGTCTGGCAGGCCGCTATCGCGAGCAAGCTCGCTCCCACAGTGGATTACTGTGAATGCAAACTCTGTGATCGTCTCGATCCCCCTGTGGGAGCGAGCTTGCTCGCGATAGCCGCGACTCGATCTCAAGCCTTAGAAGCAAGTCTCCATGCTCTCGACCACCCGCAACTGCTCATCCACCAGGCACCCCACCCGCCACTTGTCGAACGTCAGGCACGGGTGTGAAGTGCCAAACGAAATGATGTCGCCCACACGCAACTCAATCCCTGCCGCCACACTCATGAACGCATGTTGGTCCATCACCGCCGTCACCTTGCAGCCGCTCACGTCGTCCCCCACCACCGAATCCGATCCGGGCGTGTAGCGCTTGAGCGGCACCGGTAATCCGGCGTCGTAGGCCACGTCGCGCTTGCCCAGGGCGATCACCGCGAAGCCCGGCTCTGGCAGCGATTGCACATGAGCCCAGACTTCCAGGGCCGGACGCAGGCCTTCGTGCAGGTCGCTGCGGCGCTCCAGCACGCAGCACTGGGCTTCCTTGTAGATGCCATGGTCATGGGCCACGTAACTGCCGGGACGCAGCACGCTGAGGAAACGCCCATGGGCATTCTGGGCTTCGAAGGATTCGGCGATCAGGTCGTACCAGGCCGAACCCGAGGCGGTGATGATCGGTTTGTCGATGGCGAAGGCACCGTTGTCCTGCAGCTGCACCGCCAGCCGTACCAACGATGCCGCGAATGCGCGGATGCCACTGATGGCGTGGTCGCCATGGATCACCCCTTCGTAGCCTTCGATACCGGTCAACGCCAGCGCCGGTTGACTGCGAATGGCCTCGGCCAGGGCCAACACCTCAGCCTCGGTCCGGCAGCCACACCGACCACCGACCACGCCGTACTCGATCATCACGTTCAGCTTCATACCGCGCGAGGCGAAGAACGCCCCCAGGTCCGCGACGTTGTCCGGATGATCGACCATGCAATGGAATTCGAACGCCGGGTCGGCCAGCAGATCGGCGATCAGCGCCATATTTGGCGTGCCCACCAGTTGGTTGGCCATCAGCACTCGACGAACGCCGTGGGCGTAAGCGGCACGGGTCTGCACGGCGGTGGCGAGGGTCAGGCCCCAGGCACCGGCATCGAGCTGGCGTCGAAACAGCGCCGGGGTCATGCTGGTCTTGCCGTGGGGCGCCAGTTCGGCACCACTGTCGGTGACGAACGCTTGCATCCAGCGAATGTTGTGCTCCAGCGCCGCGCGGTGCAGCACCAACGCCGGCAGGCTGACGTCCTTGAGCAGATGAGCGCCGACGGTGGCCGCCCCCTTCTCTACGCCAGCATTGGGAATGACAGAAGACATGTTCGTACTCCTCGCACGCGGCCGCTCGCAGCCGCGATTATCTATTCATTGATGCGCCGGGCCAGGTTGTTGGCGCTTTCGATCAGCACCCGGCGGTAGTCGGCGTAATTGTTCTTGGCGTCGGCCCGTGGGGCGACGATGCACAGGGTGGCGATGGCCACGCCGCCGGGGTCTTTGACCGGGGCGGCGAAGCAGTGGGTGAAGGTGTCGGCGACGCTGTCGAAGGAGAAGAACCCATCGAGGCCGGCCTGGCGGATTTCCTTGAGGAATTGCTCCAGGGGCAAGCGTTCGCCGTCCGGCAAAATGAAGTCGTCGGGGTCGATCAGGTCGACGATCTGTTGGTCGCTCAAATGCGCCAGCAGCAGGCGCCCGGAGGCCGTCCACGGGATCGGTGCGTTTTCACCGATGTCCGATGAAATGCGGAAATGCCGCTCGCCTTCCTTCATCAGCGCGACGGTGTATTTGCGCCCGTTGAGCAGGCACATCTGCGCCGTTTCGCGGGTCTGGCGCACGATCTCCTGCAAGGCCTGGTCAGCCTCGCGGCTCAGGTCGAAATGCCGCAGGTGCGCCTGCCCGAGGAAATACAACTGGCGGCCCAGGTAGACGTGACCGTCCTTGCCCACCGGTTCAAGGATGCGGCGCTCCAGCAGCGACGCCACCAGTTCATAGACCGTGGACTTGGGGCTGCCGATGCCGCTGGCAATATCATTCGGGCGCAGCGGCTGGCCGATTTCCTTGAGGAAGTCGAGGATATCGAACGCCCGATCCAGTCCCCGGGCCCGGCGTTTGATGGTGTCTTCGGTCATTTATTGCGTTCCCGTTCATTGGTCGTAGGAGCTGTCGAGTGTAACGAGGCTGCGATCTTTCCCCAGTCAATTGAGTCTTGAGCGAAAGCCCGGCAGATCAAGATCAAAAGATCGCAGCCTTCGGCAGCTCCTACAACGGTTCAAGCCTTTTTCTTGTACGCGATGCAATCGATCTCGACCTTGCAATCAACCATCATGCTCGCCTGCACGCAGGCCCTGGCCGGGGCGTGTTCAGGGCTGAAATATTCGCCGAACACCTTGTTGAAGCTCCAGAAATCCCGCGGGTCTTCCAGCCACACACCGCAGCGCACCACGTCCTTGAGCTCATAACCAGCCTCTTCGAGAATGGCGACCAGGTTCTTCATGGTCTGATGGGTCTGCTCGACGATCCCGCCGACAATGATCTCGCCGTTCACCGCCGGCACCTGGCCGGACACGTGCAGCCAGCCATCGGCCTCCACGGCGCGGGCGAATGGCCGTGGCTGGCCGCCGCCTGCGGTGCTGCCGGTGCCGTAGCGCGTAATGCTCATGGGTGTTTCTCCTTGCTTGGATAGATTAACGATTCGACTGAATTAAAAGCGGGTGTTCTTGAGGAACTCCGCCAACCGCGGCGACTGCGGCCGCTCGAACAATTCTTTCGGTGGCCCTTGCTCTTCGATGCGGCCCTGGTTCATGAAGACGATCTTGTCGGAGACCTCGAAGGCAAAGCGCATTTCGTGGGTCACCAACAGCATGGTCATACCGTCTTCGGCCAGGCCCTTGATCACGTTCAACACCTCGCCGACCAGCTCCGGGTCCAGGGCCGACGTCACTTCGTCGAACAGCATCAGGCTGGGGTTCATGGCAATCGCCCGGGCAATCGCCACGCGCTGCTGCTGGCCACCGGACAACTGGCCGGGAAAGTGATCGCGCCGCTCCAGCAGGCCGACCCGCTCCAGCCATTTCTCGGCCAGGGCCACCGCTTCGTCCTTGGGCAGTTTTTTCACCTTGATCAGGCCCAGGGTGACGTTCTGCAATGCGGTCAGGTGCGGGAACAGGTTGAATTGCTGGAAGGCCATGCCGGTCATCGCACGGTGCCGGGCGATAACCTTCTCGGGGTGGCGCACACGCTTGCCGTCGATGTCGTCGTAGCCGATGGATTCGCCGTCGAGCACAATCTGCCCGCCCTGGAATTCTTCCAGCATGTTGACGCAGCGCAGCAGCGTGGTCTTGCCCGAACCGCTGGAGCCGATCAGCGTGACCACGTTGCCGCGCTGCATGCTCAGGTCCACGCCCTTGAGCACTTCCAATGGGCCGTATTGTTTGCGCAGGCCGCGAATGTCCAGCAACGGTTGAGTATTGGAAGGAGTCGAAATATCAGTCATGGCAAGGCCACCCGCTTTTCAATGTGCCGCCCGAGCAATTCGATGGCGTAATTGATGATGAAAAAGAGAAACCCGGCGAACAGGTAAAACTCCAGGGTCATGAAGGTCCGGGCGATGATCTGCTGGGTGCTGAGCAACAGTTCGGCGACGCCGATCACCGACAACAGGGTCGAGGCCTTGACGATCTCGGTGGAGGAATTGACCCAGGTCGGCAGGATCTGCCGCAACGCCTGAGGCAACAGCACATAGCCCAGCGACTGGTAGAACGTCAGGCCGATGGCCTGGCTCGCCTCCATCTGCCCACGGGGCAGCGCCTGCAAGGCGCCGCGCACGATCTCGGCCACATGGGAACCGCAGAACAGCGTCAGGCCCAGGACACCGGCCTGGAATGCACCGATCTGCCAACCCAGGGCCGGGGCCATGTAGAAGCAGGCCAGCACCAGCACGAACACCGGCGTGCCGCGGATCAGGTCGACGTAGAAGCGAAACGGCGCGCGCATCCAGGTCCGGCCATAGGTCAGCACCAGGCCGGCAACCAGGCCGATCAGCGTGCCCAACACAATCGCCAACAGCGAACACTGCACACTGGTCAGGAAACCGGCCCACAGGGTGTCCCGGGCGACCCATAACTCATGCAACCAACTGGGTGATTCGTACATGGGAGACTCCTAACGGCGGATCGCAAGGCGCTGCTCGAAATACCGCAGCACCATGGCAATGAGGTAACAGGCCGCGACATACAGGGCCGTGGTCACCAGCCAGGTTTCGATCACCCGGTAGCTCTCCACGTTGATCTTGCGGGCGTAATAGGTCAGCTCCGGCACGGCGATCGCCGCCGCCAGGGAGGTGTCCTTGAACAGCGAAATGAAGTTGTTCGACAAGGCCGGCAACACGTTGCGCAGCATCACCGGCACGGTGACGTAGGCCTTCACCTGCCACTCGCCCAGGCCGATGGCCAGCCCCGCTTCCCGCTGCCCCTTGTGAATGCTCAACAGTCCGCCGCGGAACACTTCGGTCAAGTAAGCCCCGGCGTACAACGAGAGGGTGATGACGAACGACGGCAGCTTATCCAGGCGAATGCCCAGGCTCGGCAAGGCGAAGTAGATCAACAGGATCAGCACCAGGATTGGCGTATTGCGGATCACCGTGACATACACCGACGCCAGCACCCGCAGGACCCGGTGCTTGCTCAGCAGCGCGAACGCCATGGCCAGGCCGATCACGCAACCGATGGCGATCGACACCAGTGCCAGGGAAAGCCCCAGGCCCAGCCCCGCCAGCAAGGTGTCGAAATCGCGCCAGACGGCGGCAAAGTTCAACTGATAATTCATGGTTGGCAGTACCTTCGACGAAGCGCCCACAAGGGGCGCCCCGGGCTCACAGGGTCATTTGAATTCAACGGGGAAACCAATCGCCGGCGACGGCAGCTCGACGCCGAACCACTGCTTGAACGACGCCGCATAGGTAGGAAATTCCACGCCGGTCATGGCTTCATGCAAGGTGGTGTTGACGAAGTTCAGCCAGTCCTGGTCGCCGCGCTTGACCGCACAGGCGTAGGTTTGCGGGCTCCAGGCATAGGTCGGGCTGCGGTAGCGCCCAGGGTTCTGCACCATCAGGTACTTGACCGAGGATTGGTCGGTGGCGGCGGCATCGGCGCGGCCGGAGTTCACCGCCTGGTACATCAAATCGACGCTGTCGTACTGGTCGACCTTGGCCTTGGGCAGCGCCTGGTGCACCAATTCTTCGGCGTAGACGTTCTGCAGCACCGCCACGGTGACGTCATCGCCCGCGGCCTTGAGGTCTTCTATTTCCTTGTACTTGCTGTTGGCCGGCAGCAGCAGGCCCACGCCTTCGCGGTAGTACGGCAGGGTGAACGCCACTTGCTGGGCACGACTGGCGGTGACGGTGATGAACTGGCAACTCATGTCGACCTTATCGGTCAGCAGGTTGGGGATCCGCGCATCGGACGACTGCACCACGAACTCGACCTTCTCCGGGTCATTGAACAGACCCTTGGCAACCATGCGCGCGATATCGATATCAAAGCCCTGCAACTTGCCATCCGCTCCCTGGAAGTGCCACGGCGCATTGGTACTGCCCGTGCCCACGATCAATTTCCCCCGCTGCAGCACGCTGTCCAGCTTGCTGTCGGCCGCCTGGGCGACACCCATGGCAGCCGTCGTGGCCGCGAAGAGAAAAACACACGCTTTGAACAAGGAAGGTCGGCGTTGCATGGCAAGCACTCCAGAGTGAGTTTATTCCGCTATACCGGAACATGGTATGTAACAACGGAATAGACAGCAGAAAGTGTGCCACAGGCTTGATGCCCATGGGTGAGGAAAATGGAAAGTTAAGGAAATCAGAGGGATGGGAAAAACAGACCTGCGGACGCTGGCGCTCGCATGTGAATGCTGTTGCTACCGTTAGCTACGACGCACGGGTAATAAGGCCCCAAACCGGGTACCCGCGCACCGAAACGGAGCCACTCTGGAGTTGTAAATGGCTATCTGCGGGAGGGAGCTTGCTCGCGATAGATATGGATCAGTCAATGTTGATGTTGAATGACCTGACGCTATCGCGAGCAAGCTCGCTCCCACCATTGTTCGGCGGTGTGCCTGGTCTATTTGCGCTTGTAGCTCTTGCTGCCGCCAGGCGTGAGGCAATAGACCCCGCCCCGGGGACCGACGCAGTAATTGCCACTGCCGCATTGGCAACCGTCGGCGGACTTGAGCAGCGACTGCGGCCGCGCCTCGTTCCGAAGCCCCAGCACAGCGGAACAGGACTTCTTCGAAGCACTGATCGAGCCGTCGTTACATAGAAAAGTATCGCCATCACACCCAGTGATCCCCCCTTTGCGCCCGGAACACGGTTGATTGGCGGCGATGGCCGAAGTACCCAGGGCCAACAACAGGATCGCGACACAGGTGCGAAGTAAAGCGGACGTTCCGTGACAGAGTTTCATGGCAGCTTCCTGGCTGATAGATGGCTCTATGCTAGCACCGGAAAGAATTCCACAAACGCTCCAACTCATAGGTCATCGAGAGAAACCTTGATCGTTGGATCGTTTTCACGCTCGCGGCAAAGAGCAGCCAACTCCATGTCCTCGAGACGGTCCATCATGGCTTCATATTCCCTGGCAGGAATGCAATAGAAAACAGGCTCGTTTCGGTTGAGGATGGCTACAGATAACCCTTCACCGGCAGCAACGGTGCCCATTGGGTTTTTCTTGAGCTCAGAAATGCTGGCAACGACTTGGGAAAGCACGATATGTGTCATGAAATAAACCCTTGAGTACTCTTAATAGCGCAAAAAATAGCACTCTAAAACACCCTTGCTACTGCTCAGCGCCCGCAAAACCTCACCCTGGACAACATCCGCAAATCCCCCTCGTGGTAATAGTCATCACTCCAGCTGTCATCCACCGCCAGTGGCTTGACCTGTTTGAGGGCGAGTTTTTTCGCGAAGTAGCGAAAGCGGTAATGCTCATAGAAACGCAGCAGTTCCAGCCCGTAGCGGTCAGCCAGGTCGGTATTGCCCTGAATGATCAGGTAGTTCTCGTCATTGCCACTGCTGGCGGCGGCGCTGAGGTTGTGGCTGCCGCTGAGGATGGTCGGCGTGTCACTGGTGAAGTCGGTGACGATGGCTTTGGTGTGCACCAGTAGATTGCCTTTCTGGCCTTTCATGTTTTCCCGCAACCAGCCCTCCAGACCGGTGTTGAGCAACGCGGTGGCGGCGAATTCGGCGGTGCGGTCGGCATGGAAGCCGGTGATGCGGCTCTTGGTGTTTTGCAGGCCGTAACGCAGCACGTCGTCATTGGGTTGGCCGAGCACGGCGTCAAGAATCCGGTCGGGCAAGACGAATGCGGTGACGAACAACAGGTCCTTTCGAGCCGCGTTGATGATGTCGACGAAGCGGTCCAGGTCGCCCTCCCCGGCGCGCGGCGAGAACCCGGCGAACAACGCTTCTTGCGGGGCCATGGCATTGTTCAGGGTCAGCCACTGGCGAGTGGCATCGACGTCCTCGGGCGTTGCCCAGATTTGCTCGAATACCTGGAGATAGCTGCTGCTTATCCGAGGGTCGTCCAGCACATGCACGACGTTGGCCTGACGGTAGACACCGTTGGCGGTGAAGTTGGTGCTGCCGCACAGCACGGCTTCAGGTTGCAATGAGCCGCTGGCCTCCACCTTGCTCAGCACAATGAACTTGTTGTGGAAAATGTTGTGGGTGACCCGCCCACGCTTGTTGGCCGCCGGCATGTTTTCGAGGCTGGCTTCGTTGCGCGCCGTGGTGTCGTCTCCTGGCTCGGCGTGATACAGCACCCGTACCTGGGCGCCGCGAGCGTGAGCGGCAGTCACCGCGTCGACGATCACCGGCAATTCGTATTCATAGATGGCGACGTCCAAGGCCCAGCGGGCATCCAGCGCCCGGTCGATGAAACCGGTCAAGCGCCCCAGCAAACCGTTTTCCAACCAGCGACGTGGTGCGTCGGGCCAATCATCGATGGACAGGTGCTTGTTGGCATCGATCAGTGCGTCCACTTCGGGAAACTTGCGCTGGAACGCCTGGCTGGCGGCCACGGCACGGTTGAAGATGACCCGCTGGTCGGCCGGGTGCCCGTCGTCGCTGGTGACGGTGACGGCCAGGGATTCGCCCAATTGCGGTGAATCGGGGCTGCCATAGGCCAGGTGCACGCGATAGTGGATCGTCACGCCGGGGTTGACGGCGTAGTCGGCCCAACGAAATTTCTGCAGGGGTGCCTTGTCGCTGGGGGTGGCGTGGAACTGGGGAAAGGTGTGGGTCTTGTCGGGGAACGTCAGGCTGTTGAACAGGAATAGCCAGGGCTTGTCCCCCTGCTGTTTCTCGATGGCAAAACCCAGCAAGCCCTTGCGCCGGGGTTCGGCCAGGTCCATGGCGAGCAGCACGCCGTTGGTGCCGGCATAGGCCTTGACCCGAAAATCGTCCTGGTCATTGGTGACGAGTACACGCATGGTTCACTCCTGTGAGGGGCTGCTTGAGCATAGTGCAGTGATGCGGGTCAGATGGCAGGTCATTGGAACCGAGGGGATGCCATCGCGAGCAAGCTCGCTCCCACAGGGGACCGGGGTGTTCATCACCCATGTATTCACAAAACAGTGTGGGAGCGAGCTTGCTCGCGAGGGGGCCCTGACAGTCACAGAACCTTTCAATCAGCCTCATCGATATGCCGATACTCAGCCTGCAACTGCCCCGCCAACTGCCGGGCCCGGCCCAGGCGGATCGGGCCGCGCTCGATGTCGATCAACAGGCACGGGCAATCCAGGGAGGGCAGTGGCAGTCCCTCCTTGACTCGTCCGTCGGTCATCACCAACACCCGCTGTTGCTCCGCCGGGAAGCGCTTGCGCCGGGCCGTCAACCAGCGTCCGGCCTCGTTCAGCGCCGCCAGCAACGGTGTACCGCCGCCGGCACCGAGTCCATCGAGCCAATCCCGCAGTCCGGCTGAGGCCTTGAGCCCTTGCACCTGCCAAGTCGGGACAGTACCGCTGGCGGCCAACAGCGCCAGGCGGGCCCGCTGCCGGTAGGCGTCGTCGAACAGTTGCGCCAACAAGCCTTTGCCGTCACTCAAGGCCCGATGCCGACGGGTCGAGGCCGAGGCATCGACGATGACCAGCCACAACTCATGGGGCGAGCGCTGGCGGCTGTGAAAACGCAGGTCCTCCTGCAGGCGTGGACGACCATTGAGCAGCGTCCCCGGCCAGTTCACCGCACCGCTGGCCGCGGCTTTGCTCCGACCCTGGCGTCCCTGCTCCAACTGTCCTGCACGGGGCCTGGCATTCGCCCCCGCCGTTGAACGAGGGCGAATGCCTAGGGCTTTTTTGGCCAGCTCGGCACGTCACGTCGGGCACCGGTCGGCAGTGCCCGGGCCGGCAGGTCGCCCCATTGGCCTTGGCCTTCGTTGGGCTTGGCCGTTTCATTCGCAGCCGTTTGCGGCGCCTGGGACGCCGCCGGTGCCGAATGCCCGCGCCGCCGATGCCGCAGGGCAAATTCGGCGACCGCATCGATGTCCTCATCGGCAATCGCAGCAGCGCCGCGCCAGGCCGCATGGGCCCGGGCCGCCCGCAGCCAGACCAGGTCAGAGCGCAAGCCATCGACCCCGGCGGCAAAACAGCGCTCGGTGATCTGCGCCAGCGCCGCATCATCCAAGGCGATCCCGGCCAACCGATTGCGCGCCTGTTGGCAACGTTCACGCAACTGCCGCTGGGCCGTCTCCCACTCCGCGCAGAACGCCAGCGGGTCACTGTCGAAATCCAATCGCCGGCGAATGATCTGGCCACGCTCAGCCGGTGCGGTGTGACCGTCGAGGGCGACGTTCAGGCCGAAACGGTCGAGCAATTGCGGGCGCAGTTCGCCCTCTTCCGGGTTCATGGTGCCGATCAGCACAAAGCGCGCCGGATGCCGATGGGAAATGCCGTCGCGCTCGATCAGGTTGGTGCCGCTGGCGGCCACATCCAGCAGCAGGTCCACCAGGTGGTCGGGCAGCAGGTTCACCTCATCGACATACAGCACGCCACCGTCGGCCTTGGCCAGCACGCCGGGAGAAAACTGCGCGCGCCCCTCTCCCAGGGCCACATCCAGATCGAGGGTGCCCACCAGTCGCTCTTCGGTGGCGCCGAGGGGCAAGGTGACGAACTGACCGCTGGCCAGCAGGTCCGCCAGGCCCCGGGCCAAGGTGGACTTGGCCATGCCCCGCGGGCCCTCGATCAGCACACCGCCGATTTTCGGGTCGATCGCAGCCAGGCACAGGGCCAGTTTCAGGTCATCGGCACCGACCACGGCGGAGAGCGGGAAATGGGGTTGGATCATGGTGAATGCCTCATGAATGTGCGACGTTCCTGTTGTCCTCATTTCAGCCATCCTCCTCAATGTCCAACAACAAATTCTCCAGCGCCTCGCGATACTCCCCCGGCGCCTGCCACATCCCCCGCTGCTGCGCTTCGAGCATGCGCTCGGTCATGTCCCGCAGGGCGTCGGGGTTGTGCTGGCGGACGAAGTCCCGGGTGTCCGGATCGAGCAGGTAGGCATCGGCCAGCAAAGCGTACTGGTGATCGTCGATCAACTGCGTGGTGGCGTCGAAGGCGAACAGGTTGTCCACCGTCGCCGCCAGTTCGAACGCGCCTTTATAGCCATGCCGCTTCACGCCGTCGATCCACTTCGGATTGGCCGCGCGGGAACGGATGACGCGGTTGAGTTCTTCCTTCAGGGTGCGAATCCTGGGCAAGTCCGGCTGACTGTGATCGCCATGATAGCTGGCCGCGGCCTGCCCGCTGAGGGTCTCCACCGCCGCCAGCATGCCGCCCTGGAATTGGTAGTAATCATTGGAATCGAGCAGGTCGTGCTCGCGGTTGTCCTGGTTCTGCAACACCGCTTGCACCTGGCTCAGACGCCGAGAGAACGGCTCCCGGGCGGCGGTGCCTTCATCGCTGCCGCCGTAAGCGTAGCCGCCCCAGTTCAGGTACACCTCGGCCAAATCCTCGCGGCTTTGCCACAAACGACCGTCGATCGCGCCCTGCACGCCCGCGCCATAGGCACCGGGCTTGGCACCGAAGATCCGCCAGCCGGCCTGGCGCGCCGCCGCTTCCGGCTCCAGGCCCGACGCCAACAAGGCTTCGCGCTCACTGCGCACCTTGGCTGCCAAGGGGTTCAGGTCGTCCGGTTCATCGAGGGCGGCGACGGCCTGCACCGCCGCATCGAACAGCCGGATCAGATTGGCAAAGGCATCCCGGAAGAACCCGGACACCCGCAGCGTGACATCCACCCGAGGCCGGTCCAGCAGGCTCAGCGGCAGGATCTCGAAGTCATCGACCCGCTGGCTGCCGGTGGCCCACACCGGACGCACGCCCATCAGCGCCATGGCCTGGGCGATGTCGTCACCGCCGGTGCGCATGGTGGCGGTGCCCCACACCGACAGGCCGAGCTGGCGCAGGTGATCACCGTGGTCCTGCAAGTGCCGTTCAAGGATCAGGTTCGCCGACTGGAAACCGATGCGCCACGCCGTGGTGGTGGGCAGGTTGCGCACGTCCACCGAGAAGAAATTGCGCCCGGTGGGCAACACATCCAGGCGCCCGCGACTCGGCGCACCGCTGGGGCCAGCCGGCACGAAGCGCCCGCTCAAGGCATCGAGCAGGCCATGGATTTCCGCCGGACCGCAGGCGTCCAGGCGCGGGGCCACGACGGCTCGCAGGTTTTCAATGATGCTGCCCACCACCTCCCAACCCGGCGCGTCGAGCTGCTCGACCGTGCCATCCAACGCCTGCTCGATCAACTGCGCGGCGAACAGCTCCAGGCGCTCGCGGGTATCGCCGGCGGTGCGCCAGGGCTCGGTGCTGATCCGGCGCAATGCCTCGGGACAGTCGCCCGTCCAAGGCTCGGCCAAGGCACAATCCAGCGGATCGAAACCCAGCCCGAACGCCTTGGCCAGCGCCCGCAGCAGGCTCGACTGCGCGCCTTTGCCATCGCCCCGGGGAATGCGCAGCAACGCCAGCAACGTGTCGATACGCAGCCGCCCACTGGGCGACTCACCAAAAATGTGCAAACCGTCACGGATCTGCGACTCCTTCAAGTCGCACAGGTACGTGTCCAGGCGTGGCAGCCAGATCGCGGCGTCAGCGTCGCTGTCGAGGCCGGCATCCAGTTGCAGCTCGCGGTCGATGTGGGTCTCGCGCACCAGGTTGAGAATGTCCCGTTGCAGTTCCCGGGCACGACGCGGATCGAGCAATTGCGCCTCGTAGTATTCGTCGGCCAGCAGCTCGAGGTTACGCAGCGGTCCGTAGGTTTCGGCCCGGGTCAGCGGCGGCATCAAGTGGTCGATGATCACCGCCTGGGTGCGACGCTTGGCCTGGGCGCCCTCACCCGGGTCGTTGACGATGAACGGATAGATATTCGGCAGTGGCCCCAACAGCACGTCCGGCCAGCAATTTTCCGAGAGCCCGACACCTTTGCCCGGCAGCCATTCGAGGTTGCCGTGCTTGCCGACGTGGATCACCCCGTGGACGCCGTAGGTGTGGCGCAACCAGAAATAAAACGCCAGGTAACCGTGGGGCGGCACCAGGTCCGGGTCGTGGTACACCGCGCTCGGATCGACCTGATAACCCCGGGCCGGCTGGATGCCGACGAAGGTCAGGCCCAGGCGCAGGCCGGCGACCATCAGGCGGCCGTCGCGGAACATCGGGTCCTGCTCGGGCGAGCCCCAACGCGCCAGCACCGCTTGGCGATTGGCCTCGGGCAGC
Source organism: Pseudomonas sp. NFACC13-1 (assembly GCF_900104425.1). Taxonomy (NCBI): domain Bacteria; kingdom Pseudomonadati; phylum Pseudomonadota; class Gammaproteobacteria; order Pseudomonadales; family Pseudomonadaceae; genus Pseudomonas; species Pseudomonas sp. NFACC13-1. The sequence goes on along the minus strand of NZ_FMXV01000013.1, from coordinate 176,991 downwards.
GCGTCGAACAGGGCCAGGTAGGCATCCAAGGCCAGGCTCTGGTGACACGGACGCAGGTCGAGGCTGTCCAGGTCGTTACTGATGCCGCCGAGCAATTGCTGGATCAACGCAGTGCCGCTCGCTGGCAGTTCGGCCGGCAGTGGATAGCCCTCGGCCTGCAAGGCCCGCAGGATATTCAAGGCCGCCGCCGGCGTATCCAGGCCGACGCCATTGCCGATGCGTCCGTCCCGGGTCGGGTAGTTGGCGAGGATCAGCGCCACACGCTTCAGCCCATTGGGCAGGCGCGCCAGGGTGGTCCAACGTCGGGCCAGCTCGGCGACAAAATCCATGCGTTCGGGTACGGCGCGGTAGCAGACCACGTCGCTCTGGCTGCGCTCACTGCGCCAGGCGAGGTCCTTGAAACTGATGGGGCGGCTGATGATCCGGCCATCCAGTTCCGGCAGGGCAATGTGCATCGCCAGATCCCGTGGCCCCAGGCCCTGCTCGCTGGCGCGCCAGCCCGGTTCGTTGTCCTGGGCGCAAATGGCCTGGATCACCGGGATGTTGCGACGGAACGGTCTCAGGTGCGGCGCTTCCGGGCTGGACTGGGCGAAGCCGGTGGTATTGAGGATCACCCCCGCTTCCACTTCATCCAACCAGTCCTCCACCCGCGCCAGGCAACCGGGCTCCTTGAGGCTGGCCACGGCAATCGGCAATGGGTTGAGCCCCGCCGCTTGCAGGCGCTGGCAGAACACGTCGATGAACGCAGTGTTCGCCGCTTGCAAGTGGGAACGATAAAACAGCACCGCCGCCACCGGTTGCCCGGCGTTCCACTCGGCTTGCCAATCGCCGAGGCTGGCGCTGGTTTTTTCCGGGTGGTAGATCGCCGTGCGCGGCAGGGTCTGCGGCTCGGCCCACGGATAATCGCGGCCGAACCATTGACTGCCGAGGTAGTGAAACAGGTCCAGGGCATTGCCCAGGCCGCCCTGGCGCAAGAACTGCCAGAGCCGGTCGCGGTCCTCGACGGCCACGTTGCTCAGGTCACTGAGCTCCGGGTCCGGTCGATCATCCCCCGGCACCAGGATCAGCTTCACCCCGCGCCCGGCCAGGTCCATCAGGCGCTCGATGCCGTAGCGCCAATAGCCAATGCCGCCGTGCAGCGACAGCAGGATCACCTTGGCGTGGCGCAGCACGTCTTCGAAATACAGATCCACCGAGGCGTGGTTCTGCACCTGCATCGGATTGGCGAGGCGAAACTCCGGATAATCGCCCGGCAGCTGCTTCGCCGCTTCGGCCAGCAGCGCCAGGCTGGAGTCGCCGCTGCACAGGATCACCAGCTCGGCGGGGGTTTGCCCCAGGTCGGCAATGTTGTCATCCGACACGAAACCGCCGGGCTGGGTCCTGAGCAGGTGCATGGCTTAGGCGCTGAGGGCGGCGCGCAACTGCGCTTCGAGCAATGCGGCATCGAGCGCTTGGCCGATCAGCACCAGACGGGTGACCCGCGCTTCCTCGGCGCCCCACTGGCGGTCGAAATGCTTGTCGAAACGCGTGCCAACGCCTTGGATCAGCAGGCGCATCGGCTTGTTCGGGATCGCCGCGAAACCCTTGACCCGTAGTACGCCGTGCTGGACCACCAGTTGCGTCAACGCGTCCAGCAACAGGCTTTCGTCGGCCTGGGGCAGCTCGATGGAGATGGAGTCGAAGGCGTCGTGATCGTGGTCGTCATCGTCGCCATCGTGGTGATGGTCGTGATGGCTGTGGCGGCCGTCGATGTGTTCTTCGGAACCGGCGCCCAGACCGATCAACACGTCCAGCGGCAGGCGACCGTTGCTGGCTTCGATGACCTTGACCGCCGGCGGCAGCTCTTCGGCGACTTCCAGGCGAACCTTGGCCAGGTCTTCAGGGCTGATCAGGTCGGCTTTGTTGAGGATCACCAGGTCGGCGCTGGCCAACTGATCGGCGAACAGCTCGTGCAACGGCGATTCGTGGTCCAGGTTCGGGTCGAGTTTGCGCTGGGCATCGACCTGGTCGGGGAAGGCGGCGAAGGTGCCGGCGGCCACGGCGGGGCTGTCGACCACGGTAATCACCGCATCGACCGTGCAGGCGCTGCGGATTTCCGGCCATTGGAAAGCCTGGACCAACGGCTTGGGCAAGGCCAGGCCGGAGGTTTCGATCAGGATATGGTCGAGGTCGCCGCGCCGGGCCACCAGCTCGCGCATCACCGGGAAGAACTCTTCCTGCACCGTGCAGCACAGGCAGCCGTTGGCCAGTTCGTAGACGCGGCCGTTGGCTTCTTCTTCGGTACAACCGATGGCGCACTGCTTGAGGATCTCGCCGTCGATGCCCAGTTCGCCGAACTCGTTGACGATCACGGCGATGCGCCGGCCCTGTGCGTTGTCGAGCATGTGCCGCAGCAAGGTGGTCTTACCCGAACCGAGAAAGCCGGTGACGATGGTAACGGGGAGTTTGGCCAGTGTTTTCATCGGATGCCCTTTGGCAAGGTGGCGGGCAAACGGGACGACAACCGCGGGCACAGGTGTGCACGGAAGATTTCGCCACCGGATCACCCCGCCCGGTTGTAGTGAGAATCTGTCTCGAGGCAGGTCTCCTGGCTGACGGCGGGCCAGTCTTACGACTGGCAATGGCTGCGCCTTCCCGTGCGCCTTTGGTAAAAGGGCATGCACAGTGGCCTTGCAGAAATCTCACCGTTCACAGTTGCGGGGGCAGCCGCGGCTTGGACCGCGTTCCCTTCTTAGCTTCGGCGCAGGCCGAAGAACCTCGAAGGCGCAAGGCTACGCAGGGTGTGGGGGCGGGTCAATCTCCGCAAGGAAGTTCTGCGGTGTTCTTGCCGCCGCCATCGCGAGCGAGCTCGCTCCCACATTGGATCTGTCTCGGGCTAAACAGCCTACTGTGGGAGCGAGCTTGCTCGCGATGGGCTGCGTAGCGGCCCCCTGTGCATTGACGGCCCCGCCCCACCCATGCTCTCCTGTGCGCCTAGTTACGGGTGCCCTTCACAGGGTGAAACGGGAAACCGGTGAATCGTGTGCTTTACTCCAAAGCCACGTCAGTCCGGTGCTGCCCCCGCAACGGTAAGCGAGCGAAGCGTCTGAACCACTGTGTCCCCGGACATGGGAAGGTGACGCTTGCAGGCCAGGCACGCGCCCGGCCCCTCGCAAGCCCGGAGACCGGCCCATGACTCAAAGCATCAACAAACCCGCGGTGGGCGGGCGCTGTTCGAACCTTGGCGGTCTTTCGCCCGGGGTCTCATTGCGCTCGCCTCCCCACGGAACAAAAACAGAGGGAAGCGCCATGTCGACCATCAGCAGCACCGCCCGCACCGCCAGCAGCACCACCACCCTGAGCCAACGCCTGAGCGCCGCGATCCTGGCTTCGATCCTGGGCGCGGGGCTGGTCTATTTCGCCGGTTTCTCCCACATCGAGGCAGTGCACAACGCCGCCCACGATACCCGCCACAGCGCTGCCTTCCCCTGCCACTGAGAACTGACGACATGATCAAGCGTATCGCGCAGACCGCCGGTTTCAGCGGTTTGCTGGCCGCCCTGCTGCTGACCCTGTTGCAGAGTTTCTGGGTATCGCCGCTGATTCTCCAGGCGGAAACCTTCGAGAAGGCCCCGGCGACCGAGGTCCATGAGCACACCGACGGTGCGGCCCACACCCATGATGCCGAGGCCTGGGAACCGGAAGACGGCTGGCAGCGCGTGCTGTCCACCACCGGCGGTAACCTGGTGGTCGCCGTGGGTTTTGCCCTGATGCTGGCGGGCCTGTACACCTTGCGCGCACCGACTCGCACCTCCCAGGGCCTGCTCTGGGGCCTGGCCGGTTATGCCACTTTCGTCCTGGCACCCACCCTCGGCCTGCCCCCGGAATTGCCCGGCACCGCAGCGGCCGACCTGGCCCAGCGGCAGATGTGGTGGATCGGCACCGCGGCCTCGACGGCGGTGGGCATTGCCCTGATCGTGTTCGGCCGGCATTGGCTGCTCAAGCTGCTGGGCGTGGCGACGTTGCTGGTACCCCACGTCATCGGTGCGCCACAGCCCGAAGTCCACTCGATGCTGGCGCCCGAAGCGCTGGAAAGCCAGTTCAAGATCGCCTCGCAGGTGACCAACGTCGCCTTCTGGCTGGCCCTGGGCCTGATCAGCGCCTGGCTGTTTCGCCGTGACGGTCAAGCCCACCACGACGCATGAACACTGGGGCGATGCTGGTGATCGGCCTCGGTTGCCAGCGCGGTTGCCCGGCCAGCACGCTGCGGGCCTTGCTCGAACAGACGTTGTCGGCCCACGACATCGCACTTCACCAGGTACGGGCCCTGGCCAGCATCGACCTCAAGCGTGACGAGCCCGGGCTGCTGGAACTGGCCGGGCAACTGGCACTGCCGCTGACCTGCTTCAGTGCCGAACAGTTGGCCGGTTACGAGCGGCGGCTCAGTCATCGTTCCAAGATCGCCTTCGAGCGAACCGGTTGCTACGGCATCGCCGAAAGCGCCGCCCTGGCCTTGGCCGATCAATTGGGCACGACGCCCGCAACGCTGCTGATTCCCCGTCAAACAGGCCCCATGAGCACGTTGGCATTGGCGGTCGTGGCGTAAATCCCGATAATCGTCGTCCAGGATCATGAGCGATCTTCATCTGGGCGACGCTCACCCACCTTTCACAGGAGCCGGTCATGACCGTGTACTTCATCGGCGCCGGCCCCGGCGACCCGGACCTCATCACGGTCAAAGGCCAGCGACTGATCCGCCAGTGCGCGGTGATCATCTACGCCGGCTCGCTGGTGCCGACCGCCGTCCTCGAAGGCCATTGTGCCGAACAGGTGATCAACAGCGCTGAGTTGCACTTGGAACAGATCATCGAATTGATCAGCGGCGCCCATCTCAAGGGCCAGGACGTGGCCCGGGTACACTCCGGCGACCCGAGCCTGTACGGCGCCATCGGCGAACAGATTCGTTGCCTGCGGGAACTGGACATCCCTTTCGAAATCATCCCGGGCGTGACCGCGACCTCAGCCTGCGCCGCCCTGCTGGGTGCCGAACTGACCTTGCCGGACATCTCCCAGAGCCTGATCCTCACCCGTTACGCCGATAAATCCCCGATGCCTGCTGGGGAAGAACTGGGCAAGCTGGCACAGCACGGGGCGACCATGGCGATTCACCTGGGGGTCAATCACCTGGAAAAGATCGTCGACGAATTGCTGCCCCACTACGGCGCGGATTGCCCGATTGCGGTGATCCACCGGGCGACGTGGCCGGATCAGGATTGGGTGCTGGGGACGCTGGCAGATATTGCCAAGAAGGTGCAGGCCAAGGGTTTCCGCCGAACGGCGCTGATCCTGGTGGGGCGTGTGCTGGGCAATGACGTGTTCAGCGAATCGACGCTGTACCGCGCCGGACATGCGCATCTCTACCGGCCCTGACGCAATCCGATCCCCTGTGGGAGCGAGCTTGCTCGCGATAACGACGGCACATTCAACATCATCGCAGGCTGACCCACCGCTATCGCGAGCAAGCTCGCTCCCACAGGGCGATGGGTACAGGCTGACGACTGAAACGGGTGTGGCGAGGGGAGCAAGCTCCCTCGCCACAGACTATCCGCAGCGAACACCTATCAGTAGTAGGCGTTTTCTTTCTGCGTATGGTCGGTCACGTCGCGCACGCCCTTGAGCTCTGGAATGCGCTCGAGCAAGGTGCGCTCGATGCCTTCCTTCAAGGTCACGTCAGCCTGGCCGCAGCCCTGGCAGCCGCCGCCGAACTGGAGCACGGCGATGCCGTCTTCCACCACGTCGATCAGCGAAACCTGGCCGCCGTGGCTGGCCAGCCCCGGGTTGATTTCGGTTTGCAGGTAGTAATTGATGCGCTCGTTGACCGGGCTGTCGGCATTGACCATCGGCACCTTGGCGTTCGGTGCCTTGATGGTCAGCTGGCCGCCCATGCGGTCGGTGGCGTAATCGACCACCGCATCGTCCAGGAAGGCTTCGCTGAACGAATCGATGTACGCGGTAAAGCTCTTGAGCCCCAACGCGGTGTCTTCGGGTTTTTCTTCTCCCGGCTTGCAGTAGGCAATGCACGTCTCTGCGTACTGGGTGCCGGGCTGGGTGATGAAGATGCGGATCCCGATCCCCGGGGTGTTCTGCTTGGACAGCAGGTCGGCCAGGTAATCGTGGGCGGCATCGGTAATGGTAATGGCGGTCATGGAAACTCCTCGCAGGCTTGACGGCAGTTTACGCCAATCATCGCGCCGGACAAAGTCCTAGTATTTTTGTCAGGAAAGCGTCCGACGGCAGGGGGTTTGCCGCCGGACAGGCTGATCAGAGGTTCTGGTAGCGATTCATGTCCAGCACACCGCTTTCCACCGGCTCCGTTTCCTGGATGTACTGGCTCAGGTCATGGAAGTAATACCAGAACTGCGGGTGACTGCGGCGAATCCCCCAGCGCTCGACAATCCGCTCGAACGCCGGCTCATCCTGGGCACGTTCCATGGCCTCGACGAATGCCGGCACTTGCCCGGCCGGAATGTTGAACATGAAGTTCGGATAGCTGCTGAGCACGCCCGGGTAGACCGTCAGCGTGTCCAGCCCCGGCTGGTAGCGCGTCTCCTCGCCCAGCAGGAACGCCACGTTGCTGTGGGCCCGGTTGCGCAGCAGGCTGTAGACCTCACGGTGGCCGCTGGCGGTTTCGATGCGCAACAGGGTCGCTTCCGGCAGTTGGTCGATCACCTTGAGCCCCGCCGCTGGGCGCGACACCAGCCGACTGAGGGCCTGCTCGGCGTTTTGCAGCGTCGGGTCGATGTTCGGGCGTGAGCAGTAGGCACCGTCGCAGCGGTTGATCGGATCGGGGTGCGCGTTCAGCTCGCCATAACGGGCCAGCAGTTGCCGGGCGAAATCACCCTTGGGGTCGCGTTCGTCAAGCTTGAGGGCGGTCGGCTTGTCATTGTCGATGGCCTCATAATCGAGCCACATCTTGAATTTGCCACCGGCCTGGTACCAGTCGTCGAGGTAGCCTTCCCGGGAGTCGGCCGGCATCAGGCGCAGGAAGTTCTGCTCCGCACCGTTGCGGATCAAATCGAAATACAGCCGGGTCTGGGCCTGGTGGGAGACGTTGCCGAACACGTCGAAATTCACCGCCAACTGGTAATAGGTACGCTCCAGCAAGGGGAAGTCGAACAGCCACATCGTCTGCGGCACCTCCCCGATCAGCCCCTTGGTGACCGACGCGCTGTCGAAATGCCGGAAAATGCTCAACAGCGCGTTGTCGTTGCCGGCCCACAGCGTCGACCAGCTCGGAGCCGGCAGCTCGGCATAGTTGTCGCGGCGCAAGGCCTCGTACTCGTTGCGCTTGTCACGGTAATCGAGCCACAGGCCGAGGACGCTGCCCACGTCGTCGTTCTGCCCCGGCATCGCCAGCAGCGGTGTGGCCTGGCCGCGGTAGTTCGGGTCGGTGATGTACAGGTCGTGTTCGGGGGCCTGGAACAGCGCCCAGAAATTGTCGCGGATCACGTCCGTGGCGATCTGGCCCCGGCACACCGGCCCGCGAATGAACGTCCGCACGAAATACTCGGCGTTATCGAGCATGAATTGGTAGCGGGCCTGGGCCGGGATCGCTTCGAAGGTGGAAAACGGGTTGGCCCGGCGCTCCGGACCGTAGCCCGGCAACGCGGTGACCTGCCACTTGCCGCTGTAGAACAGGCTCTTGATCCGCGCCATCTTCGCCGCGCTCAAGCCGTAGGTGATGTGGGTCTTGTGCACGATCACCCCTTGCACCGGCCAGAGCCGATAATAGACGCGGGTGCCGGGATCGTCGTTCGGACGGCGGGTGTTGATCAGGTCAATGGGCTGGCCGGTGGGCGTACGCGAACGCACCCATTGGAAGAAATGCCCCGGCTCGCCGTCCTTGAAATAGATATGCGCCAGGAACCAGTGTTCGAACAACCAGCGGCCCACCAGGCTTTCCCGGGCGCCGGGGGCGTTGAGCAGGTTTTCCCACTGCACCACTTGCAAGGCTTCGGCGGCGCTCGGGGCCAAGGCCTGCTGGTCGATCGGGGCGCCAGCAGCCAACCAGCGCTGCAGGGTCTGGTATTGCTGGTCGGTCAGGCCGGTGACCGCCAGCGGCATGCCTTCGCGGGGATGCGCAGCGGCGTATTCGTCGAACTGCCCCGGCACCGGGCAGGTATTGTCACGGTTGAGCCCAAGCACGATGTCTTCCGGCAATTTGGCGTTGGGCTGCAAGGGCGTACGGTGCCCCAGTTCCAGCATCCGCGCCATCAACGCCGCCTGGCTGCCTTGGGCATCGAGCACCGAATAGAAGCCTTTGCGCTGCCAGGCGCGCTGGCCGGAGGCATCGTAGAACAAGCGCGTCGGCTCGGCCGCCTGGCGTCGCTCGCCGTCATACACCGAGAGCTTGCTCGCGCCCCGGGCCACGCCTTCGCCACTGCCCAGGTTCAATTGGCAGGCGGAGTCGTAGCAGGCATGACAGGCCACGCATTTTTCCGTGAAGATCGGCTGGATATCGCGGGTGTAGGACAGCGCTGGGGCGGGATCCCTGGCCACTGCAATGAAAGACAACAGCAGCAACAGACTGCCGAAGAAGACGCGGTACGGCATGTCTCGGGTCCTGAAGGAGAATCCGGCGATTCTACCGGGCCAGCATCGCCTTGCAAACATGAGCGATATTCATGCAAAAGCCCCTCATGATCAAATCCTGCGCAGGTTTGCTATCATCCCGGCCTTCGTAATGGTCTTTTTTCCAGGTAGTCCTATGTCCGATCGCAGCGCTCGCCTTTATCTTCTCCAGCAAGCCCTCAAGGAACGCATCCTGATCCTCGACGGCGGCATGGGCACGATGATCCAGAGCTACAAGCTGGAAGAACAGGACTACCGCGGCAAGCGTTTTGCCGACTGGCCGAGCGACGTCAAGGGCAACAACGATTTGCTGGTGCTCAGCCGTCCCGACGTGATCGGAGCCATCGAAAAAGCCTACCTGGATGCCGGCGCCGATATCCTGGAAACCAACACCTTCAACGCCACCCAGGTGTCCCAGGCCGACTACGGCATGCAGGGCCTGGCCTACGAGCTGAACCTGGAAGGCGCGCGCCTGGCCCGCCAGGTGGCCGACGCCAAGACCCTGGAGACCCCGGACAAGCCGCGCTTCGTCGCCGGCGTGCTCGGCCCGACCAGCCGCACCTGCTCGCTGTCGCCGGACGTGAACAACCCCGGCTACCGCAACGTGACCTTCGACGAACTGGTGGAGAACTACACCGAAGCCACCAAGGGCCTGATCGAAGGCGGCGCCGACCTGATCCTGATCGAGACCATCTTCGACACATTGAACGCCAAGGCGGCGATCTTCGCCGTGCAAGGGGTCTACGAAGAACTGGGCGTCGAACTGCCGATCATGATCTCCGGCACCATCACCGACGCCTCCGGCCGCACCCTCTCCGGCCAGACCACCGAAGCTTTCTGGAACTCGGTGGCCCACGCCAAGCCGATCTCCGTGGGCCTGAACTGCGCCCTCGGCGCCAGCGAACTGCGCCCGTACCTGGAAGAGCTGTCGAACAAGGCCAGCACCCACGTATCGGCCCACCCCAACGCCGGCCTGCCCAACGAGTTCGGCGAATACGACGAACTGCCGGCCGAGACGGCCAAGGTCATCGAAGAGTTTGCCCAGAGCGGCTTCCTGAACATTGTCGGCGGTTGCTGCGGCACCACCCCGGCGCACATCGAAGCCATCGCCAAGGCCGTGGCCGGCTACGCGCCGCGGCAGATTCCAGAGATCCCGCGGGCTTGCCGCCTGTCGGGCCTGGAACCGTTCACCATCGATCGCAGCTCCTTGTTCGTCAACGTCGGCGAGCGGACCAACATCACCGGCTCCGCCAAGTTCGCCCGGTTGATCCGCGAGGACAACTACACCGAAGCGCTGGAAGTGGCCCTGCAGCAGGTCGAGGCCGGCGCCCAGGTGATCGACATCAACATGGACGAGGGCATGCTCGATTCGAAGAAGGCCATGGTGACCTTCCTCAACCTGATTGCCGGCGAACCGGACATTTCCCGCGTGCCGATCATGATCGACTCCTCCAAGTGGGAAGTGATCGAAGCCGGCCTCAAGTGCATCCAGGGCAAGGGCATCGTCAACTCCATCAGCATGAAGGAAGGCGTCGAGCAGTTCATCCACCACGCCAAGCTGTGCAAGCGCTACGGCGCCGCCGTGGTGGTGATGGCCTTCGACGAAGCCGGCCAGGCCGACACCGAGGCGCGCAAGAAGGAAATCTGCAAGCGCTCCTACGACATCCTGGTCAATGAAGTCGGCTTCCCGCCGGAAGACATCATCTTCGACCCGAACATCTTCGCCGTCGCCACCGGTATCGAAGAGCACAACAACTATGCCGTGGACTTCATCAACGCCTGTGCCTACATCCGCGACGAACTGCCGTACGCGCTGACCTCCGGCGGCGTGTCCAACGTGTCGTTCTCGTTCCGTGGCAACAACCCGGTGCGCGAGGCGATCCACTCGGTGTTCCTGCTGTATGCGATCCGCGCGGGCCTGACCATGGGCATCGTCAACGCCGGCCAACTGGAGATCTACGACCAGATCCCGGCGGAACTGCGTGACGCCGTGGAAGACGTGATCCTCAACCGCACCCCCGAAGGCACCGACGCCCTGCTCGCCATCGCCGACAAGTACAAGGGCGACGGCAGCGTCAAGGAAGCGGAAACCGAGGAATGGCGCGGCTGGGAAGTGAACAAGCGCCTGGAGCATGCGCTGGTCAAGGGCATCACCACCCACATTGTCGAAGACACCGAAGAGTCGCGACTGTCGTTCGCCCGTCCGATCGAGGTCATTGAAGGCCCGCTGATGGCCGGCATGAACATCGTCGGCGACCTGTTTGGTGCCGGCAAAATGTTCCTGCCCCAAGTGGTCAAGTCCGCCCGTGTGATGAAGCAGGCCGTGGCCCACCTGATTCCGTTCATCGAGGCGGAAAAAGGCGACAAGCCGGAGGCCAAGGGCAAGATCCTGATGGCCACGGTCAAGGGCGACGTCCATGACATTGGCAAGAACATTGTCGGCGTGGTGCTCGGTTGCAACGGTTATGACATCGTCGACCTGGGCGTGATGGTGCCGGCGGAGAAGATCCTGCAGGTGGCCAAGGAGCAGAAATGCGACATCATTGGCCTGTCCGGCCTGATCACCCCGTCCCTGGATGAGATGGTGCATGTGGCGCGGGAGATGCAGCGCCAGGACTTCCATCTGCCGCTGATGATCGGTGGCGCCACCACCTCCAAGGCCCACACGGCGGTGAAGATCGAGCCCAAGTACAGCAACGACGCGGTGATCTACGTCACCGACGCCTCCCGCGCCGTGGGCGTGGCGACCCAGTTGCTGTCCAAGGAGCTCAAGCCGGCGTTCGTCGAGAAAACCCGCCAGGACTACATCGAGGTACGCGAGCGCACAGCCAACCGCAGCGCCCGCACCGAACGCCTGAGCTACCCCGCCGCCGTGGCCAAGAAGCCACAGTTCGACTGGAGCAGCTACCAGCCGGTCAAGCCGACCTTCACCGGCGCCAAGGTGCTGGATAACATCGACCTGAACGTCCTGGCCGAATACATCGACTGGACACCGTTCTTCATCTCCTGGGACCTGGCCGGCAAATACCCGCGCATCCTCACCGACGAAGTGGTCGGCGAAGCCGCCACCGCGCTGTACGCCGATGCCCGGGCGATGCTGCGCAAGCTGATCGACGAGAAACTCATCAGCGCCCGCGCCGTGTTCGGCTTCTGGCCGGCCAACCAGGTGCATGACGACGATCTGGAAGTCTACGGCGACGATGGCAAGCCACTGGCGCGCCTGCACCACTTGCGCCAGCAGATCATCAAGACCGACGGCAAGCCGAACTTTTCCCTGGCCGACTTCGTCGCGCCCAAGGACAGCGGCGTGACCGACTACGTCGGTGGCTTCATCACCACCGCCGGCATCGGCGCCGAAGAAGTCGCCAAGGCCTATCAGGAGGCCGGCGACGACTACAACTCGATCATGGTCAAGGCCCTGGCCGACCGCCTGGCCGAAGCCTGCGCCGAATGGCTGCACCAGCAGGTGCGCAAGGAGTATTGGGGTTATGCCCGGGACGAGAGCCTGGACAACGAGGCGCTGATCAAGGAGCAGTACACCGGCATCCGGCCTGCCCCCGGCTACCCGGCCTGCCCGGATCACACCGAGAAGGCCACCTTGTTCCGCCTGCTCGACCCCGAAGCCAGCGAACTGAAAGCCGGCCGCAGTGGCGTGTTCCTCACCGAACACTACGCCATGTTCCCGGCGGCAGCGGTCAGCGGCTGGTATTTCGCCCATCCCCAGGCGCAATACTTCGCCGTGGGCAAGATCGACAAGGACCAGGTCCAGAGCTACACCGCGCGCAAGGGCCAGGACTTGAGTGTGACGGAGCGTTGGCTGGCGCCGAACCTGGGTTACGACAACTAGGCGCCCTTAAAAGATCGCAGGCTTCGCCAGCGCCTACGGGGTTTTGTGTGTTCCCGCAGGCGCTGGCGAAGCCTGCGATCTTTTTTTGTCTATGCTTGTCCCACACACATGGCAGACGAGGGATTTATGGACGATCCAGTCGACAACAAGCCGCCGACCCTGTTGCAGATGATGCACAGCGTGCTGGCCGCCGCTTTCGGCGTACAGAGTGGCAAGAACCGCGCCCGGGATTTCACCCACGGCAAGCCGAGTCACTTCGTGATACTGGGGATCACGTTCACGGTGATTTTCGCTTTGACGCTGTTCGGCATCGTCAAGCTGGTGGTGCACCTGGCGGGGTTGTAACGCTCTCCGATACAACACATGTCCCTGTGGGAGCGAGCTCGCTCGCGATGGCGGTGTACCAGTCGACATCTAATCCGACCGAACCACCGCTATCGCGAGCAAGCTCGCTCCCACAGGTTTTTCATCGCCAGGGATAAACCGTTTACTGGTGACTGACCCAGAACACTGCGGTGCCCACCACCAGGATAATCAGGAACAAAATAGCCCAGGCATCAACGGTACTGTCGCTTTTCCTTGCTTTGGTCGGATTGCTCATTGCATCGCCTCTTGTCGGTTTTGTAGGTGATTGCATAGGGACTCGACCACAGTTAAGACGATGATTGCCCGTACGACAAATGTGGGTTAGGCAATAATCAATCTCATTAGTCGATTTGGTTCTTTACATATACTCAAACATCACTTTTGCGCATAACTCAAAACAGGTATCTTGCACCGGCTCCTTTAGGAGTGCGCGGCCGTGCGCGCAGAATTGCCGAGGCAGAACCCGATTCCAGCGAGCCAACATGCAGCTGTTTCTGATCGGCCCAAGCCTGAGACCGAGACTTATATGTACGTATATGACGAGTACGATCAGCGAATCATCGAGGACCGCGTCAAGCAGTTCCGTGATCAGACCCGACGCTATCTGGCAGGCGAGCTGAGCGAAGAAGAATTCCGCCCTCTGCGCTTGCAGAATGGCCTGTATATCCAGCGCTTCGCCCCGATGCTGCGCGTGGCTGTGCCTTATGGCCAGCTGACTTCGCGCCAGGTGCGCAAGCTGGCGCAAATTGCCCGTGACTACGACAAGGGCTATGCCCACATCAGTACCCGGCAGAACGTCCAGTACAACTGGCCTGCCCTGGAAGATGTGCCGGAGATCCTGGCCGAGCTGGCCACCGTGCAGATGCACGCGATCCAGACCAGCGGCAACTGCCTGCGCAACGTCACCACCGACCAGTTCGCCGGTGTCGCGGCCGACGAGTTGATCGACCCGCGGCCGTGGTGCGAAATCGTTCGCCAGTGGACGACGTTCCACCCGGAATTCGCCTACCTGCCGCGCAAGTTCAAGATCGCCATCAACGGTTCGAGTTCGGACCGTGCGGCCATCGAAGTCCACGACATCGGCCTGGAGACGGTCTACAACGCAGCCGGCGAGCTGGGCTTCCGTGTGCTCGTGGGCGGCGGCCTGGGGCGTACCCCAGTGGTCGGCGCGTTCATCAACGAGTTCCTGCCGTGGCAGGACCTGCTGAGCTACCTCGACGCCATCCTGCGGGTGTACAACCGCTACGGTCGTCGTGACAACAAGTACAAGGCGCGGATCAAGATCCTGGTCAAGGCCCTGACACCTGAAGTGTTCGCCGAGAAGGTCGAAGCCGAGATGGCTCACCTGCGTGGCGGCCAGACCACCCTGACCGAAGCCGAAGTCCACCGTGTGGCCAAGCATTTCGTCGATCCGGACTACAAGGCCCTGAGCAATCAGGACGCCGAGCTGGCAGCCCTCGACAAGGAACACCCGGGCTTCGCCCGCTGGCGCACCCGCAACACCCTGGCCCACAAGAAGCCGGGTTATGTCGCGGTGACCCTGTCCCTGAAACCCACCGGCGTCGCACCGGGCGACATCACCGACAAGCAACTGGACGCCGTGGCCGACCTGGCCGAGCGCTACAGCTTCGGCCAGCTGCGCACCTCCCACGAGCAGAACATCATCCTGGCGGACGTTGAACAGAGCCAGTTGTTCACCCTGTGGGGCGAGCTGCGCGAACAAGGTTTCGCCACCCCGAACATCGGCCTGCTGACCGACATCATCTGCTGCCCGGGCGGCGACTTCTGCTCCCTGGCCAACGCCAAGTCGATTCCTATCGCCGAATCGATCCAGCGTCGTTTCGATGACCTGGACTACCTGTTCGACATCGGCGAACTGGACCTGAACATTTCCGGCTGCATGAACGCCTGTGGTCACCACCACGTCGGCCACATCGGCATCCTGGGCGTGGACAAGAAAGGCGAAGAGTTCTACCAGGTGTCCCTGGGCGGCAGCGGCAGCCGCGACGCCAGCCTGGGCAAGATCCTCGGCCCCTCCTTTGCCCAGGAAGACATGCCCGATGTGATCGAGAAGCTGATCGACGTCTACGTTGAACAACGTACCCCAGACGAGCGCTTCATCGACACTTACCAGCGTATTGGCATCGACCTCTTCAAGGAACGCGTCTATGCAGCGAATCATTAAGAACAACGAGGTCATCGACGAAACCTGGCACCTGTTGCCCAAGGACGCGACCCTCGATGGCATCTCCAACTGCGACGACCTGATCGTGCCACTGGCCCTGTGGCGCGATCATGCCCACGCCCTCAAGGCTCGCGACGGCGGCCTGGGTGTGTGGCTGGACGCCGACGAGGAAGCAGAAGAAATTGGCGAAGATGCCAACCAGTTGCAGGTCATCGCCCTGAACTTCCCGGCCTTCACCGACGGGCGCAGCTACTCCAACGCCCGCCTGCTGCGTGACCGTTATGGCTTCAAGGGTGAATTGCGGGCGATTGGCGACGTACTGCGCGACCAGTTGTTCTACATGCGCCGCTGCGGTTTCGACGCCTTTGCCTTGCGCGCCGACAAAGACCCCTATGAGGCCCTCGAAAGCCTCAAGGACTTCTCGGTGACCTACCAGGCTGCCACTGACGAGCCGCTGCCACTGTTCCGCCGTCGCTGAAACGGCCCCATGAAAAAGCCCTGATCCGGGTGTGCCGGTTCAGGGCTTTTTTTGTTTTCGGGGTCTTGAATCCACCTCACTCCCACAAAGGGATAACTGTGAACCGAAGCTTCAGCCCGCCTCAGAACCACTGTGGGAGCGAGCTTGCTCGCGATAGCGCTGGGTCAGCTTGCATCCATGCTGGATGTGCCGTCGCTATCGCGAGCAAGCTGGCTCCCACAGGGGGTAGGCATTATCTCTGCAATTACCAGAACCGCTGCTGGGTCAGGCGGCTCCACCAACTGAGCAGCACCCGATCCACCGAACCACTGGCTGCCATGCCAATGCGTTCCTGCAGGCTTTTGCGTTCGGCGTAGTGCAGGTGGTACAGCTCGGCACCCTTGGCCCGTTCGGCCAGGTACTCGTCACTGGTTTTCAACTCGTCCACCAGTTGCTTGCCCAGCGCCGCGACACCCAGCCAGACCTCACCCGTCGCCACTTCATCGATGGCCAGTTGCGGGCGATAGTTGGACACGAAGTTCTTGAACAGTTCATGGGTGATGTCCAGGTCTTCCTGGAATTTCTCCCGGCCCTTCTCGGTATTTTCGCCAAACACCGTCAACGTGCGTTTGTATTCGCCGGCCGTCAACACTTCGAAATCGATGTCATGTTTCTTCAGCAGCCGGTTCACGTTGGGCAATTGCGCGACGACGCCGATGGAGCCGAGGATCGCGAAGGGAGCGCTGATGATCTTCTCGCCGATGCACGCCATCATGTAGCCGCCGCTGGCCGCCACCTTGTCGATGCAGACGGTCAGCGGCACGCCGGCCTGACGGATCCGCGCCAGTTGCGACGAGGCCAGCCCATAGCTGTGGACCATGCCGCCGCCACTTTCCAGGCGCAGCACCACTTCATCCTTCGGCGTCGCCAGGGTCAGCAATGCGGTGATTTCATGACGCAGGCTCTCGGTGGCCGAGGCCTTGATGTCACCGTCGAAGTCCAGCACGAACACCCGGGGCTTGGCCGCCGGCTTGTCCTTGTTTTTCTTCCCGGCCTTTTCTGCCTTGCCTTCGGCCTTGCGCAAGGCCTTGAGCTGATCCTTGTCCAGCAACGTCTGTTCCAGGCGCTCGCGCAACCCCTTGTAGAAATCGTTGAGTTTGCTCACCTGCAACTGGCCGGCCGACTTGCGCCGCCCCTTGCTGCGCAGCGCAGCAAAACTGGCCAGCACCACCAGGATGGCGATCACCAGCGTCACGGTCTTGGCCAGGAAACCGGCGTACTCGATGAAAAACTCCACAGCAACTCCTTAAATGCGATGCGCCATTGAACGCAGGCGCGTGACAGTCCCAGCATACCCATGCGCCTGCGCCGCGACCAGCCAAGAAACCTATGGTTACCTTGACGCGAGCCAGTCAGGGCAAGGCTGCAACGGGCATTTCAAACAAGCGTATGTTTTTTCATTGACAGCTCACCGCCATCCCCATAACCTCGCCAAACCTTCAACGTACCGGGATGACGCGGACGTGGGCAGTATCTATCTGATTCGACATGGCCAGGCCTCCTTTGGTGCGGACGACTACGATGTCCTCTCGCCCAATGGCGTACGCCAGGCGCAAGTGCTCGGCGACCACCTCGCCCAGCTCGGTGTCGTATTCGACCGCTGCCTCTCGGGTGACCTGCGGCGCCAACAGGATACCGCCGTCGGTGCGCTGGGCCAGATGTCCGCCGCCGGCATGCCGGTCCCCGAATTGGAAATCGACGCGGCGTTCAACGAGTTCGATGCCGACGCGGTCATTCGCGCCCTGTTGCCGGACATGCTCCCCCGGGAACCCGAGGCGTTGCATATCCTGCGCAACGCCGCGCAGAACCGCGCCGAATTCCAGCGTATCTTCGTGCTGATCGTCGAGCGCTGGCTGAGCGGCCAGTATGACCCGCCCGGTCTCGAAAGCTGGCTGGGTTTCGTCGAGCGGGTCCAGGCGGGCCTGCAGCGCATCCTGGAGCAAGCCGACAACACCCACAAGATCGCCGTGTTCACCTCCGGCGGCACCATCACCGCCCTGCTCCACCTGATCACCCGGATTCCGGCCCGACAGGCCTTCGAACTGAACTGGCAAATCGTCAACACCTCGCTCAACCACCTGAAATTCAGGGGCCGCGAGGTGGCCCTGGCTTCCTTCAACAGCCATGCCCACCTGCAGCTGTTGAAGGCCCCGGACCTCATCACCTTTCGCTGAGTCCGGATTACTGTAGACCCTTGCTGTACCACCCAAATAAGGATCGAAACCATGACCACCGTAGCCGACGCCGTACAAGCCATGAAAGCCAAGTTCAACCCAGCCGCCGCTGCCGGCCTGGACCTGGTATTCGGTTTCCGCATCGATGACTCCAAGCATTTCTCGCTGATCGTCAAGGACAGCACCTGCGAACTGCAGGAAGGTGAAAACCCGGACGCCCAGGTGACCCTGGTGATGGACGGCGAAACCCTGCAAGGCATCGTCGACGGCAGCACCGACGGCATGCAAGCGTTCATGGGCGGCAAGCTGCGCGCCGAAGGCGACATGATGCTGGCCATGAAACTGTCCGAGCTGTTCCCAGCCTGAGATTGAGTTCGCACCTCTCGCGAGCCTTTTGATTGCCAACGAATCCCGCCCCCATGGCGGGATTCGTGTTTTTGCCCCTCCTTGATTTCCCACCGCACACAATCTTGACCCCTGTCAGTTCCCGCTCGTCCTCCAACCGCTAACGTAGCGCTTCCATCAAGGCCAGGGACGGCTCATCGGGAGTCTGTGCCTGCGCATCTCAAGGAAGAGAGACTTATGCCCCCACTGAAGATCGTTCTGCTGTCCAGCGCATTCAACGGCCTGACCCAACGCGCCTGGCTGGACCTGCGCGAGGCCGGTTATCGTCCCAGCGTGGTGCTGTTCACCCATGCGGCCTCGGTCTGCCGGCAAATCGAAGAAAGCGGCGCTGACCTGGTGATCTGTCCGTTTCTCAAGGACCGCGTACCCGAGCAGTTGTGGCGCAACCCACGGCGCCCGGTGGTGATCATCCATCCGGGGATTGTCGGCGATCGCGGTGCCAGTGCCCTGGACTGGGCAATCACCCGGCAAGCCGAACGCTGGGGTGTCACCGCATTGCAGGCGGTGGAGGAAATGGATGCCGGACCGGTGTGGGCCACGTGCGAATTCGACCAGCCCAAAGGCCTGCGCAAATCGGAGCTGTATAACGGCCCGGTCAGCGACGCGGCCATTCGTTGCATCCGCGAGGTCGTGGAAAAATACCGGGGCGGTTTCGTCCCGGTGCCACTGGACTATGCCCGCCATGATGTGATCGGGCGCCTGCAACCGAACATGACCCAGGACGATCGCAGCTTCAGCTGGCATGACAGCAGCGGTTTCATCAAGCGTTGCATCGACGCCGCGGACGGTCAGCCCGGTGTGCTCGCAAGCCTGGCCGGCGAACAGTTTTACCTGTACGACGCCCATCCGGACCTTCGCCACGGCCGGCCCGGCGAGCTGTTGGCCGTGCGTGACGATGCGGTGCTGGTGGCGACGGGGGATGCCAGCCTGTGGATCGGCGCACTGCGCCGCAAACCGCAACCGGACGAACAGACCTTCAAGCGCCCGGCGCGCCATGTACTGTCGAACCGCCTCGAAGGCATCCCGGTGCTCGACAGCTCCCTGGCCTGGCAGCCGTTCAGCGACGAGCCCTATCAACCCATCCGTTACCGCGAATGTGGCCATGTCGGGGAGCTGACGTTCGAGTTCTATAACGGGGCGATGAGCACTGAGCAATGCCAGCGCCTGGTGGCGGCATTGCGCTGGGCCAAGTCCCGGGACACTCAGGTGCTGTTGATCCGTGGTGGGCGCGGCAGCTTTTCCAACGGCGTGCACCTGAACGTGATCCAGGCCGCCGCCGAGCCGGGCCTGGAAGCCTGGGCCAACATACAAGCCATCGACGACGTCTGCCTGGAGTTGTTCAGTGCCCGGCAACTGGTGGTCAGCGGCCTGACGGGGAACGCCGGAGCCGGCGGTGTGATGCTGGCCCTGGCCGCCGATATCGTGCTGGCACGCCGTGACATCGTGCTCAACCCGCACTACGCGACCATGGGCCTGTACGGCTCTGAATACTGGACCTACAGCCTGCCCCGCGCGGTCGGTCCGGACATGGCTTGGAAACTCACCCAGGACTGCCTGCCCATCAGCGCCTTGCAGGCGTTGCGCTACGGCATGGTCCAGGAGATCGGCCCCCGCTGCCCCGACGAGTTCGGCCTGTGGCTGCTGCAGCGAGCCAATCGCGCGCTGCTCGATCCAACCTATGAAAGCATCCGGGTGCGCAAGGCCGAACGGAGCCTGTCGGCGATCCAGGCGTGTCGCGATGACGAACTCGCACAGATGCGCCGCGACATGGTGGAGGATCGCCACGGCTTCGCCGACAAGTGCCGTCGTTTTGTGTTCAAGCACAAGGCCTGCGGTACGCCCGAACGCCTGGTTGCACCTTGGGCGCGGACAAGACAGGCCGAAGCCGTCCAGTAATTCCCGGTATCGGGGGAGGCTTGGCAGCTCTTACAATGCCCGCCTCCCCCGCATCGGCCTGAACATGGACATCGACCTCGCCCGAACTTTCCTGGAAATCGTCCGCCACGGCAGCCTCGCCGCGGCGGCCGACAAGCTGCACGTGACCCAGACGGCGATCACCGCCCGGGTCCAGAAGCTCGAAAGCCAGCTCGGCTGCGCGTTGTTCGTGCGCAACCGTGCCGGCGCGCGCTTGACCGCCGACGGCGAGGCCTTTGTGGTCTACGCCAACCAGTTGGTGCAAACCTGGGAAGCGGCCCGCCGGGACCTGCCGCTGCCCGACGGCTATCGCAACGTCCTGCACCTGGGAGGCGAGGTCAGCCTGTGCAACCCCTTGATGCTCGCCTGGGCCGGAGCACTGCGCCAGAAGATCCCCGGTCACGCCCTGCGCATGGACATCCGCGACGGCGAGAAGCTGCTGCAACAGTTGGAACTGGGCCTGCTGGATGCGGCGCTGGTCTATCAGCCCGAATACTGGCCGCGCCTGCAGGTAGAACAACTGCTGGAAGAAAAACTCATCCTGGTGCGCCTGGCCGCCCGCCCCGAACCCTACGTGTATATCGACTGGAGCGCGGACTTCCGGCGCCAACACGACACCGCGCTGCCAGACAAAGCCAAGGCCGCCGTGACCTTCAACCTCGGCCCCCTGGCCCTGCAATACATCCTGGAAAACGGCGGCAGCGGTTACTTCCGCACGCGGGTGGTGCAGAGCTACCTGGACAGTGGAATCCTGGAACGGGTGCCCAAGGCACCGGAGTTCAATTACCCGACCTACCTGGTCTACTCCCGCGATCGGGACTCAGCGGCGTTGCAGCAGGCATTCGACGTGCTGCGAGAGATCGTCAAGACCGGCAGCGACTGGTCGCAGCGCTGGGATCCATTGACCTGACAGCTGCTCAGGCGAGACGTGCCCGGGGTGAGGACCTGACATGGCCAGGGATTGCTCCCGCTTTTCAGGCGCTGGCGAAGCCGGCGATCTTTTGACCTTTCTTTTGCGACTCAATCGCCAGTGGAAAGATCGCAGCCTCGTTGCACTCGGCAGCTCCTACAGTCGTAACCCAGCGGGAGCCATCCTGGCCACAAAGCCCTTCGCGATACGAAGGATCGGGTTCTATGGCTCGCTCTGCAGGTGATCCACGATCTCGTCCTTGATCAGCAATCGCTTCTTCTTGAGCGTCTCCAAGACTTCATCAGGCAGCGCGGCGGAGGACGGCTTCTCGGCATCGACCACCTCGGCATCAAGTTGGGCGTATTTTTGAAGTAACGAGTCGAGCCTTGGATTCTCGCTGCGTTTTTGCTGGATTTGATCTTTTGTGTAATTGAGATCCTGGCACAAATCGTGGGACACCGGCATGGAACACCTCCTTTGATGGATCGGTGGCAGACGCCCTTGCAGCGCCCGTCGATGATCAGGATGGCCTCTTGAACGGGGTTCTGTCGACCGCCAATCCGACCAGCGGTGACCGTTCGTCGTCCCGGATCGCTTGGCGATCAAACCTTTGCCTGGGCACACCCCTCCATTGATCAGAGACGACAAGAATCGCTCGTTCAACCTGTATGGAGACTTACTTATGGACAAATTCATCCTGCGCCAACTCGGCCTGGCAGTCGCCCTGAGCACCAGCATGGGCATGGCCTGGGCCGCGACTTCCAATGACTTCGTCGACGAAGCGGCGGCCGGTGGCATCGCGGAAATCGAAACCAGCAAACTGGCCTTGGAAAAAAGCCAATCGGCGGACGTCAAGGCGTTCGCTAACAAGATGATCACCGACCACACCAAGGCCAACGAAGAGCTGAAGGCGCTGGCGAAAAAACATGACATCGAAGTGCCCGACGACACCACGTTGATGAAGAAAGCCAAGGCGAAGATTCTCGAGGTGCGCGATGAGTCCTTTGATGCGGCCTTCGCCAACAATCAGGTCAAGGCCCACGAGGAAACCATCGCCCTGTTCAAGAAAGAAGCCGAGACCGTTACCGACGACAAGAAAGCTGGCAACACCGAACTCAAGGCGTTCGCCCAGAAGATGCTGCCGGACCTGCAACACCACTTGGATGAAGCCAAGAAACTTCAGGCGGCCCACCCAAGCAAGTAACGCTAAACCCGCTACTTGAGCCGCCATAGGGCTCGCTCAAGGAAAAACGGCGCTTCTCCCAAGACTGGAAGGCGCCGTTTTCGAACCCCGGACTTCTATCAGGCCTCAAGCCCCTTGCGCGCAACCGCAGCACCCGCCTGCAACGCCCTTCCCACCTGTTCTTCGAAATCCCCCCCGCTCATCACCTGCAAGGCGGCGGCCGTGACACCTCGGTAGGCCACCAAGGCGTCGATCGTCTGCCGGGCATCACGACTCACCAGCAACTGGCTGCTGTTGACCACGACACTTTTCGCGGCCAACTGAGCGATGTCGCCAGGTATGCCGGCCAGCATCGCCTGGCGGGCCAGCGCCGTCATCAACAAGGCCGGAAAGGCCGGGCCAGTGCCCGAGAGCGCGGAGAGGTAGTCAATGTAATCTTCTTTTTCGACCTCAACCGCAGTGCCCACGCATTCGAACAGCTGTTGCACGAGGCTTTTCAGCGGCGGCGCTATCGCGCCCAACCCATACCAAGGTGTAAAGGACTGCCCGATTTCCACCGCCGCGTTGGGCATCGCCCGCACGACCGATGAAGCGGAAGTCTGCGCTGCAATCGCCTGCGCGGTGATCCCGGCCATCAGGGAGATCACCGTCTTACCCGTCGCATTGATGCCCAGGCTGGCGAAATGCTCGGGGCGAACGGCGATGATCACCACGTCGCTGCGATCCACCAGGTCCTGGTTGTCCGTGACCAGGCAAGCACCTTGTTGAGCCAGCGGGTGGTTGCCCGAGCGATTGGAAATGATCAGGTTGCCCGTCGGCACCAGCCCCCTCGCCAGGACTGCCTTGGCAATCGCGCCGCCCAACCAGCCGGTGCCGCCAATGATGCCAACGGTCTCATTGATCATCGCCGTGACCTTCGAACGTGTCGGTCAGGGGCACAAAGACCCCGGGCTCTTTTTCGGCATAACCGAACTTCCCGTAGAAACGATCCAGTTCCCGCTGCTTGGGGACTTTGCCGGTGAAGATGCTCACGTAATGCGGGATGCGCTGGAAGCGCACGGTAATCAGCTCACTCGTATTCATGGTGATATAGCCGATCTGAGTCAGATAAATCGTTCGGGCCCGGGTGTCAGCTCCCTGGCTGTCATAACCAAAGCGCTTGAACATGTTCGCCAGGGCGTTCATGCGCTGCTCGTCCACCACAGCAACCTCTTGGGCCACCTCAGCGGACTGAAGCGCCCAGCTGCGCACGGCGAACTCGAATTGCGAATCGAACAATTGCGGGTTGAGCCAGCACTCGAACACATTCAGGATCGCCTCGGAAATGCTTTCGGCATAGCTTTCACTTTGCCGGATCAGCCCCCCCGTGTTGGTCTCCCGCCAACGCGACAGCAATGCAGCCAGCAGTTGCTCACGGTCCTCGAAAAACCAGTAGAAGCTGGTGCGCGACAACCCCAGGCGCTTGGCCAGTGGCATGACTCGGACCGCATCGATGCCCGACTCTTTCAGGGCCTCGTAGGCCGCTTCCAGCCAACCCTCCGGCGAGCCGCGCCAACCTGCGTCCTGGGCCTTGCTACGGGCCTTCCCTACCTGCGGCATCGTGCGCCTCCTTCTTCAAATACGAGATAGAAATGTACTCTGACGACCCCTTAATGTACACATGAGTACATTTTATTGACCCGGCCGTCTCGAGAACTTAAAGTCCAGCATCATGGAGATCCAACCACCGTTTCCATCAAACAAGCCGGGGCCAGGCATGAAACAACCTGTCCGTGAGGCGCGCCGGGTTGTATCTCCAAAAGGCAAGGACTCTAAAACAACAACGAGCCGCCATTATGATTTTTGCTGAACGCCGCTGAAAGAACTTTGCCATCCGGCCAAAGAATGCCGGAACGACTGCCTTCGTTATCCCCTTCATCCGATCGTCGGTGGCATGAGCCACCAGGCACAGCGTTGGAACACACCTATGCAACCCAGCGATATCGATAAAAAGGTCAAGGGCTATCGGCGGTTGATACCGTCGATGACGGCGTTGCTGGAATTCGAAGCCGTGGCGCGGCTGGCCAGTTTCACCCTGGCCGCCCAAGAGCTGGGCGTGACGCAGGCCGCCGTCAGCAAGCAGATCCGGTTGTTGGAAGATACCCTGCAGACCAAGCTGTTCCACCGCCTTCATCGGTCGATCAAGCTGACGCACGAAGGCTATGTCCTGCATCTGGTCGTCGCGGAGTCCATTCATCGCATGGCCAGTGTCTTCGACAAAATTGCCGAGGGCATTGGTGAGCAGGAGGTCACCATCGCCTGTACGGAAGCGTTTTCTCACTTGAGAATACTCCCCCGGCTGATTGCACTGCGCACCCTGCAACCGAAGTTGAAGTTGCGCTTGCTGACGCAACAGGTCTCGCCCGGTTCATACCGGGATGACGTCGACCTGGCCATCCGTTTCGGCAATGGCAAATGGGAGGATGGCAGTTCGGTTTTCCTGTTCGATGAAGAAGTCTTTCCCGTTTGCGCGCCGGCCTGGCTTGCCGCCAACGCAGCCCCTTCATCCGTTACCGATTTCCTGGACACGGCGCTGATTGATTCGGACTCCACCCTGGAAGGCTGGATGACCTGGAACCGTTGGTGCCGGGAACTGGGCGATATGCGCCCCAAGCTCAACTATTCCTTTCGCTGCAGCTCCTACAACGATGCGATCGAGGCGGCTATTCAAGGCCACGGCATTGCACTGGGGTGGAGTCGGCTGATCGCGCACCGGCTCAACAGTGGTGAACTGATCAGAATTACGCCCTACGTGGTCAAGCCAAAAGACGCTTATTACCTGGTTATTCCGAGCGGTCGGAAACCTGAGCCCATCACCCAGGCCCTGATCGACTGGCTGCGCGATGACAGCCATCTAAACCATTGATTAAATAGAAGTTAAAGACCACTTTTACGCATAACGCAAAGTTATGCAAGCGTGAAAATAAAGCGCGTTGACGGTCTTACCCCACCTTTCCAAACTGTACTCGCCGCCTGATCAACTTTGCGTCTGAGCGAGACCCATCATGACAATTAATACCGTGAAGACCCACCGTGAACTTCTGACCGACCGCACGCCGGGCCATGGTATGCCGGGCGGTTTGTTCGGTCGCCAGGATATTTTTGAAACCGATGTCGATATCTTCTTCACCCGGCATTGGATTCTGGTGGGGGTCACCAGCGACGTCCCCGAACCCGGGGATGTCTCCACCCTCGACATCGGCAAATCCTCCATCCTCCTGGTGCGCGACGATGATGAGCATGTGCAGGCCTTTCGCAACGTTTGCCGGCACCGCGGGGCGCGCTTGAAACAGGCCGGCAAGTCAACGGTGGGCATGCTGGTCTGCCCCTATCACCAGTGGACCTACGACCTGGACGGTAGCCTGAAACATGCGGCACACATGGGCCAGGACTTCGACCCGACCTGTAAAAGCCTGATTCCGGTGCACACTCGGGTGGTCGGCACCCATGTCTTCGTCTGCCTGGGCGACGAACCGCCCGAAGACATCCTGTACCTTGACCAGGTCATGACACCGCGTTTCGCCCAATATGACCTCGCCCATTCCAAGATCGCCCATGAATCGGAAATCATCGAGAACGGCAATTGGAAACTGGTGATCGAGAACAATCGCGAGTGTTATCACTGCGCCGCCACCCACCCGGAATTGACCGCCTCTTTCCTGCCCGAAGATTTCGGTTTCTGCACCGACGGGCTAGGGGAGGATTCACTCCAGGCGCTGGCGGAGTATCACCGCCGCAATGCCGAGACCAAGGCCAACTGGGAGCGCGAAGGTTATATCTGCGATGCCATCGAACACCTGGGCGAAGACGCCGTGACCCAATTCCGCTCGCAGCGCCTGGCCATTGCCGGCAACGGCGAATCCCAGACCCTGGACACCCGCGTGGCGTGCACCCGGCTGTTTGGCGAGCTCACGCGCCGCGACTTGGGCGACGTGCATCTTTGGACGCACAACTCGTGGACCCACATCATGAGCGACCATGCCGTGGTCTCCTACATCATCCCGCTGGCGCCCGATAAGACCCTGGTGCGCACCAAATGGCTGGTCCATGCCGATGCCGTCGAAGGCGTCGATTACCAAGTGGATAAGCTGACTGAAGTCTGGGTCGCGACCAACCTGCAGGACGCCAGCCTCGTCGGCATCACCCACAGCGGCACCCAGGATCCTGCCTACACGCCCGGGCCGTTCTCGGCCTTCACCGAAACCTATGTCGACCAGTTCTCTCGCTGGTACGCGGCGCGTCTGGCCGCCCATGGCGTGTGAGCAATGATCATGACGACTTACGAAAACCCGACGCGCCCTGGACATGCCAGCGTGGTCCAGCGTTTTACCGACCCGGCCACCTGGGGCACGTTCGGCGCGCAATGGCACAGCGGTGAACAGAAAACCCTGCAGTGCTGCGCTGTGCGCCAGGAAACCCATGACGTCAAAACCTTCATTTTTCGCTGTGCGGACTTCAGCGCCCTGAGCTTCGAGCCCGGTCAATTCATCACGATCTCTCCGGTCATTGGCGGGCAGACCATTGCCCGCTGCTACACCCTGTCGTCCGCCCCGACCCGGCCGTTTGCGTTTTCCATTACCGTCAAGCGCGTACCCGGGGGCGCGGTGTCGAACTGGCTGCATGACCACCTCAAGCCCGGCGACAGCTTGAAGGCCTGCGGCCCGGCGGGCAGCTTCACACCGGTCGGCCATCCGGCGACCAAGTGGTTGTACCTCTCCGCCGGTTCCGGCGTAACGCCGCTGATGTCGATGACCCGGGCCGCCTGCGACATGGCCGGCAACCTCGACATCGTGTTCGTGCACAGCGCCCGCACGCCCGCCGACATCATCTTCCACGGGGAACTGACGCGCATGCAGGCCGCCATGCCGGGGTTGCGGGTCATCAGTGTCTGCGAAGGTCTCGGCGACACCGCTCAATGGCAGCAACCGATAGGCCGGCTCGACTTGTCGTTGTTGAGCCAGCACGTGCCGGACTACAAGGAACGAGAGATCTTCACCTGCGGTCCCCAGGGTTACATGGAAGCGGTCAAGTCGCTGCTCAGGGAAGCGGCGTTCGATTTCGCCCACTACCACCAGGAAAGCTTCGACATCGCCGCACTGAATGAAGAACCGTCGATCGAGCAGGCCGCTTCGCTCTATCAACAGGACCTCTTCACCGTGACCCTGTCGCGATCGGGCAAGACGTTCAGCATGCCGGCCAATCAGACCGTGCTGGCTGCCGCCAGGAAAGCCGGCGCGATCGTGCCCTCCTCCTGCAGCCAGGGTATTTGTGGCACCTGCAAGACGGCCCTGCTCCAGGGCACGGTGGACATGCATCACAACGGCGGTATCAGGCAGCGGGAAATCGACAAAGGCCTGCGCTTACTGTGCTGCAGCAAACCCACTTCCGATCTGGTCCTTGATCTTTAGCCTTGCCTCGAGCATCAGCCATTTCCGCCAGTGCCTGATGGCGCCTCTGGCGGAAACGGTCGACGGATGAGCCAGGCGACCTAGCCGACTTTTACATTCATGGTGATACGCGCCGTGAAGACTTTCACGCCGCCCTCGTCGAAGATCTCGACCGGGACAATCTTGTCCCCCGAGGTCTGCCAATCGATGTCGCTGCCGTCGGCAATAGCGTGGATGGACGTCTTGGCCTTGGCCAGGTATTCGACGGTCATGCCCTTGGGAAT
The DNA here is from genome assembly GCF_900104425.1 of Pseudomonas sp. NFACC13-1. Taxonomy (NCBI): domain Bacteria; kingdom Pseudomonadati; phylum Pseudomonadota; class Gammaproteobacteria; order Pseudomonadales; family Pseudomonadaceae; genus Pseudomonas; species Pseudomonas sp. NFACC13-1. The sequence continues at coordinate 149,170 of NZ_FMXV01000013.1, read as the reverse complement.
CCAACGAGCCCCGCTGGGGATGGACACCTCGGTCATCATGCCGCCCGCCAGTTCTGCCGCGTTACACAACGCGATCGCATGAACGGACGCCAGGTGATTGGTGATTTCCTTGCGGAACGGCACCTTCACCTCACTGCGGCCGGGTGCCAACAGCGAAATTTCCGGGTTGATGGTGCTGAAGTAGGGTGCCATCTGGCAGGCCATATTGCTGAAAGCGGACGGACCAACGCTTTGGTACATGCTGAGAGTCTGGCTCATGGCGTATCTCTGGTCAGGTGGGCTGGGGTCATGAACAGAACATTATTCTTTAAAAGAATATCGCTCCGTTACAGAACATTATTCTGTAAATGACCGCCCTGTCAATCGCTCGTGCCGAGCCTGCGTTTCAATTACCATGGCCACTTTTTGCCTGGGCCGAAAAATGGAACCTGTCGATCTCCTCGAGCGCTGCTACCCAGGGCGTCGTGCCGAGTCCAAGCGGCACATCCTTCGATGTGCCCTGGCGCTCTTCAACCAACAGGGCATAGAAGCGACCACCATCGATATCATCCGTACCGAAAGCCAGATGAGCGTGGGAGCCATTTATCACCATTTCGAAAACAAGGAAGGCTTGGTCGCGGCGTTGTACATGACCGCCCTGAACGATCAGGCGCGGCTGCGGGACAGCTACCTTGGCGCTGTCACCTCGACCCAGGAGTGGGTGCATGCCCTGGTGTTCAGCTACGTCGACTGGGTGGTCAGCCAACCCGATTGGGCGCGGTTCCAGTACCAGGCGCGCTTTGCGGTCGCGCGCAGCGGCTTCAACGAACGGCTCGCCGAGGCAAATCTGGCCAGGAACGCCGAGCTCAAGAAATGGTTCAGCGACCCGGCCCACCAGCAGGATCTGCAGGACCTGCCTTTCGAGCTGATCCCGTCACTGATCATCGGTTCGGCGGAGAGCTACTGCCGCGCCTGGCTCTCGGCCCGCGTCAAACGCAGCCCTGAAGACTACCGGCAGCAATTGGCCGAGGCCGCCTGGCGCGCCGTTGGCATTCACCCCAGTGCCTCGTCGTGAGCGCCTGATCCATCCGAACGGATTCTCTGCACAGGTTCGCCGCCCCTGTTACGCACGGTCGTCATGGCTGATGGCCGGAACTGGTCGAAGCGAACCTGCTATCTTGAAGACAGACCTGAGTAGTTGCGATCCCATACGTATCCAGGTTTGTACAAGGAGTGATGAAGTTGGAAGCAGTGGAACTGCTCGCTATGGATGAATGGGCCACATCATCTCTGCGTGGCGAGTGTGATGTGATCATCGTCAATTACAACGCTGGCGAGCTTTTGCTGGCGTGTGTAGGGTCGGCGTTTGCCGCCGGCGCTTCCCGAGTGATCGTGGTGGATAACGACTCCCACGATGACAGCCTGACGCTACTGGAGCGAACCCACGCGGCCGGCGACTCGCTTCACATCGTACGCAATGCCGCCAACCTCGGCTTCGCCGTGGCGTGCAACCAAGGTGCCCGCCTGTCAGCGGCGCCCAACCTGTTTTTCCTGAACCCGGACAGCGAGCTTGACCCCAATGCCATAGGCCGCTTGTTGCTGGCACTGCGCAGCGCGCCGGACGTCGGCATGGTCGGAGGGTTCCTGTGCAACCCGGACGGCAGTGAACAAGCCGGTGGACGCAGGGTATTCCCCACGCCCAGGCGCGCCTTCATGCGGGCTTTCGGACTTTCGCGGCTCTCGGGACTTTTCCCATCGCTGTTGTCCGACTTTTTATTGCACAAGGAACCGCTACCCGGTACCCCCATTGTCGTTGAGGCCATCTCCGGGGCGTGCATGCTGGTCAAGCGCGAAGCGATCGAGAGTGTCGGGTTATGGGACGAAGACTATTTCCTTCATTGCGAGGACCTGGACTGGTGCATGCGTTTCCATCAGGCCGGCTGGCGCGTGCTGTTCGTACCAGATGCCCGGGTGATGCATGTATTCGGTGGTTGCAGCCGTCATCGTCCCTATTTCGTCGAATGGCACAAACACCTGGGATTCCTGCGTTTCTATCGCAAGTTCTTTCGCCGCAAGTACCCTACCGTCCTGTGGATCAGCGTGGTGATCGGGGTCTGGTTTCGATTCGGCCTGGTGATCCTTCGCCACGCCACCACCCGGTTCAGGAATGCATGGAACCTACGATGAGAACGCCCAATTGCGGATAGGAATATTGGGCGGCTCCAGCCTACTGGGCGAGCGCACCCTGCCATTGCTGGCACAAGCCGGCCACCTGACAAGCGCCTTCACTCGAAGCCTGCCCAAGGTGCCCTGCCCCGGTGTGACCTGGCGAAAGGCGGACGACTGGCACGGATTGGCGCTGGACACGTTCCTGTCATTCGCCCCCCTCTGGGTGCTGCCCGACTACCTGGAACGCCTTGCCAGCACTCACGTCAAACGCGTTGTCGTGCTCTCCTCCACGAGCCGCTTCGCCAAGCACGCATCGCCTGACGCTCGGGAGCGGGACGTGGCGCAACGCTTGAGACGTGCGGAAGAACAACTCGAGCAGTGGGCGATCGAACGACAAATCGAGTGGGTGATCCTGCGGCCGACCCTGATCTATGGCTTTGGCCGCGACAAGAACATTTCGCAAATCGCGCGTTTCATTCAGCGCTTCGGATTTTTCCCGCTGATCGGTGGCGGTACCGGGTTGCGTCAGCCAGTGCATGGGGATGACGTGATCCAGGCATGCCTGTCCGCCGTGAGCACACCTGGCCTGCCCAGTGGCGGCTACAACCTCTCGGGGGGAGAAGCCTTGCCTTATCACACGATGGTCAGGCGCATATTCCAGGCCATGGGACGCCCGGAGCGAACGCTGCCTCTCCCCGCCAAGGCACTCAGCGCGGGCGTTTCGATTTTGCGCTGCCTGCCACGTTACCGACATCTTTCAAGCGCGCTGGTGGGTCGGATGAACCAGGACCTGGTGTTCGACCATTCGCACGCCAGTGACTGGCTTGGTTTTGCTCCCCGGGCGTTTCATCTGAGGGGTGAAGATTTGCCTGGGCGCTGAAACAGCTTTGGCATTGTTGCGATGATGCTGGATGTGTCGGTGTCGACGCCATCGCGAGCAAGCTCGCTCCCACAGGGTTCTGCGGCGTGCATGCATGCATGTTGTGGCTGCCGATCCTCCCTGTGGGAGCGAGCTTGCTCGCGATGGCGGTGTTACCGTCAAGGTGATGGCCTTATCGCGACCCAGCCTTCTCCCCCGTCTCCCCGCCAGGCTCGTCACGATGAACGTGGGCCTGCCACGCCCCCCATTTGCTTTCGAAGTACGCCTGGTTTTTGTCCCAGAGAGCCTGATATTCGCCACTGGCGATGAGCTTCCTGAACGACGCCTGCCCATAATGATGGATAAACGCGTCTTCGGCGCAAACCGTCCGGTAGCCGGCCGCCTGCACCCGACGGCTGTAGTCGTCGTCCTCGAACATGCCGATACCGAAGGCTTCATCCAGATAACCCACCTCTTCGAGGATGCTCCGACGAAAGGCGACACAAAACATCGCCAGCATCGAGATATCGAACGCCTGCCCCTTGCGGGCTTCGGTGTAGCGGTCTGCAAACGCTTGCATCTGTTGAATGTCGGTGTAGGAAACCGCGATTTTCGCTTCGTTGCCTACCGCATTCGTGACCGGCCCGACCAGGCCGATACTCGGGTCTCTCAAATGCCTGACCAGCGGCTCCAGCCAGCCGCCCGGCACCACCGTGTCGTTGTTGAGCAGCAGCAACACGTCGCCGTCGGCTTCTCGCAAGCCCTGGTTGTTCGCGGCGGCAAAACCCCGGTTGTCGGGGTTGCGAATGATCTTCGCGGTCGGCACCTCTTGCCGCAGGCGCTCAAGATATTCACCCGTACCATCGTCCGAGCCATTGTCGACAACAATCAGTTGGTAATGGGGCCAAGTGGTATTACGCAGAACGCTGTTGACACATTGAATCGTCAGATTGAGGTTGTTGTACGTCACGAGCACGATGGAGACTTTCTCGTACAGCCCGACGATAGCAAGTTGCATGCTATCGAATCGATCCTTCCAGTCGTTCGCTCGGGCGAGCTCCACACGTCGCTTGTACAGGGCCAGGTCGCGCTCGGCCAAGGCACGCTCGATCTGCTCGATGAACTCATCGACCCCGGTGGCGAAGTACAACAGGTCCTTGTAAATATTCATCTCCGCCAGGGGCGTGGAGATCACCGGTTTGCCTGCGCTGATGTACTCGTAGAACTTCACCGGATCGACCGCATGCGTCACGTTGTAGAGCCTGAAGGGAATCAGGCAGGCATCGAAATGATCCAGGTAAAGCGGCATCTGCGAGTACAGCTTGTGGCCCAGCAACCGTACATTGGGCTTGTGCTCCAGGCCCGCCAGATCCTCGACGAAAATGTCCCCCACCAGGATGAAGTTCCACGTTGGCCGCCGGTCCGCCAACGCCGCCAGCAAGGGATAATCGAGCCATTGCGCCAGGGCGCCGTAGTAGCCGATCACCGGGCCGGCAAGCCCGCTCAGCACGTCGTTGGTAAAACAGTGCTGCCGGAAAAAAGCGAAATCCACCGCGTTTCGCACCAACACGCAGCGTGGGTTATGGGCGCACCACTTCTGGTAAAGCAACGCGGCGGAAACGGTTACCAGGTCCGCCTGGGCGACCAGGGTCTTTTCCTCGCTCAGCAGCTGTTCGCCAATGTTCGGAAAGCCATCCCAGTCATCCATGCAGTCATAGAGAATGCGCCAGCCATGCAGGGTGCGCAGGCTGAGTGCCACTGGGCTCCAGTAAGCGATATGCACCACCGAGAGGGCGGTTCTGATCTGCATGTCGGCGACCAATGCAGCCAGGGCACGCAGCAAAGCCTGATGATTTTCAGGCGTCACTATTTTTTCGTAATACGCCTCTTGCGCCTCGCGCTGCAGCACCACTTCAAAGACGTTGGGCGCCACCGATGTCAATCCATAGAGCCGTCCCTGTTCCGGCACACGGGCGGGGACGATATAGAACACCCGATAACCATTGCTCGCAAACTGGCTCATCAACTGCTGCGGTCGCTGGAAGCGTGCGGCCCAATCGATGTTGGCGAAGCAGAGAATATCCAGGCGTCCCTTCGTGGCGAAATCAGCGTCCACCTCAACGTTCGGCAACGGCTCCGGTGCTGCCGGGTAGACGATTGCAGCGGCCGTGTCGGGGAGTTCCTGGGCGGCGGCAAACCCATAACGCATCCATCGGAACAGCGAGCGCAGGGGGCGGGTGAAACGCCACGAACGGGTGTTTTGCAGGAAGTCGACTTTCGCCAAGGCAACATCGCGCTCGTTGATAGCCGCGTCTCTTTGGGCCAAGGCGGCGTCGCGGTCGATCAAGGCGCTGTCGAGCTTAAGCACGTGGGTACCCATGCAGCGGCGTGCTGTCACCTGGCGGCCACATGGAGCTGAGGGAACCGGGCCGATAGAACGTTGCCGTCAGGCTGCGGCGGGAAGATTGGCAGCCGCTCACCACGGGGGTGACGGCGTGCCAGGAGTTATCCGAGCGCACCAGGACCGCCGAATTGCCCACCAGTGGCTCGATCTCGGCCGCCACGGCGCTGGGATCGTTGCGGTGCAGGATGGTCAGGCAACCGCCGTCGTTGCGGTCCCAGGACTCATTGAAATACAGGATATGGGTGACCAGTTTATCCGGAAGGTCCGGATGGGCCCCCAGGCTCGCACCGGGGCCGTAATGAAAGACGTTGACCTCCATCGGCACGCTGCGCAGGTCGATCCCGGTCAGTTCCGACATGGCCTCTCGATAGCCGGCCGAACCGAGGTCCTGCGCCAGCCTCAACCATGCCTCGCTCAGTTCTTCAGGGAACGCGATCGTATGGGTGCCCATGCTCACCAGGGCACGCGCCTCATAGTCATAATTTTTCTCACCGCCGTAACCACTCACCGTCTTGAAATGATCGTGAGGAAACGACGCCGCCAACGCGGCGGCATCCTCGGGCGAATACAGACTGCCGATTTCAGCCCAGGTATAGGGATGGGCCTTTAGCGCCGCTGGCGTGAGACGAGAGAGATCTAGCATTGTCTGTTCTTGTTCGCTGTCAGGTTTCTGATGCCACGGGCAATGGAACGCAGTGGCGCGGTCATTCGGAATGAATTGGAGTTCTGCAACTCAAGCATCCTGGCGTCACTGAGGGCCAGTTGCTGGCTGAGCTGGACAATCCGTTGCTGCTGGGCAAGCTCCTGCGCTGCAAGGTTCTGTGCCGGTTCGATGATACCCGGCTCCGGCACGACGGGGCTTGCCGGACATTCAGCCGGCAATGGGTCGCGCCCCTGGGCTGCGGCTTCGAGCAGATTGGGCAGATGCTGTAGAAAAGCGCCCAAGACCGGCCGGGACGACGTTTTGCCCTGGCGAATGATCGCCGCGACCCGGTCCCAATGCTCGACCAACTGATCCGCCGCCACACGCGCCGCGGGCGATGGGCGGGTCTTGCCCACCCGCGCGAGAAACCATTGCGGATCGACCGTCGTTACGTCCGGCAATGCGTGGAGTGTGTCGAACCCAGCCAACGCCGTGTATTTGCCCGTGGTCAGGTCCGCCGAGCAGAACACCGGGACGCCAAACGCCAGGGCGGTGATTGCCAGGTGGTAACTATGGCCGATCACCGCTTGGGCCTGGCTGAGAATTTCCGCCATGAGCAACGGTTCCGGCCAGGACGACAAGGTGACGGCCCCAGGCAAGCGCCCGGCAATGACCGACGGATCGTCCCCCAGGACAGGGCCAATCGGCAGCACCAGGAACTGATAGCCCTTGAACGCTTCGGCGTAGTCTTCGAACAGTTTTACAAAGGACTCCACCACGTGAATGGCGTGAATCACGATGTAGGGGCCGGTGAGCCCGGCCTGCTCGCGCAGGCGAATGAACTCGGCCGAGGGTTGCTGTTCATCGATCAGGCGGGGCAAGCCAAACGCGGTATCGGGCAGCACTTCGATCTCGGCCTGTCGAGTCAGCGCAACGAGGGTATCGCGCGACAGTGCATCACGGACGCGCACGTACTGGCTTTGCTCAAGGGCCATCGTCAATAACGGCCTGGCCCAGTCGGGAATACCGTTGCAATGCATCCCGGGGGCATTCCACATGACCGGGACCGCGTGCTGCTGCGCGATGAGCGCAGGCGTCAGCCAATAACCGGTCGGGTGATGGATATCGGCGGTTGTCGGACCATAGCCGTGGGCAACCACTTTATCGAAGCGGATCAGGAAACCGCCGCCGATCAAGACCCCATCCAGGCTCGCCGCGACATGGGGCAGCTCTGTCAGCGACGTCACCGCGTAGGGCCATTGGGGTCGGCTTTTCCCGTGATAGGAAAACCGATGCAGATTGACTGACCCCAAGCGCCGGGTCAGTTCAGCCTCGGCGATGATCGGAAACAGCAGATCGCCATAGTTCTCTACGTCGAAGGTGCCGAATATAGCGACCTGCCACGTGCGCTCGACCGGGTGTTCCGTCAAGACCTTCGCCCCTTGAGTCCCGCTGGCCTTGGCAAGCGACTTGACCGGTCGAGCATCGATCCTCTGCAACCCCAGGTCAACCATGCCCAGAAAATCCTTGTGGTTCGGCAACATGTCGAACGCCAGGGGCGCGACCTGCTTCTCGATCAACTGCGAAGTGTCTTCCGTGGCGCCGTGCAACAGCTTGAGCGTGACATGGTAGCGCCCCTCGGCGAGGTGGGCCGGGAAGCGCACCGTGATCGCCGCGCGCCGCCAGCCATTTTCGACCGGGCCGGGTTGCAGTGCGAAGTTGCCTCCACCGATCACCAGCAGCCTGGCTTCCTGGATGGTGAAGCTGATATTGGGTTGAGTGATCGACTCATGCAGCAACGCCTCGACGCGAATCTCGATATCGTCGCCATACAGGTAGCTGGAGGAAAGCTGTTGGGTGTTGGTGAAGCAGGCGGCGCTGATGTGCCCCTCTTCGGTCCCGAAGGCCATCCCCTCCTGCCCGCCCATGAAGGACTTGCGCGTCACCGGTGTGACCCCGCCACTGGCCCAGCGTCGCTGCTCGTCACGCATGTCGAGCAAATGCAGCTCGGCCATTTCATCGGGCGAGCCGCTGGCCACGACCCGGCCTGCGCGCAGATAGATGACCCGGTGGCAAAAGCGCTTGACCATGCTCATGTCATGGGAGACGAACAGCAGCGTGGTGCCTTTGGCAGCCAGTTCTTCCAGCCGATTCAGGCATTTGAACTGAAAGGAGGCATCGCCGACGGAAAGCGCCTCATCGACGATCAGGATTTCAGGCTCGACACAGACCGAAACGGCGAAGGCCAGCCGTACCAGCATCCCGCTGGAATAAATCTTGGTAGGCTGGTCGATGAAGTCGCCGATATTGGCGAAGGCGATGATGTCATCGAAACGAACGTCGATTTCCGCACGGCTCAAGCCCAGCACCGCCGCATTCACATAGACGTTTTCCCGACCGGTGAACTCCGGATTGAAACCAGACCCCAGCTCGAGCAACGCCGCAATCCGGCCATGGCCCTGGACACTGCCGCGGGTCGGCATCAACGTTCCGCAGATCAGTTGCAACAAGGTGGATTTGCCACTGCCATTACGGCCGATGATACCGACGGTCTCCCCCCTTGCGATGGTCAGGCAAACATCGTCCAGGGCCCAGAACTCGCGATAGAAACGCTTCTTGCCGCGCACCAGCATCTGCAATAGACGGTCTTTGGGCGCATCGTAGATCTGATAACACTTGCTCAGGTTTTCGGCGCGGATGGCCACTTCAAACGACATCGACAAAACCCTTTCATGAATCACGGCCATTATTGCGGTGCCACTGAAATCCGTCCTTCGTTGGGCGCTGCGGATGAGTTAAGCACAGATGGGATAAAAAACTTCTAATCAATCTACACTGGGCCTACTCCATGAGCATGCAACTCGAGGAGCATCCGCTATTGCCTTGAGGATCAAGCACCGATGCAGTCGTTCAGCACGTCCCCTGTCGCCATGATCAAGAGTGTCCTGATCAATCGAATCCTGATCTACGTGTTGATCCGCAGAGAAGTCATCGGTCGCTACAAAGGCTCGATGCTCGGTATTCTATGGTCGTTCTTCACGCCGGTTTTCATGCTGGTGGTCTACACATTCGTGTTCAGTGTCGTTTTCAAGGCCCGCTGGTCTGGCGGCGGTGAATCCAAGAGCGAATTCGCCTTGGTGCTGTTCGCGGGCCTGCTGGTCTTCAACCTGTTTTCCGAATGCGTGAACCGTGCGCCGGGCCTGGTGCTGGCCAATACCAACTACGTCAAGAAAATCGTATTTCCACTGGAAACCCTGCCCCTGGTGTCGCTCGGCGCAGCGCTGTTCCACATGGCGGTCAGCGTCCTGGCCTGGCTGATGTTCTATATCGCCCTGTTCGGAACCCCACCGATCACTGCCCTGCTGCTGCCATTGGTGCTGTTTCCATTGGTGTTGCTGACGCTGGGCATCTCCTGGTTTCTCGCCTCGATAAGCGTCTACCTGCGCGATATCGGCCAGTTCATCGGCGTCATCATCACGGCGATGCTGTTTCTCTCGCCGATTTTCTATCCGCTCTCGACGCTTCCGCAAAGTTATCAGGCCGCCTTGCAGGCAAATCCCCTGACACTGCCGGTGGAAATGGTTCGCGATGTCCTGTTCTGGGGCCGGCCGCCGCACTGGGAGCACCTGGCGGCTTATTCGGCAGTTTCAGTGCTGATTGCCTGCGCCGGTTTCGCCTGGTTCCAGAGGACACGCAAAGGCTTCGCCGACGTCATATGACGTTTGTCGCGTGGCACCCCGTCCAGCAACCGCTATGCTGATTCATTGCACGGCTGGGGGCCTGGCTGATGATTGAAGCCAACATCGATCCTGAAAGACCGAGTGTGCGTTGTCGTATTGACCAAAGGACCCGAAAACCGCATGGACCAGATCAACCGTCTTGTTGATTGCATTGACCAACTGACCCGCTCGACACAATCCAAATCCATTGAGGCCTTGCAGTTGGTCAAGGAAATCGAAAATCGAGATCGGCTCATCAAACAACTGAACCTGGGATCACAAGCGCTTCGCACTCGCCTGTCTCTTCAAGAAGGCAAGGCCGGGCGTCTGCGCGAGCAACTGCGGCTGGCCGAGCAGCGCCTGAAAGACACCGAGGCCTTGCTCCAGACAAAAGAAAGCGAGGCGGTGGCGCTTTCCGATTGGGCGGTGGATTTGCGCGCCCAACTGGCGGCGAAACAGACTGAGCTGTTCAAGCTTTCGGACTGGGGCAACGCCATTGAACGCGCACCGCTGCGTTATTCGATACGCAAGCGGCTGTATCAGTTATCGCGCTGGGTCTACGCCCGGTTGCCACTTTCCGCACACCGCAAAAGCAAACTGGCGCGTCGGCTTAGAAGCTGGTTGAAACCGGGCAAGGCAACGCCAGGCGAATCAGCGGCACCCGCTGGCCTCGTCCCGCTGCAACCTCTGCCACCGCCCGTGAACCTTGCCGTGCCGTCGAGTGACGGGCAGCCCATGATCCTGATGTTCGGCGTGATTGACTGGCACTTCCGTATCCAGCGTCCACAAAATCTGGCCAAGGAGTTGGCCCGGGCCGGGCAAACGACCTTTTATGTCTCGAACCACTTTATCGACGATGATGCCCCCGGCTTCGAAGCAGAGCCTTTGGAAGGCTCCCAACGGCTGTTCCAGATCCGGTTCAAGGTACGCGGCGCACCGGCCATTTATCATGCCCCGCCGTCAGCGGCCGCGATCGGCCAGTTGTGCCAAGGCCTGGCCATGCTCCTGCAATCGGCGAACGTCGGTGCCGTGGATTGCATCGTCCAGCACGCCTACTGGTTCCCGCTGGCAAGGCGTGTCCCCAACGCCACGCTGGTCTATGACTGCATGGATCATCACGAAGGCTTCGGCAACGTTGCCCAGGAATTGCTCGACCTTGAAATCGCCTTGATGCGCAGGGCCGACCTGCTGGTGGCGACCTCCGACTGGATCGAACAGCACGGCAAGCGGGAAAATCGCAACGTTGAGGTGATCCGCAACGCCTGCGAGTTCGGTTTCTTCAGCCAACGTCCCGACAAGGTCTACCGGGACCCTGCCAACAGACAGATCATCGGCTACTACGGCGTCATTGCCGAATGGTTCGATCTGGATCTGGTCAAGCGCGTCGCCCAGTCGTTCCCGCAGCACCTGATCCTGTTGATCGGCAGCGATACCGTCCAGGCGAAAAAATACTTCAAGGCCTGCCCGAATGTGGTCCTGGAAGGCGAAGTGCCCTATGCCGCCCTGCCCTACTATCTCTACGCCATGGACGTTTGCCTGCTTCCGTTCAAGGTCATGCCGTTGACCCTCGCCACCAACCCGGTCAAGGTCTATGAATACCTGAGCGCGGGAAAACCGGTGGTGTCGGTGAAACTGCCGGAATTGAGCCAGTTCGGCGAGCTGGTCCGGGCGGTTGAAGAGCCGATCGGGTTCATCTCGGCCATACGCGATGTCCTGGACGCGTTGCCAGAGGCCAGCACTGCGCCAAAGGCACGTCAATCGTTCGCCCGGGGCCAGACCTGGCAGCACCGGGCCGCCAGCCTGCGCGAGGCCATCGCGACGTTGCCCCTGCCCAAGGTCAGCGTCGTGGTGTTGACCTATAACAACCTCGAACTGACCAAAGCCTGCCTCGACAGCCTGTTGACCCAGAGCCAGTACCCGAACCTTGAAATCATCGTCGTCGACAACCACTCCAGCGACCAGACCCCGGCCTACCTCAGCGCCTGGGCCGACGGCCATCCCGACCGGATCGTCATCCTCAACCCGGACAACAGGGGCTTCGCCGCCGGCAATAACCTGGGGCTCGCCGCCGCCAGTGGCGACTATCTGGTCATCCTGAACAACGATACGGTGGTCACCGCCGGTTGGATCAAAGGCCTGATCCGCCACCTGCAGGACCACAAGGAAATCGGCATCATCGGCCCGATCACCAACAACATCGGCAATGAGGCCAAAGTCGGCACCCGCTACGAGCGGTTGGAAGACATGCCCGCCGAAGCCGCGCAAATGACCCGGGCCCGCATGGGCGAGTGGTTCGAAATCAACACCCTGGCGTTTTTCTGCGTGATGTTCCCGCGCTCGACCTACGAGCAAATCGGTGGCCTGTGCGAAGAGTACGGCCTGGGGTTCTTCGAGGATGACGATTACTGCCGCCGCGTACAGCGGCGTGGCATGCGCGCAGCCTGTGCCGAAGACGTCTTCGTTCACCACCACCTGTCCGCCTCGTTCAATACCTTGGGTGCCCGGAAAAAACAGGCACTTTTCGAAAAGAACCGGGCGATCTACGAGAGCAAGTGGGGAGCCTGGGTTCCGCACACGTACCGAGACGTATAAGCAGCCCCTTTGCATGCGCAGTAGATGAATTTGTGGCGAGGGGATTTATCCCCGCTGGGCTGCGAAGCAGCCCTGAATCCAGCCACCGCAGCGTGCCAGGTTGGTTGCATTCAGCCTTTTTGGGGCTGCTTCGCAGCCCAAGCGGGGATAAATCCCCTCGCCACAATGAATCGAACAAGCATCCAGTGAACAGCGTTGTCCCTTTAGCCGAGACGATATTTTGCCCAGATTCAGCCTGAAGTACGCCGTGGTGTTGTTGGTTTTACTGGCGAGTGCGGTGGTCGGCGTATACGGTTTTTCGACGCTTGAACTGGCGTCCATGAACAGCGGCACCCGGACGATATTGCTGTCGATGGCAGCCCTGGCCGCCCTCACCGTCTTCACGCGCAAGCCACCGATCGTGCTTTGCCTGGGGTTGCTGGCGTGCCTGGCCATTGCCTGCGCGCAGATTTGGCCGGTGATAGTCGTAGCGGTGTTCGCGCTGTCTGCCACCGTGCTCGGCAGGTGGGTGCTCAGGCAAGCAGCCTCGGCCGACTGGAGCGTCCACCTGCTGGTGGGAGCCGGTGCGTTCGGTACGCTGACAGGCCTGGCGGCCTACTGGCCGATCAACTACCCCGGGCTGTATGGCGCGCTGCTGTTGTTGCCGCTGGCATTGGGTCACAGACACGTCACGTCGATAGGCCGTGAACTGCTGCGACACATCCACGCCACCCGATCAGCGCAAACACCGCTGCAAACGGCGCTCGACGTTCTGATCTGCAGCTTCGCCTGTCTTTACGTGTTGGTCGCCTTCATGCCAGAGGTCGGGCACGACGCATTGGCCATGCACCTCTTCGTCCCGTCACACCTGGCCCAGCGGCATCAATGGTCGTTCGATGCCAGCACGTATGTGTGGGCGGTCATGCCCATGCTGGCCGACTGGATCTATAGCATCGTCTACATGCTGGGCGGCGAAACGGCGGCGCGCCTGAGCAACAGCGCATTCACCCTGCTGCTGGCGTGGCAGATCCGCAACATGACCCTCTGGGCCGGAGGCTCTGCCACGAGTGCCCGTTGGGCAAGCCTGATCTTTGTGTCGACGCCCCTCGCCTTCGCTGAAAGCAGCAGCCTGCATATCGAGTCGGCGTGGACCGCCTTCATGATGGCCGGGACACTGGCGATCCTGAAAGTCTCACGTTCCACGCCGGATCCTACGGAGCGCCTGTCGCAACTGCTGCTGGCCGGCGTCCTGCTGGGCTTCGCCATGGCGACCAAGGCGGTGACCCTGAGCGTCCTGCCGGTGCTGTTGGTGATGCTGCTGGTGCAGTACAAGGCCTGGGCTGTCCCAGGCATCGTCAAGACGCTCCTGCTCGGCAGTGCCGGGCTGATACTGGCCGGTGCCACCCCTTACGTCTCTGCCGGGTACTTGACCGGTAATCCGGTGTTTCCGTTTTTCAATGCCATTTTCCATTCGCCACTGTGGCCGAACATCAATTTCGAACCGCCAGCCGCTTTCGGCACAGGGGTGACCTGGGACACCCTCTATCGAATGGTCTTCAAGTCGCCTCAGTTCATCGAGGGTCGCGTCGGCGCGGCAGGCTTCCAATGGCTGTTGCTGCCCACGGCCGCCGTCGCCGTGCTGTTGAGCGGCAACAAAAAAGCCCTGTGCATCCTCCTGGTCGGCGCCGGCGCGATGTTCATGACGTTCCACTCAACGGCCTACCTGCGTTATGTGTTCCCCTCCTTCGCGCTGTTCTCAGTGATCCTGGCCCTGCCCTTTTCCGACCCCAGGTTCTTCCCCCGCAGCCTCGCCATCGTCGCCGGGGCCGTGTTGATCCTGACCAATACCCGTTTCATCCAGGCTGCGACTTACTATGGCGACATCAAACCCTCTGCGCTGTTGAGCCAGGCCGGTCGGGACGCCTACCTGTTGGAACGCCTGCCCATCCGAAACATGGTCGACACCGTCAACGCCTTGAATAGCGGGAACCAGCCCGTGGCGGTCTTTGCATCGCCCTTGATGGCGGGTTTGCATGGCGATGCCCTTTATGCGTCGTGGTACAACCTGAAGTGGAAAAACGAATTCGACACGGCGACCTCGCCCTCGGAGCTTACCCAGCGCTTGCGCCGGCGCCAGGTGAACTGGCTGGTGATCGACCTCAAGTTCCTTCCCCAGGTGCAACTCGAACGGCTGCTCACGGTGTCCACGTCGTATGCCAGACTGGGTGACCTGGACCTGCGCAAACTCAATGTCACGCACGAAGAACACCTGCGCGACCCGCAGCTGTCCAGCCTGGAGGGCTGGAGCCTGACGTCACCCTCGACCTATGACGCGTCGCGCCAGATCCTGACCGTCAACGTCAAGACACCGGCCACACAGCGGGTCGAAGTGACGCCGGGGCTGACGTACATCAACAGCGTGTCCGCACGTTGCGCAACGACGGCCACCGCCGGAAGAATCCAGGCCAATTGGATGGACGACCAAGGCGACTTCATTACCACCAGCATCAAGACCTTTGACTGCACCACGCAATGGGAGACCCATGAGATGAGCGTCGTTGCCCCCGCGAATGCCACGTCCGTGATCATTTATGCGTCCGGGCACACCGACATCCCCCTGGAATTCAGGTCACTTTCATTCAGGCAATAGCGGGCGATATCGATGAACTCAAAAACAGCGCTTTTCACGGACGAACAACGCGTCGCCGTCGTCATCCCCAGCTATCGGGTCACCGCGCACATCGTCGGGGTCATCGAGGCCATAGGGCCGGAGGTCTGGCGCATCTACGTCATCGACGACGCCTGCCCGGACGGTTCCGGCGGGCATGTCCTGGCTTCCTGTAACGACCCCCGGGTCAAGGTGTTGCCCCATGAGGTCAACCAAGGCGTGGGCGGCGCGGTCATGACCGGCTACCGAGCAGCCCTCGCCGACGGTGCGAGTATCATCGTCAAAGTCGACGGGGACGGCCAGATGGACCCGACCCTGATCCCGCTGTTCATCGAACCGATCCTGGCCAGAGAAGCGGACTACACCAAGGGCAATCGGTTTTTCGACCTGGAAGAAGTCCAATCGATGCCGCGGCTGCGCCTGTTCGGCAACGCGGTACTGTCATTGATGGCCAAACTGTCGACCGGTTACTGGGATCTGTTCGACCCCACCAACGGCTACACGGCGATTCACCGTGACGTCGCCAGGTTGTTACCCCTGGACAAGGTCAGCCAGCGCTACTTTTTCGAGACCGACATCCTGTTCCGCCTGAACACCGTACGCGCCGTGGTGGTGGATATTCCGATGGAGGCCCGTTACGGCGACGAAGTCAGTCACCTCAAGATCTCGAAGATCATTGGCGAATTCCTGTTCAAGCACCTGCGCAATTTCACCAAGCGCGTGCTCTACAACTATTATCTTCGCGACATGTCCCTGGCTTCGATCGAACTGCCGATCGGGATTGTCATGTTCTTGTTCGGCGTCTTCTTCGGCAGTTATCGCTGGTATGAATCGGCGCAGAATGGCATCGCGACACCCGCCGGCACGGTGATGCTCAGTGCACTGCCCATGCTCATGGGTTTGCAGCTGATCATGGCGTTCCTCGGTTACGACATCGCCTCGGTGCCCAGCCGGCCACGGCAATCCAGGCGTGCTATAGCAACGTCATTGCGGGAAGAAAACTCATTAAAGCGCTGAGAGATTTTTTATCGGACCCGTCGCTCAAGGCATTGGATGTCGATGGCAGCGAACGCCTCGAGCTTCACGGCCAAGTGCTTGACCGCAAGCGAATGCTCCGGGAAGTCTTCGTGGAGTTCCACCACGCGTTTCATCGCCTGGCAGACCGTTACTTCAAGGTCGAAGGCCTTGAGGTGGAGTTGGGGGCGGGCATCGCGCCCATGCGCCATTCATACCCGGAAGTACTGGCCACGGACATTGTCCCCACCGAACAACTGGACATGGCCCTCGATGCCGAGGCAATGAGCCTGGACGATCACTCGGTCAGGGCCTTTTACGGCCAGAACTGCTTTCACCATTTCCCTCACCCCGATCGGTTTTTCACGGAACTGGAAAGAACGCTCAAGATCGGCGGCGGGGCCATTTTGATCGAGCCCTTCCACGGCCCCTTTGCCGCTTTTCTCTATAAACGCCTGTTCAAGTCCGAAGGCTTCGACATGCACTTCCCATCCTGGGAAACACCGTCGAGCGGCCCCATGAACGGCGCCAACCAGGCTCTGAGCTACATCATCTTCGTTCGCGACAGACAGGCGTTCGAGAGCAAGTACCCAGGCCTGGAAATCGTCCATCAGGAAATCTGCGGCAATTATCTGCGTTACCTGGTTTCCGGCGGCTTGAACTTTCGCCAGTTACTGCCTGACGCGTTGATCCCCGTGCTCAAAGTCGTTGAAAAGCTGCTGCAGCCGTTGAGGCGGGTATTGGCCCTGCATCACATCGTGGTCGTCAGGAGGACGTCTTGACCTTTATTCGGTATGGCGCCATCCAACTGGTGGCCTATGCGTTGGACATGGGCGTCTTTTTGCTGTTGATCGCGCTATTCGAGGAACAACCCGTGCTGGCCAACATTGCCGGCAAAGGCGTCGCCGGTGTGTTCGCGTTCTTTTTGCATCGCCACTTCACGTTCCAGTCGAGCCATGGCAGCAGCAAGGCTCAAGCGGTGCGCTATTTCTCGTTGCTCGCCATCAATATCCCGGTCGCGTCGGCGCTGTTCAGCGCGGGGCTGTCTATCGTCGACAGCCCTGCTCCGGTGAAATTTGTCTGCGACGTGGCCTGCGTGGCCATGACCTACTGGATCAGCAAACTGTTCGTGTTTCATTCCACTCCGCATCCGCCGGTTCCCGCTGACCGTGCCGAAGGCACATGACGATGAAGCTATTGATCACCGGCGCGACAGGCTACATCGGACAACGGGTATCCACCCTCGCGGCGGCAAGGGGACATGAGGTCATTTACGCGACGCGCCAGCCGGGTCCGGCCTCCTCTGCCTGGCTGCCTTATGACCTGCGGGGCCCGGCTCCCGCGTGCCCGGCCGGCATTCAGGCGCTGATCCATCTGGCAGCCGACACCTCGACGGGTACCGACGCCGGCGTGGACGACGAAGTCAGCGCGGCCCAAGCGCTGATCCAGTGCGCCCAACAAGGCTCGGCCAGGTTCATCTTCATTTCCAGTCAAACCGCCGAGGCCATGGCTCCGAGCATTTATGGCCGGACCAAGTGGCGTATCGAACAGCACGTGCTGGCCGCCGGAGGCACCGTGATCCGCCCCGGCCAAGTCTACGGCGGCCCCGAACGTGGCCTCTTCGGTTTGTTGTCAGGGCTGGTTCGTCGAAGCCCGTTCATTCCGATCCTCATGCCCGCGCCTTGCGTGCAACCCATCCATGTCGACGACCTCGCGGCCTCGATACTGGCCGTTGCCGAACGGGACGACCTGCATGCCGAGGTCCTCAACCTGGGCGCCGTGCGGCCGATTGCCTTTGGCCACTTCCTGAGGTCGATCGCGACGCACCGGGTCCGTGCCACTCGCCTGCCAATCCCCCTGCCAGTGCCCTTGCTCAGGTTATTGCGCTGGTCGCTCGGGCGATCCTTGAGCACGAAACTGGGCCTGGAGCGGATTTTCTCCCTTATCCACCTGCCGCCCATGGCCAGCGAGCGTTCCCTGCAAAAACTCGGCATCCAACTGCGTCCCCTTGCCCACGGCATGCATCGCTCCGGCCATGGGCAACGTCGAGGCCTTCTCCAGGAAGCCGCAGTACTCTTGCACTACCTGCTCAAAAGCCCGCCGCACAGCAGCCTGGTCAGTCGCTATGCCCGGGCACTGGAGCGTGCGGGAAAAACCCGCCCCGTCATTCACTCACGCTTGATGATGGGCTGGCCGATACTCCTGACGCTCCTGGACACCCCCAGCGTCCTGCGCAAGCCCGACGGCCAGGAGCTGGCCTGGCGCCTGCAGGTTGCACTCGCTATCGCCGAAGCCAGTCCCCAGGGCGCCCAGGTGTTTCTCGGCGTCCACCAGTCGCGCAGCCCTGTCGCCACGTTGGTTGCGTTGGGACTCACCGCAGTCAAAGCATCGGTGTGGCAGCTAGCGGCGCTGGCGTGCCGTTCCTTTGCCCGCCAGCTGTTGCTTGGAAGTGAAGCCCGCCGTGAAACCTGAATTCGATGTGATCATTGTCGGCAGTGGCCCGGCCGGGACTTCGGCGGCCTATCCGCTGGTCAAGGCGGGCCTGAAAGTCCTCATGGTCGATGCCCAGGCCAGCAGCGGCTCATCGGAGCCGCCAACCCGCCCATTCCTCAGCGCCAGGACCCACGACGCGCAGCAGTGGAAATGGATGATCGGCGAAAACTTCCACGCTTTGAACCAAGCGGACGCGGTCTCGCCCAAACTGAAGACACCGACCCATGCCCATGTCTTCGAAGGGTTCAGCGCCGGCAATCGCATCGAGACCGACAATTTCATCGGCATCGGCTCGCTGGCAACCGGAGGCCTGTCCAATGCCTGGGGTTGCGGCGTGGCAAGGCTCGGTGCCAGCGACTTTGCCGGGCTGCCCATCGACTATTCCGAGATGCAGGCGTCCTACGAAACGGTCGCCCGCCGGATCGGCATCAGTGGCCGGGGCGACGACGATCTTTCAAGCTATTTCGGCCTCGATGAGTGGGCGCAACCGCCGCTGCCACTGGACGCCCTGCATCAACGCCTGCTCGATCACTACGCCCGGCGTCGTGGGGCGTTTCCCGACCTGGGGTTCCGCCTTGGCCGCTCCCGGGTCGCCGTCTTGAGCCAGGCCCTGGACGAGCGCAAGGCCTGCGACCTGTCGGGAAACTGCTTGTGGGGTTGTCATAACCAGGCCTTGTACAATGCATCGCAAGAACTGCAAAAACTCAAGCAATACCCGGGATTCCAGCACGTCCAGGACTTCCTGGTGGACGAGCTGCAGAAACAGGACGGTTCATGGACGATCATCGACCCTCGCTCCGCCCGGCGCTGGCGCGGCACCCGCCTGTTGCTGGCGGCGGGCACCCTGGCCTCGACCCGGCTCGCCCTCAAGGGCCTGAACCATTCGGCCCCGATACCGCTGCTGTCATCGCCGACGGCTGCCTTCCTGCTGTGGCTGCCGAAAATGCTCGGGACCCCAAGGGCGCCGGCATTTGGTCTGGGCCAGTTATCGTTTGCCCTAGCGCTGGCATCCGATGCCACGGCGTTCGGTTCGACGTTCAGCACCACTGGTTTGCCCATGACCGAGTTTGTCAGCCGGATCCCCCTGAGCAAACGCTACAGCATCGAACTGCTGAAAAACCTGCTCAGCGCGTGCGTCGTCGGGAATCTCTTCCTCCCCGGGCACCTGTCTCACAACACGGCGGTGTTGCGCCCCGACGGTTCGTTGAGCATCCACGGCCACGAGCATCCAGAGCTCCAGGGGCTCATGAAGGCCGCCGAGGCAAAGTTGCGCCGGATCTATTGGAAAATGGGCGCGATCTTGATGCCCATGAGCTTCACCGTCGGCAGGCCGGGGGCGGATATCCATTATGCGGGCACCCTGCCCATGCACTCGACGCCCAGGATCGGGCAGACTGATGGCCTTGGCGAAGTCGCGGGCCTTGGCGGCGTGCACATTGTCGACGGTGCCTGCCTGCCCAGTCTTACCGAGAAATCCCACACGCTGACCCTCATGGCCAACGCGGACCGGATATCACGCTCGCTTGCCACCACGATAGGAAATCAAAAGGCATGACTCGCAAGGTACTTTGCATCGTTGGTACGCGTCCGGAAGCCATCAAGATGGCCCCCGTGATCAAGGCGCTCCAGGCCGAAAAGAACATCGATTGCTGGGTGCTCGCCACCGCCCAGCACCGAGGCCTGCTGGATCAGGTGCTGGAGGGGTTCGCAATCACCGCCGACCTGGACCTGGACCTCATGCGCCCCAACCAGTCATTGACGGCGCTGACCTCACGCTTGCTGCTTGAACTCGACGGCGTCCTGCAAGCCGAGAAACCGGACGTCGTACTGGCTCAAGGCGATACGACCACGGTCATGTGCGCTGCATTGGCGTGTTTCTACCTGCGGATTCCCTTTGGCCATGTCGAAGCGGGCCTGCGTACCGGAGACCTGTGCAACCCGTTCCCCGAGGAAGCCAACCGGGTGATCGCCGGCAAACTGGCTCGCTGGCATTTCGCGCCGACCCAGCACGCCGTGGACAACTTGCTGCGCGAAGGTGTCGCCGCCAGGGATATCACCCTGACCGGTAATACCGTGATCGATGCCTTGCTGATGACTGCGGCACAGGACTCAGCCTTGGCTATCCCACTGGACGCCAGTAAACGCCTGGTGTTGGCGACCTGCCATCGGCGGGAAAACTTCGGCGAACCGTTCCAGAATATCTGCCAGGCCCTCAAGGACCTGGCCGAGCGCAACCCAGGCATCCAGATCCTCTACCCCGTCCATCCCAACCCAAACGTCAAGGATGTCGCGCACCGATTGCTCGGCCAGACGCCGAACATCCTGCTCTGCGCACCGCTGGATTACGCGCCGTTTATCGCGGCAATGAAGCGCTCGTACCTGATCATCAGTGACTCCGGCGGCGTGCAGGAAGAAGCCCCGGCCCTGGGCAAACCCGTGCTGGTATTGCGGGACGAAACCGAACGCCCGGAAGCCGTCGAGCTCGGCGTGGTCAAGCTGGTGGGCGCCAACCGGGACACCATCGTCGAACAGGCACAACGTCTGCTCGACGACCCACAGGCTTACCAGGGCATGGCGCGCGGGGCTTCCCCCTATGGCGACGGCAAGGCCGCAGCGCGGATCGTCGACGCTCTCAGGCAGTACTTCCAGTCATGCGCATGATCTACCTGTCCCCGGTACCATGGGCCAGCTTCAGCCAGCGCCCCCATCACTTCGTCAACTGGTATCACCAGCAGACCGGGGCGCCGGTCTTCTGGATCGATCCCTACCCGACACGCTTACCGACGCTGACCGACTTCAGGCCCAAGCCGCCTGTTGTCGATCGGCAAAGCGTCAGCGTTCCACCCTGGCTCCGGGTCTGCAAACCCCGGAGCTTACCCATCGAGCCCCTGCGAGGCTCGGCCGTGCTGCTCAAGCGACTGTGGCGCAACCTGTTCAAAGAGGCCGTGGCATTTTCCGCGCAAGGGCCCTGCATGATCTGTGTGGGAAAGCCTTCCGAGCTGGCCTTGCAACTGCTGGCGCTGATCCCGCAAAGCCCTGCCATCTACGATGCCATGGATGATTTCCCGGCCTTTTATCGGGGCCTGTCACGCGGGTCCATGGAACGTCGCCAGGCACGGCTCATTCGACGGGTGGACACAGTGCTTGCGTCCTCCAGCCCGCTTCGCGACAAACTACTGGGCATGACCGACCAGGTTGAGCTGGCCCTCAATGCCTGTGATATGCACGGACTGGCGTCGGTCGAGAACCTGGACCTCGGAGCCAAGCAACAGGTGCTGGGTTATGTCGGCACGTTGGGTCGTTGGTTCGACTGGGACCTGGTCATAGCACTGGCAAAGGCCAATCCCGGAAACCGGATCCGGCTGATCGGCCCCGTCTTCACACCCGCGCCGTGCGTATTGCCTGCCAACATCGAGTTGCTCCCCGAGTGCTCCCACGCCAGTGCAATCGCGGCCATGGCAAGGTTTTCGGTGGGTTTGATCCCATTCAAGCTCAATCGCCTGACCGCCTCGGTCGACCCGATCAAATACTACGAATACCGTGCCCTGGGCCTGCCCGTCATCTCCACCCGCTTCGGTGAAATGGCCCTGCGCGGCCAGGAACCGGGCGTCTGGATCGTGGATGAAGACAGCGATTTGCGCAAAACCGCCGTCGAAGCACTCGCCAGCCCAAGCGACCGCTCGACGGTCCATCAATTTCGTCAGGCGCACCTCTGGGCTCAGCGTTTTTCTGCGATCAATCTCAAAAACGGCCAATAACGGCCGATACCCAGGATAAGACCCCGCCACTGGGGCGCAGGACAGAACGGTAGGTCAGTCATGACAGAGATTTATTTGCTGATAGCGCACGGCACGGACCAGGGCGAAGCTTACGTGCTGGGCTGGTTCGACGACCGGAGCAAAGCCCGGGAAGTGGCCGAGCAGAAAGAATGGGAAGCGTACCGCGCCAGCCTGAAGGAGAAACACCCATGGTCCGGCCACAAGCCGCTGGCACCGGACCAGACGGACTACCGCCGCTACTGGATCAAGACCATTTCCAAATTCGAACATGTGCCAGTGCCAAGGTCCTTTGCGGTCCATTGATCATCACGAATCAATATTCGACGAAACGAGCGCTATCGGTGGCGGTCTAGACGATTAAGCCCATCCGATTGAGAGCGTTCTTATGTTGAAATTCCTTGGCGGCACCGTAGGTATCATCTTCCTGATTGGCCTGATCGTGGTGATTGCGCTGTTCAAGTTCATTTTTTGAGCGTGGCTGCGGGGATCTTTGGTTTGGTGGTCCCTATTTTCAGGCGTAAAAAAGCCCAATCTTTGCAGATTGGGCTACGTCATTGTGGCCAACGGGTTCGCTTGATTCATGATGACATCCATTCAGGAATGTCCCGCATGGCGTGTAGAACTCGCCATACGTCAATGTGTTCGTTGCACTCCACGTAGAACACCAGATAGGGATAACGTTTCAGCGGCCAGCAGAGTAATCCGGGGACATCCAGCTCATGGGCGTACCTGGACATACCCGATGCCGGATGGCGGCTGATGTGCATATAGGCGTTTTCCAAGGCGTCGATGAAATTGAGTGCCGCCTGCTCTGCCTGCTCGCCTAGGTAATAGTTGATGGCGTCCTCTACATCCTGGCTGGCAAGAGCTCGCGCAATGACGGGTTTCGCCTTCATCCCCTCCCCTTGCGCACCTTGGCCCGAAGGGATTCGAAGTAGTCGCCATTCACAGGAGCAGTGGGAGCAGACTCCGCCCCGGCCAGTATCAAGCCACGCAGGTGCTGCCGATCCTGATCCTTGCGAATCAGCTCCCGCACATATTCGCTACTGGTGCTGTAGCCTCTCTGGCTAACCTGATCATCTATGAATGATTTGAGAGCGTCCGGCAGGGAGATGTTCATGGTACTCATGACTTTGCCTGTTTTTTTGACAAAATTTGCCAAAGTATACACTCTTGGGCCAGCCTCGCCAGGGGTCGAACTCAGGTGAAACTTGTCGTCTTTGGCCAACCATGAAACGTGCAGATCGCAATGACATGACAGACATAGAGACTGCTATTGCTGACTGGGAACCGCTGAACCTTGAATGGCATCAAGGCTTCGCATTCATGGACGGCGTGCTGCTGGGCGATGGGCAAGTGCCTGATGTGTACATCATGCTCAACCCTCAAGGCACACGACCCAGCGAGTTGGCACAATGTGCCAGCGCTGGGCACTATCCGCCCTCGCCCTTGCTGGCCGGTCAGCCGGTTTGGCGGCATCGACGCAACCCTTGGGTCTTGCGCGAAGCCCTGCGTGATTACTACCTGCTTCCGGCCTACCGGGAGCGCCACGGCTACCACGCGCTGCAGCCCCTGCCGTTTCGGTTCGACAAAGGCCTGGAAAGCCTCGGTCACCAGTACTGGCGTGACGCAACCGGTGCCTATTGGTTCGGCGAGTACGCGATCACCCAAATCCACGAGGCGCGACCCGACAGGCTGGCCCTGCGGGCCTCGTCCCCAACCTCGGTGACTTCAGCGTCCGCCCTGTTCTGCGACGGTGCGCATCTCTTTTTGCAGGGGCACATTATCGCCAGCGCCACGGCGCGGGTGCGGTATTGCAACCACCCGTCCTATCGAGTGATCGACGATCAAGTCTATAGAGGCTTCAAGCCCCTGCACCAGAAGGACGGCACGCCGCTGCCGGTCGCCAACCCGGACGACTTCCAGATGCTCGCCCAACGCTGGGGTACCGATGGGCAGTCGATCATCGTGCAAGCGCAGCAAGGCTCGAGCGTTTCATACGAGTACTTCTACCGCATCGACAATGCCGACCTGGCGACCTTCACCGTGCTTAACGAACGCTACGCCAAGGACAAGCAACGCGCCTATTACCTGACCGGAAAAACCATTCGCTACGTGGGCGATTTCCACCTGCTCCAGTGCTGGCAGCCGGCGTTCGATGAATGCGGTCGCGTGGTCAGCGCCAGCGAATACGAGGATGAGTATTTTGCCGTGGACGACCAGTACGTCTACGCAGCCGGGACCCGCCTGCGCGATGCCCATGGCCCGAGTTTTCGTCACTTGGGGTTCGATTATTACCGTGATCACCAACACGTCTACAGGCGCCAGAAACGCCTTGATGTCGACGTGGAAAGCTTCGTCGTGACCCGGCTCAGCCGTAATGACCAGGATTACTCGCCCGTGCTGGCAGGTGACAAGCACGGCCCGCTGGGCTCTGGCGGCATCATCGATGCGGCCATGCAAGCGGCGTGGGCGCCTTACTTCGAAGCCCATCCGCAGTTGGAGGGTTATTGGTGGCACCGCTTGCAGGCACGGCCTGAAGCCGTGCAAACGCACATGGAAACGCTGCCGCTACAGGCCATCGGTCTCGGTTTTGAGCTCGGCGACCAGGTGTATTTCCATGGACGCGTGATCAACGGGCTGGACGCTGCGAGTTTCCAATTGCTGGACACGCATCTGTGCGGCGATGCCCAGGGCTTGTATCTGATCCCGTTTCATAACGCGCAAACGGAAGTGCCCGAACGGTTTTCCCAAGAACCCGCGGAGCAATTCCGCTCACTTGGCTCACCGTACCTGACAGACGGCAAATCCGTTTTCTGCCACCGGATTTTTTACCATCCTCCGGAACCGATTCGTAAGGCACAAGCGGCCTCTTTCGAGTCCTGTGGGCACGGCTGGGCCAAGGACCAGGACACGGTGTATTACTACGGCGAGGCGAAGAAACGGCTACATCCGTCGGATACCCGCATGCTCGGCACCTATGCCGTCAGTCCTGCGCTGATCTTCTCGCAAGGTAAGCCGCTGGACGTGGCGTTCGTTCCTGATGAAGTGCGCGTGCCCCATCCCGACTTCCTGCAACTGGGCACGCGCAAGTTGTTCTGTCATCGACGCCTGTTGAGCGCCAAGCGGATCGACCTGGCCACCCTCGAATTTCTGAGTGACCGTTATGCCCGTGACAAGCATCGGTTCTACCATTACGACGGCTATGGGGCGCTGAGCGAGGTCGATGAAGCGCAGTATCGGGAATCGCTTGGTCTGCCGGCATGACAGATGGTATCGACCGTAACCTTTTCCAGTGTTCACACGTTTGCTTTATCAGATCCCGCTAAACCAGTTATAGCCCTGATCTTCCCAATACCCGCCCGGATTATCATGACTGACGAAAATCTCAACGATATGCTTGGGGTTTTTGAAGCCTAGCTTGGTCGGTACTCGAACCCGTAGTGGATAGCCATACTCCGGCGGCAAGGCGACTTCGCCGTAATCCAGTGCCAGAAGCGTTTGCGGATGCAATGCCGTCGCCATGTCCAGGCTGGAGTAATAACGGTCAGCACACTTGAAACCGACAAAGTTAGCCGTGGTGTCGGCCCCAATGTGTTCCAGGAAGGTTTTCAGCGGCACGCCACCCCACTGTCCGATGGCGCTCCAGCCTTCAACACAGATCAGACGCGTAATGTCAGTGCGCTGCGGCAGTTTGCGCAAGCCTTCGAGCGTCCACGGCGCCTTGTCCCGTACCCGTCCGGAGACGGCCAGCGAATAATCGGACAGGTCCACCTCCGGTATATCGTCCTGACCGTAGAATGCATTGAAGGGAAATGGCGTGGTCATTTGCGCCTTGGTGAAGGTCGGCGCCAGTTTCTGACCGCTGAACAGCCAGGCCTGAACCCGGTCGTTCCATCGCGACATCGCCCACAGCACCTTATCGACCTGATCGCCGTCCTGCAGGTTACAACCGCTCAGCATCGCCATCGCACCGACGGTCAAGCCCCCTCGGAGAAAGTTCCGGCGCTGGATATTTTCCAGCTGAAGCCGCTGTGCGGGCTCAAGCTCGATGCGCTGAATCGCGCGCTTTTTGGGCTCAATCATGGTCGGTTTTTCCGCTTTCAATGGGCCGTACGCCACCCGTGATCATGGGCAGCAAGGTGTTCGGCACCAGCATCACCAAGGTCAGATGCACAATCACGAACGCGCCAATCACCGCCATCGCCGCGAAATGCACGTACCGGGCAATGTCGTAGCCGCCCAGGAGCGCGACCAGCTCTTGCAGTTGGATGGGCTTCCAGATCGCCAGCCCCGAGACGACGACCAGTACCCCTGCCGCCAGCACCATCCAATACATCAGGCGCTGAACCGCGTTGTAAACGCCCTGCTCGTGCACCAGTCGAAAACGCAGTGCATCGGTCAAATCATGTTTTAGCGCTGGGAGGCTGATCGGCAACCAATCACGTTTGAAATGGCGGCTGATCAACCCGTACAACACATAGACAAGGCCGTTGATGAACAGCAGCCACATAAACGCAAAGTGCCAGGCCAGTGAGCCGCCAAGCCATCCGCCCACCGTCAACGCCACCGGAAACTTGAAGGCGAACAACGGAGAGGCGTTGTAAATCGCCCAACCGCTCATGAACATGCAGGTCATGCCGATGGCGTTGAGCCAATGGGTGAGGCGGACGGACCAGGGATGGATTGATTCTTTACTCATGTTTTTCCCACTCAGAAACCATCCGTGCGCTGGAGCGATGCCGGACGGCGTCGCTCCAACCTGTTCAGGTGATTACATCGGTGGCTGGAATCCATCCTTACCGACGGCAATACCGCGTGCGGTTGTGCCGCCCTCGGCCGGGAACACGACAATTTTCGCGCCTTTGACCAACTCACTGGCTTTGCCTGGTTCCACGTAGGCGATGGGTACATCTTCCGGCACGACGAGTTGCTTCTCGCCTCCCTTGTAATTGACGGTCAGCGTACGGCCATTGGCTTTGGACAATTTGCCCACGGTGCCGTTGGTCATGGTGCCTGTGCTGCCATCCGCATTTTGCCAGCCATAGTGACCTTCGCCGCTGCCCTTGAGGCTGGACTCGAATACGGTGACTTCCAGTGCCTTCAGCGAACCGTCGGCCTGTGGAATGGCGGCAGAGCCAACGAAGCTGTCGGCTTTGATCGAATCGATATCCGTCTTTGATACCCGGTTGATACCGGTCTTGTCAGTCAGGCCTATGGTCTGCTGGGCGCCGGAGCGGGTGGTGAAGGTCAGCGTGTTGTTGCTGACACTTTCGACGGTGCCCCGCAGCGGCTTGATCACCGGCATATCGGCCGCAGTGGCCATGACAGCGGCACTGAGCATCAGCAAACCGAAGGTGGTGGACAGAGCAGTCTTGAGCTTCATTGCGACAATTCCTCACGGGTTTAAGTGCCGCTATCCTCGCCCCCGGATCGGGACCTCACGATGACCGCCGAATGACATTTCTGTCATTCGCAACGACGCCTTTACGAATGACAGAAATGTAACCGACTCAACCTTCTCAGCTGGTTACACTGCAATCCTGAGAGACCGATACCGTGATTGAATCCCGTTATAAAAGAGATCCGAGCGCCCCCTGACGATGCATATTCTGCTGATCGAAGACGACACCAAAACCGGCGAGTACCTGAAAAAGGGACTTGGCGAGTCCGGCTATAACGTCGACTGGACCCAGCACGGCGCCGATGGCTTGCACATGGCACTGCAAACGTCCTACGACCTGATCGTGCTGGATGTGATGTTGCCCGGCATCGACGGATTTCAAATCATCGAGCTATTGCGCGCCAAGCAAGATGTGCCGGTGCTGTTTCTCACCGCTCGCGACCAGTTGCATGACCGCATTCGCGGCTTGGAACTGGGCGCCGACGACTATCTGGTCAAACCGTTTTCCTTCACCGAGTTGCTGTTGCGCATTCGCACCATCCTGCGCCGTGGCGTGGTGCGCGAAGCCGATCATTTCCACATCGCCGACCTGGAGCTGGACCTGGTGCGTCGCCGCGTCACGCGCCAGCAACAAGTGATTGTGTTGACCAACAAGGAGTTCGCCCTGCTGCATCTGTTTCTGCGTCGTGAAGGCGATGTCCTGTCCCGGGCGCAAATTGCTTCGGAAGTCTGGGACATGAATTTCGACAGCGATACCAACGTCGTGGACGTGGCCGTCAAACGCCTGCGCAGCAAGGTCGACCAGCCCTACCCGATCAAACTGATCCATACCATTCGCGGTATCGGCTATGTGTGCGAGGTGAGGCCATGCGGACCCGACGCCAACCATCCCTGACCCTGCGCTCGACCCTGGCGTTCTCGCTGGTGGCCATGCTCGCCGTGGCCGGGGCCGGGTTTTATCTGTACCAGTCGATGAAAGCCTCGGTACTGATCTACAGCGATCACGCGGTCATGGGCCGTCTGGATCACTTCCGTAAACTGCTGCATTACGAACTGGCCATCGAGAAGCTGCGTGACAGCCCGCAGATTTTCAAGAACATGCTCGACAGCGAAGACGATATTTTTATCATCGAGGAGCCCGGCCAGCAGCCGGTGATCCTGGTCAATCCGCTGAACGTCACGCTGCCCGATCTGCCTGTGATCGGCCAAGAGGCGAAGCTGAGCGTCAACGACCTGCGCAGCGGCGTGACCGACTCTGGAGTACCGCTGCGCGCCGCTTCCGTACAAACCACCTCGGGCGGGCGCGACGTTCGCCTGACTGCCGCGCACATCATGGGCAAGGAAATGGCCATGCTCGCGGCGTTTCGCGAACGCATTTACCTGGCCGTGACCCTGGCCTTTCTGCTCACGGCGGTGCTCGGTTATGTGCTGCTGCGACGCGGTCTGCGCCCGCTGCGCAAAATGGCCGCCCATGCCGCAAACATAACGCCTGAGCGACTCGACAGCCGGATGGACAGTGCCGACACACCGGTTGAACTGCAACAACTGAGTGACGCCTACAACGCGATGCTCGACCGCCTTGCCAAGGGTTATCAGCGACTGACGCAGTTCTCCGCCGACCTGGCTCACGAAATACGCACGCCGGTGGGTTCGTTGATGGGGCACTGCCAGGTCGCCCTGCGCCAGCCCCGTAGCGAGGACGACTACCAGACGCTTATCGCCTCGAACCTTGAAGAACTGGAGCGTATTTCCCGGATCGTCGAAAGCATCCTGTTCCTCGCTCGCGCCGACGAAGCGCAATCGCTGGTCGAGTGCCAACCACTGTCGCTACATGACGAATCACAGCGCATCGCGGGTTATTTCGAAGGCCTGGCCGAAGAGCGGCAGATGTCCATCAAGATTATGGGCGATGGCACCGTGCACGCCGATCCTTTGCTGCTGCGCCGAGCACTGAGCAATCTGGTCGCCAACGCGATTCGCTACGCCGACGAAGGCAGTGAAATTCTGCTGCGCGTCGTTGCAGTCGACGGCGGATGCCGAATTGAAGTGGAGAATCAGGGCCCCGTGCTAAGCGACGAAACCCTGCGCAAACTGTTCGACCGTTTTTACCGCGGCGATGCGTCCCGCCACCAAAGCTCCGACTCCTACGGCCTCGGCCTCGCCATCGTCATGGCGATCATGCAATTGCATGGCGGTCATGCGAGTGTCGAACAGCCCAAGCCCGGGACCATCCGTTTTGCGCTTTTATTCCCCACTGCCTGAGTGACACAACCGGACATCGCTTAGATTTGTGAGAGGCCACCGTCGACCATCAGTTCTACGCCGTTGACATAACTGGCGTCAGCGCAGGCAAGGAACAGTGCGGACGACGCTATTTGTTCCGGCTGGGCCATGTAGCCCAGCGGCACGATTTGCCCTACGTGATTTCTGAGGGCTTCGATCTGGCTCTCATCCATCTTCAGTCCGTTGTCCATCAATGGCGTCCGGGTAAAGCCAGGGCTGAGCACGTTCGCGCGTATTTTTCGGCCTTTGAGTTCATTGGCCCAAGTACGTGCAAATGAACGCACCGCAGCCTTCGACGCATTGTAAAGACTCAGGCCTTCCATCCCGTTGCTGGAGCAAATGGAAGCGGTCAGCACGATTGACGAGCCATCCTTCATCAACGGCAACAGCGTCTGCACAGTGAAAAATACGCCCTTAACGTTAATATCGAACATCGTGTAGTAAGCGGCTTCAGTCGTTTCGCCCACGGGATTTTTTTCGCAGATACCGGCATTGGCAAACACCACATCGAGTTGACCGTCCCGGCCTTCGATCAATGCCTTGAGCGAATCCAGATCGGTCTGCCGAGCGACATCGGACACCACTGCCACGGCATTCTCGCCCAGTGCGCTAACCGCGGCGTCCAACGTCGCCGCCGAGCGTCCAGTGATATAGACGCGTTTGGCCCCCTCGGCTAACAGCGCCTGGGCAATCGCAAAGCCGATTCCAGTCGAGCCGCCCGTGACGACCGCTACTTGATTGATAAATTTACCCGTCATGTGTTGACTCCTAAGTGAAGCATTTATGGTGAGATGAGCAGTTGGCAACTGCGCGGCGCTGGCGTCAGTCACGGTTCGGGGCTGATCGAAACGCCGAAAGGAGCAGCCGCTTTTGTTGAACGAGGCATCGAGGCATAAACGGACAGCAGCGCTGAAACGACCAGGCAAGCAGCGATGCCCAGCAGGGTGGCAATGAATCCGGTGGCAAGGGAGGAAGGACTTTGCGCAGGAGCGGCCAGTGCGTAAAACACCCCACCGAGCACCGCCACCCCAAGCGCGGCGCTGATCTGCAAGGCCGAATTGACTACGCCGGAGATCATTCCCGATCCGCCGGGTGGCGCACGATCTATCACGGTTCGAATAAGGGTCGGCAGCGCCCAGCCCTGGCCAAACCCGAGCAAGCCCACCGCCAGGATCACCAACGCCAATTGAGGGCTCTGCCCTGTCGGCGCCGCTGCGACCGCCGTGCTCAGGACCAGACACCCCAGTACCTCGAGCATCATGCCCATGGCGGGTACAAAACGGCCGAACAAGCGGATGGCAAAGGGCGTTGTCAAAGGACCGATCAGAAAGCCCACGCCGAACGGGATGAACATCATCCCCGAGGCCAATGGCGTTGCACCCAGCGCGTCCTGTAGATAAATCGAAAACGTCAGGAAGAATGCCGATACCACGTAGAAGAACAGTACGCCCGTCAGTCCGGCCACCAAGCCGCGTGCTCGACTGAGTTGCGGACTGACCAAGGGCGTGCCGCCCCGACGCTCCAGCGCGATCTCGTAGCGCCAAAAGACAGCAGCGGCTATCGGCGAGCCGAGCAGCAACAGACACAGCCACCATGGCCAACCGGCTTCCCGGCCTTCAATCAACGGTACCACCAGCAACCCGACCGTCAGCGCACACAGCAGTACGCCAATGCGATCCAGCGGCACCGGAACTTGGCTCCGGGTATCGGGAAGCAGCCGTATTCCGCCCATAAACACAGCGGTGATGATGGGCAGATTGATCAAGAAAACTGCACGCCACTGCAGGTCCCAGACATTCATCGATATCAGCCAGCCCCCCAGTGCCTGGGCGACAACCGCCGCGAAGCCGATCGTTGCGCCATACACCGCTAACGCACGCGAACGTTCATGCTCCGGGAACAGGCTGTGGATGGACGCCAGTCCCTGCGGTGCCATCGCCGCAGCGCTCAAACCTTGCAACACTCGTCCGCCGATCAACACCGTCGGCGAGTTGGCCAGGCCACACATCAAGGAGGCAACGCCGAAGCCGGCCATGCCCGCGAAGAACACCCGGCGGCGGCCAAACAGGTCACCCAGCCGACCGCCCGTGATCAGGAAGACGGCGTAACTGGCGGCATAGCCTGAAATGACCCATTCGACCTGCGCCGATGTAATCGCCAGGCCGCTGCGAATGGACGGCAACGCCACATTGACGATGAAAAAATCCAGCGGCGGAAGAAAGGCGCCGACGAGAAGAACAGCGAAAGCAAACCATCGGCGCGACTCGGCTGCAGGGCCGCGATCCAGTTCGGATGTCATTGGGCAACTCCAGAAAGATACGACTAGCGCAGGCTGGCTTCATATTCACTCAGGTGCGCTGCCTGACAGATCAAACGGCAAGCCTCAGGGTTTGTTGCCGTCGTTGAGGTCTATTGTCGAAGTCAACGAGCGACGGCGGCACTGCCAGGGATGCACATTCCTCGTACATTTTTGTAAGGCTGCCACCCGTTATGCAGCGCCTTCAGTCAGGGGCAAAAGCCGACTAGAAGTGTTCGCTCCCAGCAATGGGCATATGCGGCATCTTCCGTCCGCGCTGTTCCGCCATGGGGTTGCAACGGGACGGCCATTGCTGCATCTTCGCCGTTCATTTTTGTTGGGGGTGAGCCCATGGACTGGAACGACTTGCGCGTCTTTCTGGCGATTGTCCGCACCGGCTCGCTGGGCGCTGCCGCGAAGCAACTGGGCGTTAGCCATCCCACCGTAGGACGGCGGCTTCACGTCCTTGAGCAGCACAGCGGGCAGGTTTTTTTCCGCCGCACCGGGCAAGGTCTGGTGTTGACGGACAGCGGTGAGAAAATTCTGGGGCTGGCCGAGGAAATGGAGCGAAGCGCTCTTTCCATTGAGCGGCACCTGGCGGGCGACAGCGATCAACCTGAAGGACTGTTGCGAATTTCATCGGCAGACTGGTTCGCCTGCTATGTGCTCGCCCCTGTACTCGACGAAATGTCACGACGGTACCCGTTGATCGTTCCGGAGGTGATCCCCGGACATCGCCTGTTCGATCTGACTCGCCGCGATGCGGATATCGCCTTTCGCATCGTGCCGTTCACCGAACCGGACATCGTTCAACGTCGACTGACGACACTCAGCTACGGACTGTACGTCGCCGCGCACTCGCCCTTCTCCCCCTCTGAAGAGGGAGAAGGCCTGGGGTTGATCCTCATGAACACAGCGCAAGCTCACTACCCCGACGTGCTTTGGCTACAGCAGATGTTTCCCCGCGCCAGAACCGTGTTCACCAGCAGCAGCCGTACCGTTCAGGCGCAAATGTGCGCCCGAGGATTGGGTGTGGCGGTCTTGCCACGGGTGCTTGGCGATCAGTTGACCGCCCTGAGATGGGTAGACGTCGGCAGTGAACCACCAGGACGTGATATCTGGATGGGTTATCACCACGACATGAAGCAGATGGACAGGCTCCGCGCCCTGGCGGATCTCGCGGGTGAAATGATTGGTACGTAGGGCCTCGCTTTGCGAGGGTCAGTCCCGATAAGTAAGTAGATATCTGGATATGACGCGGCTGGTCTGTATTGGTTGCGTGCGTTGATAGGTATCACCGAGGCAGGTTTTCACACATCCGTGGGGAGCAACCACATTGGAATTGAGACAGCTGCGCTATTTCGTAAAAATCATCGAGCTTGGCAGCCTGGGGCGTGCGGCACTTGAACTGGACGTAGGCGTGTCAGCCCTCAGTCAGCAGATCTCCAAGCTGGAAAGCGAACTGTGCACCCGCCTCCTGAATCGAACCTCCACCGGCGTGACGCCCACTAGCGCCGGATCAGCGTTTTTACACCATGCCCAATTGACGCTACGCCAGGCGGAAAACGCCATCATGGCCGCCCATCGCGGGCGAATGAGCGGTTATGTCAGCGTCGGCTTACCGCCGACTACTGCAACGGTGCTCGCGTTGCCATTGATCAACGCAATGCGTGCGCGTTATCCGGACATACAACTGCATTTGGTGGAAATGCTTTCCGGTCACTTGGCGTCGCAACTCAACGCACGGCAAATTGACTTGGCCATCCTCTTCCAGCTCGAAGGGGGTAAACGTTGGAGCGTGACGCCGCTGCTGGATGAAAAGCTGTTTGTCATTGCCTCGCCCAGCCTCCCTCAAGCGCCTTCTGGTGACAGCGTGCAGTTAGCCGACCTCGGCGGCCTGCCGCTGGTCATGCCCAGTGCGCAACATGGATTGCGCTCGGCATTGATGAGCGCGTTCGAGCGGGTCGGGCTAACACCCAATGTCATTATGGAAGTCGACGGTCTCGCTGTTTTGATGAACGCCGTTCGGGCCGGTCATGCGGCAACGATACAACCGGGGGCGGCCGCTGCATTGAAAGACGGGTCCGGACTTTCACTGGTCAGGATTGCCGATCCCCATGTGGGCCGGCGTAATCTTCTGGCGACGCTGGCTGACGACGAACTCTCTCCGGCGGCGCTGGCAACGCGGTTGGTCATCGTCGATGTTGCGCGACAGTTGGTCGTCGATAAACAGTGGCCTGGAGCTACGTGGATAGAAGGGGCAGACGCGTAACCCTCCTTCAACCCAAACATCTCCTGACGACACGGCCTTTAGAAAAACTAAACACCCCGCATCAAAAGCAGCCTTTCGGCCCCTCCCTCCCCACCCTATCGTTCTCCCCACTCGCAAGGAGCACTTCGTTCCCGCTTCCTTGCAAATCGAGGAGCGATAATGATCGATGTCTTAATCATAGGGGGTGGCAACGCTGCCTTGTGCGCCGCTCTGATGGCGCGAGAAGCGGGCGCCAGCGTGATGCTACTGGAAGCCTCTCCGAAAATCTGGCGCGGGGGCAACTCCCAACACACCCGTAACCTGCGGTGCATGCACGACGAACCGCAGGACGTGCTGATCGATACCTATCCGGAAGAAGAATACTGGCAAGACCTGTTGAAGGTTACCGGTGGCCTCACGGATGAAAAGCTTGCACGCATTGTAATTCGGGCATCGTCTTCTTGCCGCGATTGGATGCGTTCACACGGCGTGCATTTTCAGCCATCGCTGTCCGGCGCGCTGCACGTGGCGCGGACCAATGCATTTTTCATGGGCGGCGGCAAAGCGCTGGTCAATGCGTATTTCCGCAGCGCCGAGCGCCTGGGTGTAAAAGTTCGATACAACACGCAAGTGACCGACATCGAGTTGGATGAGGGGAAATTCGTCGCCGCCCATGTGGGCGAACATGAGGTCGATGGTCAGCGTTTCGCCGCAGAACGCATTGAAGCCCGGGCCTGCGTGTTGGCGGCCGGCGGCTTCGAATCCAACCGTGAATGGCTCCGCGAGGCCTGGGGTCAGAACGAACGCGGTGAATGGCCATCGGATAATTTCCTGATCCGGGGTACCCGATTCAACACCGGCATTTTGCTACGGCGCATGCTCGATCTGGGCGCAGATGTGATCGGCGATCCGACGCAAGCACACATGGTCGCGATTGATGCCCGCGCGCCATTCTACGACGGCGGCATCTGCACCCGAATCGACTGCGTATCGCTGGGTGTGGTGGTCAATCGTGATGGCGAACGCTTCTACGACGAAGGTGAGGATTTCTGGCCAAAACGTTATGCGATCTGGGGGCGTCTGGTGGCCGGGCAACCCGGTCAGCAGGCGTATTCGATCATCGATCAACAAGCCATTGGCCGCTTCATGCCGCCGGTTTTTCCCGGAACCACCGCCAATACCCTGCAAGACCTTGCCCGTCTGTTGAAGCTGCCTCAAGAAAAATTCGTCAAGACTGTCGAGGACTACAACAGCGCCTGCAGCGTTGGCACGTTCGATCACACGGCGTTGGACGACTGCCACACCCAAGGACTGACGCCCGCCAAAACCCATTGGGCGCGGCCATTGGTGAAACCACCTTTCTACGCGTACCCGCTTAAACCGGGTGTCACATTCACCTATCTCGGACTCGCTACCGACGAAACCGCTGCCGTGCATTTCAACGGCAAAGCGAGCCCCAACCTGTTCGTCGCGGGGGAAATGATGGCCGGCAATGTTCTGGGTAAGGGCTACACCGCCGGCATCGGCATGGCCATCGGTACCGCGTTTGGCCGCATCGCCGGTGCGCAGGCGGCCGCTTCGGTGGGCTTTGGCATTTCATCTGCAAACACGGAGCCTCGACATGCAACTGTTTGATCCCCAAGCGTCGGACGAGCTGATCCCGGTGTTGAATCTTGACGAAAGTGAAGTCCAGCGGCAGATGACCATCTGCAATGCCTGTCGTTATTGCGAAGGCTTTTGCGCGGTATTTCCGGCGATGACCCGGCGCTTGGAATTCACTCAGGCCGACATCCATTACCTGGCGAACTTGTGCCATAACTGCGGCGCGTGCCTGCACGCCTGTCAGTACGCCGCCCCACACGAATTCGACGTCAACATACCCAAAGCCATGGCCAAAGTGCGCCTGGATACTTACGCCGAATACGCCTGGCCGCAAGCGCTGGGCAAGTTGTATCAGCGCAACGGCCTGACCCTGGCGCTGGCTTCCGGTGGGGGACTGGCGTTGTTTTTATGCCTGACCCTGATGCTCATGGGCAACCTGTTCACGGCCATTCCCGGGGGTGACTTCTACAAGATTTTCCCGCATAACACCCTGGCGCTGATGTTTGGCTCAGTGTTCGGCTTTGCGGTACTCGCCCTGACCATGGGTGTACGGCGCTTCTGGCGCAACGTTTCACCGGTCGCAGCGCCACTGCCGTTGAAAACGTCCGCTGCATTGGAGGCTACGGCCAACATCGCGAAGCTCAAATACCTGGACGGCGGGCATGGCGAAGGCTGCAATAACGCCGACGATCAATTCACCTTGTGGCGCCGCCGATTCCACCACCTCACCTTCTACGGCTTCATGCTGTGCTTCGCCGCCACCGGTGTCGCCACGCTCTTTCACTATCTGCTGAAGTGGTCGGCGCCTTATCCGATCTTCAGCTTGCCGGTGATGTTGGGTATTGCCGGTGGTATCGGCCTGCTGATCGGCCCGGCGGGTCTTCTTTGGCTGAACCTGCGTCGCAACCCTGCGCACGGCGATGAGAACCAAAAACCCATGGATCGCGGTTTCATCGCGCTGCTGTTTCTGGTCAGCGCAAGCGGCCTGGCGCTGCTGGCTTTTCGTGAAACCAGTGCCTTGGGCTTCATGCTGGCGATTCATCTCGGCCTGGTCATGGCGTTTTTCTTGACCATGCCCTACAGCAAATTCGCCCATGGCATATTCCGCAGCGCAGCGCTGCTCAAACACGCCATAGAGAAGCGTCAACCCAACCCGATCAATGCTGGCAGCGACTGACAACGGCAACAACCCGAGCCAAGGGGTCTATAAATAAAAAAGGGTCGCGAGATAAAATCTCGCAACCCTTTGAATTATATGGTCGGGACGGAGTGATTCGAACACTCGACCCCTAGCACCCCATGCTAGTGCGCTACCGGACTGCGCTACGCCCCGACTAGGCGTGAATCTTGTTCCGCTTCTCAACGGAACGCTCAGGAATATATCGCAAGCTTTTGAAAACTGGAAGTATTTAAAGCAGAAATTTTATTTCTTGAGCACCACCAGCACATCTTCAAGCTCGGCGATCATCTGGCGGATCATTTGTTTGTACTGGGTTGTATCGTCCTTGGCCTCATCACCGGAGAGGCGCAGGCGTGCGCCGCCGATGGTGAACCCCTGATCGTACAGCAGTGCGCGGATCTGCCGGATCATCAGCACGTCTTGTCGCTGATAATACCGGCGGTTTCCGCGGCGCTTGACCGGGTTGAGTTGAGGAAACTCCTGCTCCCAATAGCGCAGCACGTGCGGTTTTACCGCACACAGCTCGCTGACTTCACCAATGGTGAAGTAGCGTTTGCCCGGGATGACGGGTAGTTCGTCGTTATGACTTGGTTCCAGCATAAGCCTCAACTCGGGCCTTCAACTTCTGCCCTGGACGAAAGGTGACCACACGGCGAGCCGTGATCGGGATTTCTTCTCCCGTTTTCGGATTGCGGCCAGGCCGCTGGCGTTTGTCCCGAAGGTCGAAATTGCCGAAACCGGACAATTTGACCTGTTCGTTGTCTTCCAGAGCGTGCCTGATTTCTTCGAAAAACAGTTCGACCAATTCTTTGGCCTCCCGTTTATTCAGGCCCAGCTCCTCATACAGACGTTCCGCCATCTCAGCTTTCGTCAGAGCCCCCATACGTCACTTCCTTAACGTGGCGTTCAACCTGTTTTCGAGCGAGGTGAGGATATTCTGCGTTGCGGTATTCACCTCATCGTCATTAAGAGTGCGCGATGGATGCTGCCAGGTCAAGCCAACTGCAAGGCTTTTTCTATGCGGATCAATGCCTTTACCCTGATACACGTCAAATAGCCTGAGGTCCGTCAGCCATTCGCCTGCATTTTCACGGATTACCTCCAGCACGGCGCTGGATGCAACGTCGCGATCGGCCAGCAACGCAAGGTCACGACGCACTTCAGGAAAGCGCGATAACTCCTGGAATTTCGGCATTTTCCCTTGGGCCACTTCGGCCAGCACCAGCTCGAAAACGAAGACTGGACGATCAAGGCCCAGGGTTTTCGACAGTTCCGGGTGGATGGCACCGACATAGCCGACTTCACGCCCGTCTCGCTCGATGCGGGCGGTCTGCCCTGGGTGCAGCGCCGGATGCTTGCCTGGTACGAAAGTGAATGCGTCGAGCGCGCCGGCGAAGCCCAGCACCGCTTCCACGTCAGCCTTGACGTCGAAGAAGTCGACGACATCGCGACCTTGCGCCCAACCTTCCGGCAGACGGCTGCCGCAGACGACACCGGCCAGCATCGACTCCTGCTTCAAGCCGTCCAGTTGACCGACGAAGCGCAGGCCGCTTTCGAACAGACGCACACGATCCTGCTGGCGGTTGAGGTTGTGCTGCAACGATTTGACCAAACCAGGCCACAGGGACGAGCGCATGGCCGCCATGTCGTTGGAAATCGGGTTGGCCAGCAACAGCGGCTCGACACCCGGATTGAACAACTCGAACTGGCGTGGATCGATGAAGCTGTAGGTGATCGCTTCCTGATACCCACGGGCCACCAGCAGGCGGCGCAGTTCCGGCAGGTCGCTGCGGGCTTCGGCCTTGGCTTGCGGGGCCAGGCGCGCTTGCGGGTAGCGGACCGGCAGACGGTTGTAGCCGTACAGGCGGGCCAGTTCTTCGATCAGGTCGACTTCCAGGCTGATATCGAAGCGATGGCTTGGCACTTCGACGCGCCACTGCCCTGCCCCATCGGCGCTGATGTTCAGGCCGAGGGCGCTGAGCAGGCGTTCGACTTCGGCCGGCGCCATTTCCATGCCCAGCATCTGGGTGATGCGCTGGGCACGCAGAGTGACCGGTGCAATCTTCGGCAGATGCTCTTCGCTGACGGTCTCGATGATCGGGCCGGCTTCGCCACCGGTGATCTCCAGCAGCAGGCCGGTGGCGCGCTCCATGGCTTCACGGGCCAGCTGCCAGTCCACACCACGCTCGTAGCGGTGCGAGGCATCGGTGTGCAAGCCATAGGAACGCGCCTTGCCAGCGACGGCGATCTGGTCGAAGAACGCGCTTTCCAGGAATACATCGCGGGTCGTGGCGGATACGCCACTGTGCTCGCCGCCCATGACGCCAGCAATCGCCAAGGCGCGGGCGTGGTCGGCAATCACCAGGGTGTCACTGCGCAGGGTCACTTCCTGGCCGTCGAGCAGCACCAGTTTTTCACCCTCTTCGGCCATGCGCACGCGGATGCCACCCTTGATTTCGGCGAGATCGAACGCATGCAGCGGTTGACCCAACTCCAGCATCACATAGTTAGTGATGTCGACGGCGGCGTCGATGCTGCGCACGTCGGCGCGACGCAAGCGTTCGACCATCCACAGCGGGGTTGGCTTGGACAGATCGACGTTACGGATCACGCGACCCAGGTAACGCGGGCACGCCGCCGGCGCCAGGACGTCAATCGAACGCACTTCATCATGCACCGCCGGCACGGCCGCGACCACCGGACGCGTCACAGGGGCGGCATACAGCGCGCCGACTTCACGAGCCAGGCCGGCCAGGGACAGGCAGTCGCCACGGTTCGGCGTCAGGTCGACCTCGATGCTCGCATCGTCCAGGTTCAGGTATTCACGAATGTCCTGGCCCACCGGCGCATCGGCCGGAAGCTCCATCAGACCATCGTTGCCTTCGCCGACTTGCAGTTCGGCCTGGGAGCACAGCATGCCGTTGGACTCGACGCCACGCAGCTTGGCCTTCTTGATCTTGAAGTCGCCTGGCAGCTCGGCACCGATCATGGCGAACGGGATCTTCAGGCCCGGACGCACGTTGGGTGCGCCACAGACCACCTGGAAGGTTTCCGCGCCATTGCTGACCTGGCAAACCCGCAATTTGTCAGCGTCCGGGTGTTGCTCGGTGCTCAACACCTCACCCACCACCACGCCGCTGAATTCTCCGGCGGCCGGCGTGACGCTATCGACCTCAAGACCGGCCATCGACAGGCGAGCGACCAGCTCGTCCCGACTTACCTGCGGGCTTACCCAGCCGCGCAGCCATTGTTCACTGAATTTCATCCTGTTCTCCTAATAAATTCGTTACCACGACCTAGCGAAATTGCGCAAGGAACCGCAAGTCGTTGTCGAAGAACAGGCGCAAGTCATTCACACCGTAACGCAGCATGGCCAGGCGCTCGGCGCCCATGCCGAAAGCAAAACCCGAGAATTCTTCCGGATCGATACCGGACATACGCAGCACGTTCGGGTGAACCATCCCGCAGCCCATCACTTCCAGCCAGCCAGTCTGCTTGCAGACACGGCAGCCTTTACCGCTGCACATCACGCATTCCATGTCGACTTCAGCGGAGGGCTCGGTGAACGGGAAGTACGAAGGGCGGAAACGCACCGCCAGTTCTTTTTCGAAGAACACCCGCAGGAACTCTTCGATCGTGCCTTTAAGGTCGGCGAAATTGATGTCGCGATCAACCAGCAGGCCTTCGACCTGGTGGAACATCGGCGAGTGGGTGATATCGGAGTCGCTGCGGTACACACGGCCTGGGCAGACGATGCGGATCGGCGGCTGCTGCGATTCCATGGTGCGGACCTGTACCGGGGAGGTATGGGTGCGCAACAGCATGCTCGCATTGAAATAGAAGGTGTCATGCATCGACCGGGCCGGGTGATGGCCTGGGATGTTGAGTGCCTCGAAGTTGTGGTAGTCGTCTTCGACCTCAGGGCCTTCGGCAATGCCGTAGCCGATGTGGGTGAAGAACTGCTCGATGCGTTCCAGGGTCCGGGTCACCGGATGCAAGCCACCGGAAGTCTGGCCACGGCCAGGCAGGGTCACGTCGATGGACTCGGCGGCGAGCTTGGCAGCCAGGTCCGCCTCCTCGAGCAATGCCTTGCGCGCATTGAGGACTTCTGTGACACGCTCTTTGGCAACGTTGATCAGCGCACCGACCTGCGGACGCTCTTCGGCTGGCAGGTTCCCCAGGGTCTTCATCACCTGGGTCAACTCGCCCTTCTTGCCAAGGTAGTGAACCCGGATTTGCTCCAGGGCATTGATATCTTCAGCGCTTTGCACAGCCTCTAGTGCTTGAGCGACCAGCGCGTCCAGGTTTTCCATGTACAGACTCCAGATACAAAATAGGGGAAGAGCTTTAAGGCTCTTCCCCTATTTATGACGTTTGACACCTGGGCCCACAGAGGTGAGCCCGGGTGACTGCCGGGGGTACTTAAGCCAAGGTGGCTTTAGCTTTCTCGACAATCGCAGCAAACGCCGCTTTTTCGTTCACTGCCAGATCAGCCAGAACCTTACGGTCGATCTCGATGGACGCTTTTTTCAGGCCAGCGATGAAACGGCTGTAGGACAGACCGTTAACACGAGCACCAGCGTTGATACGAGCGATCCACAGAGCGCGGAACTGACGTTTTTTCTGACGACGGTCACGGTAGGCGTATTGGCCTGCCTTGATTACCGCTTGCTTGGCAACACGGAATACGCGGGAGCGCGCGCCGTAGTAGCCTTTAGCAAGTTTCAGAATTTTTTTGTGACGCTTACGGGCAATGACGCCACGCTTTACACGAGCCATGAGTTACTTCCTCTATTCTTGATCCAAAAATTAACGAAGGCGCAGCATGCGCTCGACTTTTGCCACGTCAGACGGATGCAGCAAGCTGCTACCGCGCAGTTGACGCTTACGCTTGGTCGACATTTTGGTCAGGATGTGGCTCTTGAAAGCGTGCTTGTGCTTGATACCGTTAGCAGTTTTCAGAAACCGCTTAGCAGCACCACTTTTGGTTTTCATCTTTGGCATGTTCGGATACTCCGCATTCAGTTGATAAACATAATCGCAAGGCCTGCCGTGCCCTGTTGATTACTTCTTCTTTTTCGGGGCGATGACCATGATCAGCTGGCGTCCTTCCATCTTAGGATGCTGTTCGACCGAACCGTACTCGAGCAGGTCTTGTTCAACCCGCTTGAGGAGTTCCATCCCCAGCTCCTGGTGGGCCATCTCACGGCCGCGGAATCGCAAGGATACCTTGGCCCTGTCCCCGTCACTCAGGAAACGTACCAGGTTGCGCAGTTTTACCTGGTAATCCCCTTCCTCCGTCCCTGGACGAAACTTGATTTCTTTTACCTGAATCTGCTTCTGGTTTTTCTTCGCCGCGGCAATCTGCTTCTTCTTCTCGAAGATCGACTTGCCGTAGTCCATCACCCGGCAAACCGGTGGGACTGCGTCCGCGGAAATTTCTACCAGATCAAGCTTTGCTTCTTCAGCAATACGAAGCGCTTCATCAATCGAGACGATGCCAATCTGCTCGCCGTCAGCGCCAATTAACCGAACCTCGCGTGCCGAGATATTCTCGTTGATCGGGGCTTTCGGTGCAGCTCGTTTATCTTGTCTCATTTCACGCTTAATAATAATTACTCCAAATCTGGGCGACCACGCCGGGAAACCGCTTGCGCGAGGAACTCAGCGAATTCGGCGACGGGCATCGAGCCCAGGTCAGCACCTTCACGAGTACGCACAGCGACAGTCTGCATCTCGACCTCCCGATCTCCAATAACCAAGAGAAAGGGAACCTTGAGCAAAGTATGCTCGCGGATTTTAAAGCCGATCTTTTCATTTCTCAAGTCGGACTTGGCACGAAATCCGCTTTGGTTGAGAGTTTTTTCGACTTCGGCGGCAAAATCTGCCTGTTTATCAGTGATATTCATGATCACTGCCTGGGTCGGTGCCAGCCACGCAGGGAACGCACCCTCGTAGTGTTCGATCAGAATCCCGACGAAACGCTCGAACGAACCGAGGATCGCGCGGTGAAGCATGACCGGGTGCTTGCGGCTGTTGTCTTCGGACACGTATTCGGCGCCCAGACGGATCGGCAGGTTAAAATCGAGCTGCAGGGTACCACACTGCCAGACGCGACCGAGGCAATCTTTCAGCGAGAACTCGATCTTCGGACCGTAGAAAGCCCCCTCGCCCGGCTGCAGGTCATACGCAAGGCCCGCGCTATCGAGGGCGGCGGCCAGGGCCGCTTCGGCGCGATCCCACAGCTCGTCGGAACCGACGCGTTTTTCCGGACGAGTGGACAGCTTCATCTCGACTTCGGTGAAACCGAAGTCCCGGTAGACGTCCATGGTCAGCTTGATGAAGGCGGCGGATTCGGCCTGCATCTGCTCTTCGGTGCAGAAGATGTGGGCATCGTCCTGGGTAAACGCACGCACACGCATGATACCGTGCAGCGCACCCGACGGCTCGTTGCGGTGGCAGGCACCGAACTCGGCCAGGCGCATCGGCAGCTCGCGGTAGCTTTTCAGGCCCTGGTTGAACACCTGCACATGGCACGGGCAGTTCATCGGCTTGATGGCGTAGTCGCGGTTTTCCGACTGGGTGGTGAACATGTTGTCGGCGTAGTTGGCCCAGTGCCCGGATTTCTCCCACAGGCTGCGGTCGACCACTTGCGGCGTCTTGATCTCCAGGTAGCCGTTTTCACGCTGGACCTGACGCATGTACTGCTCGAGCACCTGGTACAGGGTCCAGCCATTCGGGTGCCAGAACACCATGCCCGGGGACTCTTCCTGGGTATGGAACAGGCCCAGGCGCTTGCCGATCTTGCGGTGATCGCGCTTTTCGGCTTCTTCGATGCGCTGGATGTAGGCCGCCAGTTGCTTCTTGTCCGCCCAGGCAGTGCCGTAGACGCGCTGCAACTGCTCGTTCTTCGCATCGCCGCGCCAGTAGGCGCCGGACAGCTTGGTCAGCTTGAAGGATTTGAGGAAACGCGTGTTCGGCACGTGCGGGCCGCGGCACATGTCGACGTATTCTTCGTGGTAGTACAGGCCCATGGCCTGCTCGTCCGGCATGTCTTCCACCAGACGCAGCTTGTAGTCCTCACCACGGGCCTTGAAGACTTCGATGACTTCGGCGCGCGGGGTGACTTTCTTGATGACGTCGTAATCTTTCTCGATCAGCTGCTGCATGCGCTGTTCGATGGCGGCCAGGTCGTCCGGCGTGAAAGGACGCTCGAAGGCGATGTCGTAATAGAAGCCTTCGTCGATGACCGGCCCGATGACCATCTTCGCGCTCGGGTACAGTTGCTTGACCGCGTGGCCAACCAAGTGCGCGCAGGAGTGG
The DNA here is from genome assembly GCF_900104425.1 of Pseudomonas sp. NFACC13-1. NCBI lineage: Bacteria > Pseudomonadati > Pseudomonadota > Gammaproteobacteria > Pseudomonadales > Pseudomonadaceae > Pseudomonas > Pseudomonas sp. NFACC13-1. Next base: position 104,533 of record NZ_FMXV01000013.1, on the reverse strand, counting down.
CGAATGATCTCCAGCCCCTCTTCATCCTTGGGCGTGATGATTTGCAGCGTGGCGTCGCTGTCGATGACGTCACTGGCGTCGACCAGTTTGCCGTTGACCTTGCCGGCCAGGGTGGCCTTGGCCAGGCCCGCGCCGATGGATGCGGCGACCTCGGCTACGGAAACCGGGTGATCGAACGAACGTTGACTGCCGTCGGGAAGAGTAATAGTTGGCATGGCGCCTCCTCTCCTAGTGGTGACCCCTACCAAAGGTCACGTGGGTTGGGATGAGCCAGTACAAGATCCAGTCCAGGCCATTCAATGACGAACGCCTGCCTTACAGCGGCAGGAGCCTTGCGGCCAACCGGGAAAACCGAACCAGAGTGACTGGGATTCAAATCAGGGTTATTCGGACTCTTTGCCACCGGGACGAACGATCATCCGCAGCCTGGAAATAGCCGAGCCCGGCATGCTAGCACAGATGAACGGTCATCGATGCACAAGGCTGTCACAGGAAGGCAAATCGTCCGCTTTTATGCCAGAGTGCTGAACTTGATCGGCCCTAGCGCCCTCGAATCACAGAACATCGACCCACAAGGAGCATCCCCGCATGCGTCTCAATACCCTGTTCGCCGTAGTCGCCCCCATTGTTCTGCTGCTGCCCTTGAGTGCCCACGCCGAATGGCCGAAGGGCGAGCGGGATAAATACATGGCCCAGTGCACGCAGGCGGCTACCCCGCAGATTGGCGCGGCGGCGGCCAAATCCCATTGTGCCTGTGGCGCCGACGCCATCAAGTCCTACCCGGCGAGTGATATCCAGGCGCTGATGGACAACAAGGCCACCCCCGAACTGCAGCAGAAAGCCCTCGGCGAGATCGCCAAATGCAAGGCCAATGTGCCTGCGAAAAAGTGAATAACTGGAGTCTTTAAGGCCGCCCCGGGCTGATAAAAGGCCAAAAAAAGCGCTTTTTCGTACTATTTATGCAGGTTTTACAGCTTTTTTTATCGTCTTTACTTTCGGCTCAAAGCCTTTAAAACCGGGCCTTTCAGCGGGTAAAGGCGATAAAGTAAACACGACTGATTGGCAAACAGCGCCTGCGGGGGGCTCCCAAATCGAACATTTCGACTATGATACCCGGGTGTGCCCAGTTGGCCTGAGCAGCACAGTACACTGAAAATATATGTTTCTTGGAGATACACCATGTCTAATCGCCAAACCGGCACCGTTAAATGGTTCAACGATGAAAAAGGCTTCGGCTTCATCACTCCTCAAGGTGGCGGTGACGACCTGTTCGTACACTTCAAAGCTATCGAAAGCGACGGTTTCAAAAGCCTGAAAGAAGGCCAGACCGTTTCCTTCGTGGCTGAGAAAGGCCAAAAGGGTATGCAAGCTGCACAGGTTCGCCCAGAGTAATTTCTCGGCGCACAAAAAAACCCCGTCCATGTGACGGGGTTTTTTATGGGCGATTGAAAACCCTCAATCAGCCACAGTTCACCCGATTGATCACCAGGTTGGCATCGGTATTGAGGTTCAGGCGATCAGAGCGGTACTCGAGCGTGACCATGTCGTTGGGCTTGAGGATCCGGGCATTCTGCGCGCCGGCACGGGTACGGGCCTGCTCCAGCAACTGGGGCGAGGCCTTCTGGCCAATGGCGAACTCGGCGGCCTTTGCTTCGCAGCGGCTGTGACCGGTCTCGGCCGCCACAGGTTCGGGGGTCGATTCAGAGGTGCTGCTGCAACCGCTCAAGAGCATGGCGGCCAGCAAAGTACTCAATGACGCGAGCTTCCAAGGCATGAAGCCTCCTTTTTTCGATGAATAAACAGAGAGCGTGCGACAGCCTAAACGGCGCTTGGTTTCAACGCCGCAACCATCAGGCCGGGAAAGCTGGCAGTTTGCCTGAGCCCACGGCCCTGTTCAGGCCTGAATCGTGACTGGATATGAACGCGGCTCAATAAACGTCAATGTAATCGAAGGGCGGATTGGGCCAGTTGTCCTTCAGCGCGTTGTAGATCTGCATGACCCAGACCTCGTCGCTGGCAGCGACCCGGCCGACGTACCCCGAGCCCTTCGCCCACGTTTCGAGCCGAAACCGCAAACCCTCGATGTCAACGCCACCGACCACACCCGAGGACAGATAGGCGATGCCGTCCTTGGTCACGCGCAGCTGGGTATGCTCGTCGTCACTGGCCGAGGCCAGCAATTGACGAACCGCCTCGACGGTCAGGCCATCAGGAGCGTTCAAATCTATCTGCACGGCGAAGCCCCTTTGAAAAATAAAAGAACAAGTGTCGCACAGCCCTCCCCCAATGCCTAAGTCGCAGTGCCAAATCCCGGGCAAAAATGTTTAACTCAGCCTACAGACCTTCAACTCGCGAGCCCGACCATGAGTACCGTCAGTATCGAAGCCACCATCAATGCCAAATGGTCGGAGGGCCACAGCTCCTATAGCCCGGGCAGCCCGGAGGAGCTGGCAATCATCTGCATAGAATTGTTGGTAAAAGAGTTGGGGATAGAAGTCGCCCGCAACTTCATCCAGCAGACATTCGAGCGCTACCCGAGCATCGTCGACGCCGTGGATTGAGGCACGCGCCCGCAGGTCCAGCCTGGGGGCGCGCGATAGCCAGGCAGGTTATTTCAGGCGCGCCAGGCGCTCGGTCAGCAGGTCAAAGAACCCTTGGGCATCACCGTTTTCCACCCAGAACGCGTTCTTCGGCGCCTTCAGGCCGTCGTACCAGTCGACGATGGTCTGCCCGAACGTCGGCCCCTCGCGACTGTCCACGACGACATTGACTGAACGGCCAGTGAACAATTGCGGCTTGAGCAGGTAGGCAATCACGGTCGCGTCATGCACCGGCCCGCCCGTCATGCCGTAGTGTTCCATGTCGCCCTTGACGTATTCGTTGAGGATATCGCCCACCAGCTTGCTGGCATTGTTGTTCAGCGCCGCGATCTGCTTCAGGCGCGCCTCGCTGGTGAGAATCTTGTGGGTCACATCCAACGGCAGGTAGGTCAGCTTCACGCCGCTCTTGGCCACCACCTCGGCCGCCTGCGGATCGGCGAACAGATTGAACTCGGCCACCGGGGTGATATTGCCGCCGTTGAAGTGCGCACCGCCCATGATCACCACTTCCTTGATGCCCTGGACAATGTCCGGCTCCTGGATCAACGCCAGCGCCAGGTTGGTCTGCGGCCCCAGCATGGCAATGGTGATGCTGTGGGGCTTGGCCGCCTTCAGCGTGTCGATCAGGTAGTTGACGGCATTGCCTTCGGCGAGCCCCTTCTTCGGCTCATGCACCGTGACACCCGACAGGCCTTCCTTGCCATGGATGTTCTCTGCGTAGATGGGTGTGCGCATCAAGGGTTTCGGCGCGCCGGCGTAGACCGGCACGTCTTCGCGCCCCGCCCATTCACGGGCCAGGCGAGCGTTGCGCGAGGTCTTGTCCAGGCGCACATTGCCGGCGACGGTGGTCAGCGCACGGATATGCAGCTCCTCGGGCGACGCCAGGGCGAACAGCAGCGCCACCACGTCGTCGGCGCCTGGGTCGGTGTCGATGATCAGGTCGATCTTTTCCGCCGCCTGGGCGCTCGTTGCAGTGATCAATGACAAAAGCAGCAGACTCCGGATCAGTTGATGCATTTTCTCAGCATAGCGGTGCATGGCGCACTCCTTGTGCAGGGTTGAACAGGGTTAGAACGTCACTCCAGCGACCAGCACGATATTGCAGTACGGCGAGCATTCGCCTGTGCGAATGATCGCCCGCGCCTGTCGGCTGATGACCTTGAATTGCTCATGGCTGACCAACGCCCGCTCACCCAAAGCCCCCTCGGCATTCAGTGACTCCAGGGTTGCCAGGGCCAACGGCTGTTTGTCGAGGATTTCCTCGGCCAGGACATGGCTTTCCACCTGCATTTCGCTGAGCACCACCTTCAAGGTACTGACGAAGTCAGGAATGCCATGGGTCAAGGCCAGGTCGATCAATTCGACCTGGGGCGGCACGGGCAGGCCGGCATCACCGATGACCACCTTGTCGCCATGGCCGAGGGAAGCGATCAGTCGGGACAGTGCCACATTCAACAACGGCGTCTTTTTCATGATTTGAAAGCCTGTACTTCCAGCAACGTGGGGATTGAAGGTTGCGCGCCGGCGCGGGTGACCGACAGCGCAGCGGCGACCTGGCCGAAACGAATCGCATCGACCTCGCTTTTGCCGCTGGCCAAGGCTGCCGCGAAGCCGCCGACAAAGGTATCCCCGGCGGCAGTGGTATCCACTGCCTTGACCCGCGGGGCCGGGAAATGCTCGAAGCTGGCGCCGTTGGCAAACATCAGCCCCTGGGCCCCCAGGGTGACGATCACCTTGCCGGCACCGGCGGCGATCAAATGCGCCGCGGCGGCCTCTGCGGTTTCCAGGGAATCCACCGCCAGCCCGCTGAGCACCGCGGCTTCGCTTTCATTGGGAATCAGATAGTCGATGCAGGCGTACCAGTCGGCGGGCAACGCATGGGAAGCCGGCGCGGGATTGAGGATGACGATTTTGCCCAACTCACGCCCGCGCTTGAGGGCATGGCCGACGGTGGCATCCGGCACCTCGAGCTGGCAGATGATGACATCGGCGCTTTGCAGCACCTCATCGACATCGTCCAGGACCTCGGCGGTGAGCGCACCGTTGGCACCGGCGACGATAACGATCGCATTCTGGCTGTTATCGTCGACGACAATCAGCGCCACGCCGCTGGACCCCTTCTCCACGCGGACCGCCTGGCAGTCGATGCCCTCGGCCAGCAACGCGCCGCGCAATTGTTCGCCATAGGCATCGTCGCCCACGCAGCCGACCATCGACACCTGCGCGCCCAGGCGCGCGACGGCTACCGCCTGGTTGGCGCCCTTGCCGCCCGGGATGGTGGCGAACGACTCGCCGATCAGGGTTTCACCGCCACGGGGCAAGCGCGGCGCCCGGGTCACCAGGTCCATGTTCAGACTGCCTATTACCACTACTTTTGCTGGCATACATCACTACTCGTCAATTCGGTTCAGCGGTATTGGGCGAATGTACCGGACAGCGGTGCAGTCGACTCTCGCAAGACAATACTCGGCGTCACGATCCGCTGGTCGGTGGCAAGGCCCGGCGTAGCGATACGCCGCAGCAGCACTTCGGCCGCCATTTCCCCGAGCTGCAGGATCGACTGCCCCACCGTGGTCAACGCCGGGTAGACATAGCGGCTCATCTGGATGTCATCGAAACCGATGACCGACAGTTCGCTGGGCACACGCACATTGCGTTCAGCCGCGGCGCGCAGCACACCGATGCCGATCATGTCGTTGGCCGCGAAGATCGCGCTGGGCGGCAGCTGTTCAAGCAGTTGCGCAGCGGCGCGGTAACCGCCGGTACTGGTGAAATCGCTTTCGAGCATGCGCTCGACGGGCAGCTCGATCCCGGCCTCTTTCAGCGCCCGGCAGTAACCGGCCAGGCGCATCTGCGCCACGCTGGTATCGGCCGGACCGCCGATGAAGGCGATGTCGTGGTGACCCAACTCCAGCAGGTGCCGGGTCGCCAGGTAGGCGCCGTATTCATGATCGATGCGCACCAGGTCCGCGTCGACGCCATCGAGCCCACGGTCGACGATGACCATGGGCGTGCGCACGCTGGCCAGGCCCTCGGCCAGGCCGACATCGCCTCCGGCGGACGCGAAGATCAGGCCATCGATGCGTTTTTCCAGCAGTACCCGCAGGTAGCTGCGTTGCTTGTCCGGGTTGTCGTCGGAGTTGCACAGGATCACGCAATAGCCGTTGCGCTCACAGTAATCCTCGATGCCCCGGGCCAACTCGGCAAAGTAAGGGTTGAGGCTGTTGGGCACCAACAGGCCGATGGTCGCCGTGGTCTTGGCCTTGAGCGACCGGGCCACGGCGCTGGGCACATAGTCCAGGCGCTCGATGGCCGCCTCGACCTTGAGCCGCACTTCCTCGCTGACCGGCCGCGTCTTGTTCACCACGTGGGACACGGTGGTGTAGGAGATCCCCGCGAGCGCTGCTACATCCTTGATCGTCGCCATGGTTCAGCCCCGCCGACTGGCGCGCTGACTGCGATAGGTATCGAGCACGACCGCCACCACGATCACCGCGCCGGTGATGATGCGCTTGGTCGGCTCGGTAGCGCCGATCTGCGCCAGGCCCGCCGCCAGCACGGAGATGATCAACACGCCAAAGAAGGTACTGATGACCGAGCCACGCCCCCCCATCAGGCTGGTACCGCCGATGACCACCGCCGCGATCACCTGCAGTTCCAGCCCCGAGCCGGCGTTCGGGTCCGCGGCCTCCAGGCGGGAAATCTGGAACAACGCCGCCACGCCGGCCAGCAAGCCCATCAGGCTGAACACCAGGATCTTGTAGGGTTTTGGATTGATGCCGGCCAGGCGCACGGCTTCTTCATTGGTGCCGATGCCGATCAGGTAGCGACCGAACACCGTGCGGGTCAGCACCGCCTGGGCAATGAAGATCACCAGCAAGGCGATGATGAACGAAGGCGAGATGCCAAAGGCGATGGGGTTGGACAGCCAGGCGAACGAGTCGCCGATGTAGGCGGTCCGGGACCCGGTCATCTGGTACGCCAGGCCCCGGGCCATTTCCAGCACACCGAGGGAGACGATGAACGATGGAATCCGCCACGCAACGGTGATCGAACCGGTGACCGTACCCGCCAGCGCCGCCACGGCCATGCCGAGCAAGGCCGATGGCCAGACGCTCCAGCCCCAGCCGAGCACGGCCACGCTGACCGTCGAGGCCGCCAGTGCCAGCACCGAACCCACCGACAGGTCGATGCCGCCGATGATCAGGATGAAGGTCATGCCGACCGCCAGCACCATCAAGTCGGGAATCTGGTTGGCCAAGGTGCTGAACGTGTCATAGGACAGGAAGTGGCTGCTCAGGGTTGAGAACAGCGCGACCATGGCCAGCAGTGCGCCAGCCAGGCCCAGGTAGGTCCCGAGGCCATAGAAGTTGCCACTTGATTTGCCAACGGCAGATGCGGTTTTCATGAAAAATCCCTAGGCGCTGCTTCGTTGAGCAACGCATCACGTTTCTGGTAGCCGGCGAATGCCGCGGCAAGCAAGTCATCCTGGGTCCAGCTGTCGCGCTCGAAGGTGTCGATCAGGCGCCCGGCGGACAGCACGCCGATCCGGTCGCAGATCAACATCAGTTCCCGCAGGTCACTGGACACCACGACCAGCGCCTTGCCCTGGCGAGTCAACTCGCCGAGCAGCGCATAAATGTCGAATTTGGCGCCGACGTCGATGCCACGGGTCGGCTCGTCGAACAGCATGACGGCGCAATCGCGTTCGAGCCAACGACCGATCACGACCTTCTGCTGGTTGCCGCCCGACAGCTCGGACACCAACTGGGTCGGGCTGGAACTGCGGATGCGCATGGCATCGACCTGGCGCTGCGCCAGGGCCAGTTCGGCGCTGCCATTGACCAGGCCGGCACTGGAAATCTCCGGCATGTTACCCAGGGCAATGTTGGCGGCGATGGACTGTGTCAGCAGCAAGCCTTCGCCCTTGCGGTCTTCGGTGATCAACGCGATGCCATGGGCCACGGCATCGGACGGCGAGCGAATGCTCACCACCCGGGCCGGCGAACCCAGCGCCACCGTGCCGCTGTCGGCCGGATCGGCACCGAAGATCAACCGCAACAGTTCGGTACGCCCTGCCCCGATCAGGCCGGAGATGCCGAAGATCTCGCCACTGCGGACTTCGAAGGACACGTCGCGGACCTTGTCGGAACGGGTCAGGCCCTTAACGGTCAACGCCGGCGCGCCGATCTGGCGAGGGCCAAGGTCGATATGCTCGCCCAGCTCCCGGCCGACCATCAGGGTCACCAGTTGCTCGCTGTCGTAGTTGGCCATCGGCTCGACGCAGACCAGGTTGCCATCGCGCAGTACCGCAATGCGCTGGGCGACCCGCGCCAGTTCTTCGAGGCGATGGGAAATGTAGATGATCGCCACGCCACGTGCCTGCAAGCGGGTGATCTGCTCAAAGAGCATTTCGACTTCGCGGGCCGTCAGCATGGCGGTCGGCTCATCGAGAATCAGCACATGGCAATCGCCAATCAGGTTGCGGGCGATCTCGACCATCTGCTGGTGACCGATCCCCAGCTCGCCGACCAGCGTGTCGGGATCGATCGCATCGAGCCCCACCTGGGCCATGGCCTCCATGGCCGCCTTGCGCAATTGCTTGCGACTGATCCAGCCGCCGTGGCTGGGCAGGTTGTCGAGGAACAGGTTTTCAGCCACGGACAGGGTCGGCAGCAGGTTGAGCTCCTGCATCACCATGCGTACGCCCAGCTCTTCAGCCTGGGTCCGGCTGCCAGGACGATAATCCTGCCCCTGAAATTGCATCTGCCCGGTCGTCGGCGTCACCAGCCCGCCGATGATCTTGGACAGGGTGCTTTTGCCGGCGCCATTTTCACCGGTCAGCGCCAGCACTTCACCGCGCATCAACGTCAGGTTGATATCGCTCAGTACCGGCTGGGCATAGGTCTTGCCGATACCGCTGACGCACAGGACAGCGTTCGGGTCGCGAACGGACATATCAAACTCTCCAATGCGCTCGCCCGGATGGGCGAGCACCGTTGTGTCGCCAGGATTACGGCTTGGTCACCAGCTCGACAGGAGTTTCGATAACGCCGTTGGTACCGCTGTCGACTTTTTCGCCCTTGAGCATCTTCAGCGCTGTTTCGATGCCGAACACGGCCTGCTTGGCAGCGAACTGGTCGGCAGTCGCCAGGACACGACCGTCCTTGAGCATCGGCTTGATGGCGTTGATATTGTCGTAGCCCACCACCTGCACTTTGCCCGCCTTGCCCGCCGCGCGCACGGCCGATACGGCACCGACCGCCATGCTGTCGTTACCGGCCAGCAGTGCCTTGATGTTCGGGTATTCGCTGAGCATCGACGCGGCGACCTGGTTGCCCTTGTTGATTTCCCAGTCGCCGGATTGCAGGGACACGACCTTGATCTGCGCCGCGTCCATCGCATCCTTGAAGCCCGCGGTACGTGCCTGGGCGTTGGTGGTGGTGGAGACACCTTCGATGATGCCGACTTCGTCACCGGCCTTGAGTTGCTTAGCCAGGTACTCGCCCACCAGCCGCGCGCCCTTGCGGTTGTCGGGACCTACGAACGGCACGTTGATGTTCTTGCTCTTGACCACGGCCGGATCGAGCTGGTTATCGATGTTGATGACCGTGATGCCGGCATCCACGGCTTTCTTGATCACTGGCACCATGGCCTTGGAATCCGCTGGCGCGATGATCAGGGCATCGACCTTGGACACAATCATCTGCTCGACGATGCGGATCTGGTTGGCAGTGTCGGTTTCATCCTTGATCCCGTTGGAAATCAGGTCGAAATCGGCGGAGTGTTCCTTCTGATAGGCCTTGGCGCCGTCTTCCATGGTCAGGAAGAATTCGTTGGCCAGGGATTTCATGACCAGGGCAACCTTGGGTTTTTCTGCGGTCTGGGCGAATGCCGAGGAGAGAGGCAGCGCAGCGGATGCGGCCGCGAGCATGGCAACAGCGAGAAGGCGTCCAGCGAATGGCAACTTCATGGGTTCACTCCGATCTTATGATTATTGTGAGCAAATCAATGCACGGAACGCCGCGCAAACGTTTGCGTGAAGTGAACTATGGTAAGGCTTCGCAGATTTGTCAACGTTGCGGTTTGATCCGCAACGTCGCAGCTCAACGTAGAAGCTCAGGCCGTCGTATTGACCACCGAACCCGAACCGCTGCCCTTGGACAACTCCGTGACCAGGTGGCCAGTGACTTCCAGCAAAGCGCCACTGGTATCGGCGATCTGCCCTTGGATTGCCATGACCGCCGAAGTCTTGGCTTCCTCCGAGGCATAGTCGCGCGCCTGGGCGGCGGCCAGTTGTTGTTGCTGCTCCCTGAGCTGCTGCTGAAGCTCTTGCATCCGCTTGAGCAGCACCTGGACCGCTACGCTCTGGGTGCTACCGCCCTCCTGCGCCTGGTCGGTTGCTTCAGCGCCAGCGCCCATGCCCGTACGGACCTTGCCCGAGTCTTGCGTTGTACCCAGCGCCTCATCGGCGGCCTGGTCTTCTGCCTCGCTCAAAGCCTTCAGGGTGGCGGCGGATTTTCCGCCGATGGTCACCGCTGCCGCATTGGGAAAGCCGATGGAAAACGACATGTCAAAACTCCATAGAGGGGGATTCCTAGGAAGGACATCGCCCGCCGAAGCACTTTCTTTAGCGCCCGATGAAATCAATCAATAGCTTCGCTACATCGAGCAGGTGACACCTGTTTACGCAAACAGATAAAAAATTCCTTTCTCCTACACCAAAACGAAAAAAGTGCTGTCAGACGATCCTCTTGAATTTTAAGTAGTTGCGTAAATGCCTACGGTTAAATACTGTATGCCCGTACAGCTTAATAAGGATAATCCTGTGGCCACCCCCTCCGCTGCAACTACCCCCTTAGATTCCTATACGCGACTCGGCCTCCGGGTCTCGAAAATCATCAACGCCCCCACCGCGCAAAAAGCCAAGGCCGCCCTGATCTTCCGCCTGCCCGACGAGCCGGTGGATGAATGGGAACGTCTCCTGGAAGAAATCGACGAGAACGACAACGTGACCCTCGCCTATCGCGACGACGGTGGTGTGCAGGTTTTCTGGGTTGTGCCGAAGGAAGATTGAGCCTGATGAGTGTTCGCTGTTTAGCTTTTTTGCTTGTGTTCATCACCATGGGCGCACAGGCCGGTGCCCCGCGCACCTTCAACGAAGCCAAGAAAATCGCCTGGAAACTCTATGCCCCGCAATCCACCGAGTTCTACTGCGGCTGCAAATACACCGGCAATCGCGTGAACCTGGCCGCCTGCGGTTACGTACCGCGCAAGAATGCCAGCCGTGCCGCCCGCATCGAGTGGGAGCATATCGTCCCGGCCTGGCAGATCGGCCATCAGCGTCAATGCTGGCAACAAGGCGGTCGCAAGAACTGCACCCGCTATGATCCCGTCTATCAACGGGCCGAGGCCGACCTGCACAACCTGGTGCCGAGCATTGGGGAAGTGAATGGCGATCGCAGCAATTTCAGTTTCGGCTGGCTGCCGGAGCAAAAGGGCCAATACGGCTCATGCCTGACCCAGGTGGATTTCAAGGCCAAGAAAGTCATGCCCCGCCCCTCCATCCGGGGGATGATCGCCCGGACCTATTTCTACATGAGTAAGCAATATGGCCTGCGCCTGTCGAAACAGGACCGGCGCCTGTACGAAGCCTGGGACAAGACCTACCCGGTCGAAAGCTGGGAACGCCAGCGCAACCAGAGCGTGGCGTGCGTCATGGGTCGTGGGAACGAGTTCGTGGGACCGGTGGACATGAAAGCCTGCGGTTGACCTCGCACTCGTGAACAGCACAAAACCAACTGTGGGAGCGAGCTTGCTCGCGATAGCGGTGGATCAGCCAACGTTGATGTTGACTGACATGTCCCTATCGCGAGCAAGCTCGCTCCCACAGGTTTTGTGGCTTGGCTGACTTTTTGGGCTGCCCGATTATTGAGCCGTCGGGTAATCCACCACCAACGTCTCGATGTTGCGCTTCTTCGCCCGGACCAGGGCGGCCGTGACCTGTTCCTGCTTGGCTTGAGCTTCGGCCTCGGAGCTGAAAGGGCCGACCAGGACGCGCTCCTTGCCGTTCTCCCGCACCACGTTCGACATGAAGCTGTGCTCGATGAGCCAACCGGTCAGGTCGCTGACAGCCTGCGGTGTCTCGCCACGAACCTCGACGGCCCACTGCGGCGCGGCAGCGACGGCCGGTGCGGAGGTGGCGGCGGGCTTCGGCTTCGGTGCTTCGACGTCACGCCCTTCACCGCATCCTGCCAGCACCAATACCGCGATAACCCAAGCCAATTTACGCACAACGTTTCCCCTGGAAGACATGAGGCATGGATTTTAGCACCCGTGCCCGTCAAGATCGCCGCAAACAATGCTCAAAACACGAGAATCCTGCCCGGCGTCTCTGTATAGTCGCACCCTGGGAATTAATGCTGCGTCTGCACGTCAGAAAGAGGCACCCACATTGTGACACTTAGCACTAATCTATAAGCAGTACCGACATCTGCACTGTCTGAATCAGGTGCCCTATAAAGCAATCAAGGAGAACACCATGCTGATACTCACCCGCAAAGTCGGTGAAAGCATAAACATTGGTGACGACATCACGATCACCATTCTGGGCGTTAGCGGCCAACAAGTACGGATCGGCATCAACGCCCCGAAAAACGTTGCGGTGCATCGTGAAGAGATCTATCAGCGTATTCAGGCCGGCCTTACCGCTCCTGACAAGCCGCAAACTCCCTGAACATTGCAGCAGTCCGCAGCCAGCCCGTTTGCATCGTCGCAGTGGCTGGCTAAAGATCCTGGCCGACTGCGCCGTCCCCTGCCTCTCCCCGCCTTCTTTCACCCCGTCCGTGAATCGATACTAATGGCATGGCGCTTGGCAAGGCTGTCAGACGTTTCGTTTTAATGATGACGAAGCAGGCGTTCGCGGCCGGTCAGCCCAAGCCCACGCCGCGCGCCATGCCTGTGGCGGCGACGACCATCAGGATCAGCAACAAGGCTTCGATGTGGCTGATCCGTGCAAGTCGGCCGGCGTTCGAAGGATCGATCGCCACCCCTTTGCGCATAGCCATCCGCCATTTGATCAGGGCGATCATCGGTACGATCTCTAGCAGCAGAATCAGCAGCAACAACGTCATCTTCAAGTGAAAAAGCGGTTGATGCAGGTAATAGTCCGTGCCTTTTTCGTACCCGCCGAAAGCGCGCATCCCCCCGGTCACCAACAGCACCAGCGCCGACAGGCCCCACAGGTTGTCAGCCACCAAGACACCCCGGACCGCGTCCACACCGCCCGCCAGGCGCCGTAGCGCCGTGCCGCGGGTCAGCACCGCCCAGAATCCGAGGGCGAACGCCAGCAGATGAATTGCCGCAAGCGACCAATGAGCCAACATGGAAGACTCCTGACAGTGGGAACGTCGAATCGACCAGACAGTACTAGCTCATAAAGGAATGATTGCCAGGCTGAGCACAAAAAAACTGTGGGATCTTCAATGAATGCGATGCCTGTGGACCGCTCAAAAAACTGTGGGAGCGAGCTTGCTCGCGATGGCAATCTTTCATTCAACATGATCGTTGACTGATCCGACGCTATCGCGAGCAAGCTCGCTCCCACAGGGGGATTGGATTGTACGCGCTAAGAAATCCTAGTCCGCCAATCGCCAGGTCGTCCCGCCCTTCCCGTCTTCCAGCACCACGCCCATGGCGGTGAGCTGGTCGCGGATGCGGTCGGATTCGGCCCAATCCTTGTTGGCTCGCGCCGCCAGGCGTGCCTGGATCAATGCCTCCACCTCGGCGGCGTCCACGCGGCCCGCGGCACCGGCCTGCAGGAAATCATCGGCTTCGAGCTGCAACACACCCAGCACGCTGGCCAGTTCTTTCAGGCGGGCCGCCAGGCCGGCCGCTGCATTGAGATCGCTCTCACGCAGACGGTTGATCTCACGCACCATCTCGAACAGCACCGCGCAGGCTTCCGGCGTGCCGAAGTCGTCGTTCATCACTTCGGTAAAACGCGCCACGAACGCTTCGCCACCGGCAGGCGGCACGGCGGGCAGGCCCTTCAACGCATGGTAGAAACGCTCCAGGGCACCCTTGGCGTCCTTGAGGTTGTCTTCCGAGTAGTTGATGGCGCTGCGATAGTGGCTCGACACCAACAGGTAGCGCACGACTTCCGGGTGGTACTTGTCGAGCACGTCGCGGATAGTGAAGAAGTTGTTCAAGGACTTGGACATCTTCTCGCCGTTGATCCGGATCATGCCGCAATGCATCCAGGCATTGGCGTAGGTCTTGCCGGTGGCCGCTTCGCTCTGGGCGATTTCGTTTTCGTGGTGGGGGAATTCCAGGTCGCTGCCGCCGCCATGAATGTCGAACGTCTCGCCCAGGCAGCAGGTGGACATCACCGAGCATTCGATGTGCCAGCCCGGACGCCCGGCGCCCCATGGCGATTCCCAGCTTGGCTCACCCGGCTTGGCCGCCTTCCACAACACGAAGTCCAGCGGGTCCTGCTTCGACTCGTCGACTTCGATGCGTGCGCCGATGCGCAGGTCTTCGATCTTCTTGCGCGACAGCTTGCCGTAGCCCATGAACCTGGCGACGCGGTAGTACACGTCGCCATTGCCCGGCGCGTAGGCATAGCCCTTGTCGATCAAGGCCTGGATCATCGCGTGCATGCCCGGAATGTGGTCGGTGGCACGCGGCTCCATGTCCGGCTTCTTGATATTCAGGCGCGCTTCATCTTCATGCATCGCGGCGATCATGCGCTCGGTCAACGCTTCGAACGACTCGCCGTTCTCGTTGGCGCGGTTGATGATCTTGTCGTCGATGTCAGTGATGTTGCGCACGTAGGTCAGGTCATAACCGCTGAACCGCAGCCAGCGGGTCACCAGGTCGAAGGCGACCATGCTGCGGCCATGGCCGAGGTGGCAGTAGTCGTACACGGTCATCCCGCAGACGTACATGCGCACCTTGTTGCCATCCAGCGGCTTGAAGACTTCTTTGCTCTTGGTGAGCGTGTTGTAGATCGTAAGCACGGTGTTTCCTTAAGACTTGATCACTGGCCCCACGAATCACGCAGGGTCACGGTACGGTTGAATACCGGCTGGCCTGGTTTCGAGTCCTTGATATCCGCGACGAAGTAGCCTTCGCGCTCGAACTGGAAACGGTCTTCCGGCTGCGCATTGCCCAGCGAGGGTTCAGCACGACAACCGGTCAGCACTTGCAGTGAGTCAGGGTTGATGTTGTCCAGGAAACTCGCGCTGTCTTCGGCCTTCTCCGGGTTCGGAGAGCGGAACAGGCGATCGTACAGGCGCACTTCGCACTCGACGCTGGCAGCGGCCGGCACCCAGTGGATCACGCCCTTGACCTTGCGGCCTTCAGGGTTCTTGCCCAGGGTGTCCGGATCGTAGGAGCAACGCAGCTCGACGATGTTGCCGTCGGCGTCCTTGATCGCTTCGTCGGCACGGATCACGTAGCTGCCGCGCAGACGCACTTCGCCGTTCGGCTCCAGGCGCTTGTAGCCTTTTGGCGGCTCTTCCATGAAGTCATCGCGGTCGATGTAGATTTCACGGGCAAACGGCAGCTTGCGCACGCCGAGTTCTTCTTTTTGCGGATGACGCAGCAGTTCGAGGTTTTCGACCTGGTCTTGCGGGTAGTTGGTGATCACGACCTTCAACGGACGCAACACGCACATGGCGCGCGGGGCATTCGCATCCAGATCCTGACGGATGCTGAACTCGAGCATGCCGAAATCGACCACACCGTCGGAACGGTTGGTGCCGATCATCTCGCAGAAGTTGCGGATCGATGCCGGCGTGTAGCCACGACGGCGGAAGCCCGACAGCGTCGACATGCGCGGGTCGTCCCAACCGTTGACGTGCTTCTCGTCCACCAGTTGCTTGAGCTTGCGCTTGCTGGTGATGGTGTAGTTCAGGTTCAAGCGGCTGAATTCGTACTGACGCGGGGTGGCCGGTACGGGCAGGTGCTCGAGGAACCACTCGTACAGCGGACGATGACTTTCGAACTCCAGGGTGCAGATCGAGTGGGTGATGCCCTCGATGGCGTCCGACTGACCGTGGGTGAAGTCATAGTTGGGGTAGATGCACCATTTGTCGCCGGTCTGGTGGTGATGGGCGTGACGGATGCGGTACATGATCGGGTCGCGCAGGTTCATGTTCGGCGAGGCCATGTCGATCTTGGCGCGCAGCACCCGTGCGCCGTCCGGGAACTCACCGGCGCGCATGCGCGCGAACAGGTCCAGATTCTCTTCCACGCTGCGCTCACGGAACGGGCTGTTCCTGCCCGGCTCGGTCAGGCTGCCGCGGTACTCCTTGGCCTGCTCGGGAGTCAGGTCGCACACGTAGGCGTTGCCGGACTTGATCAACTCCACCGCCCAGTCGTGCAACTGGTCGAAATATTGCGAGGCGTAGCGCACCTCACCGGACCATTCGAAACCCAGCCACTTGACGTCGCTTTCGATCGCGTCGATGTACTCCTGGTCTTCCTTGGCCGGGTTGGTGTCGTCGAAACGCAGGTGCGTGACGCCGCCGAACTCCTGGGCCAGGCCGAAATTCACGCAGATCGACTTGGCATGGCCGATGTGCAGGTAGCCGTTGGGCTCCGGCGGGAAACGAGTGACGATCTGTGTGTGCTTACCCGAATCCAGGTCCGCCTGGATGATCGGGCGCAGGAAATTGACCGGCACGGCCGGGCCGGTCTTGGAATTCGAGGTAGGGTCGACAGTGGGCTTGCTCATAGGATCCTTGAACAGACAAGTGCGCGGCCGGGTGCGGCCTGATAAATCAAAGCCCGTATCATAGCCGATGCTGTCAAGTACCTGACAGGCCAGGCCGGCAAACGATTGAATTTAATCGACGGCCAGATGAAAAACAGCCTCGAAATTCGTGCCCGGCACGCTAAACTGCCCAACCTGGCCGATTGCAGCCAGACCGGTTGCGGGCGTTTGTGCCCCGAAACCCACGAATTCCTTGAAAGAGTACCGACCATGAGCAAAGTCAAACTGACCACCAACTTCGGTGACATCGTTCTGCAACTGAACGCCGAGAAAGCGCCGCTGACCGTGGCCAACTTCATCGAATACGTCAACGCCGGCCACTACGAAAACACCGTGTTCCACCGCGTCATCGGCAACTTCATGATCCAGGGCGGCGGCTTCGAACCGGGCATGAAGGAAAAGAAAGACAAGCGCCCGAGCATCCAGAACGAAGCCGACAACGGCCTGCCGAACAAAAAATACAGCGTTGCCATGGCCCGTACCATGGAGCCGCATTCGGCCTCCGCGCAGTTCTTCATCAACGTGGCCGACAACAGCTTCCTGAACCACAGCGCCAAGACCGTACAGGGCTGGGGCTACGCGGTGTTCGGTGAAGTGATCGAAGGCACCGACGTGGTCGACAAGATCAAGGGCGTCGCCACCACGTCCAAGGCTGGCCACCAGGACGTCCCGGCAGACGACGTGATCATCGAGAAAGCCGAGATCATTGAGTGATATTGCTGATTTCAGACTTGCATCTGGAAGAGGAGCGCCCGGACATCACCCGGGCGTTTCTGGATTTACTCGCCACACGCGCTCGCTCGGCGCAAGCGTTGTACATTCTGGGCGACTTTTTCGAAGCCTGGATCGGCGACGATGCCATGACGCCGTTCCAGCGTTCCATCTGCCAGGCCCTGCGCGAATTGAGCGACAGCGGCACGGCCATCTTCCTGATGCACGGCAATCGCGACTTCATGCTGGGGCAGGCCTTTTGCAAAGCGGCCGGCTGCACCCTGCTCAAGGACCCAAGTGTCGTGCAGCTCCATGGCGAACCGGTGCTGCTGATGCATGGCGACAGCCTCTGCACCCGCGACGAAGGCTACATGAAGCTGCGGCGCTGGCTGCGCAACCCGGTCACACTGTTCATCCTGCGTCACCTGCCGCTGGGCAGCCGCCAGAAACTGGCGCGCAAACTGCGCAGTGAAAGCCGCACGCAGACACGCATGAAAGCCAACGACATCGTCGACGTCACGCCCGAAGAGATCCCGCGGATCATGCAGCAATACGGCGTGAAGACCCTGGTCCACGGCCACACCCACCGCCCCGCCATCCACAAGCTGCAACTGGGCGAACACGCCGCCCGGCGCATCGTGCTGGGGGACTGGGACAAGCAAGGCTGGGCGTTGCAGGTGGATGAACAGGGGTTTGCGTTGGCGCCGTTTGGGTTTGGTAATGCGCAGCTGGCGTTGCCAAGCAACTGAAGCGCGCTGATACCCCTTGTGGGAGCGAGCCTGCTCGCGATAGCGGATTCAAATTCAACATCATCGTTGACTGATCCACCGCTATCGCGAGCAGGCTCGCTCCCACAGGGACTGCGCTTGAATCAATGGCCGCTGGCAGCCGGCCCCGCCTTCGCCGCAAACGGCGGCTTCGCCAACCACACCAGCACGATCAACCCCATGAATGCCCAACCCAGCAGTGTGAAGTAATCCACGGTGGAGAGCATGTACGCCTGGCTGTTGAGAACCTGCTCGAGCCGGGCATAAGCCGGAGCACTCGCGCCGCCAAGCTGGTTGAGCGCCTCGCGGGTGGCCGGCTCGAAAGTGCTGATGCTTTCGCTCAGGTAGGCGTGATGCTGGTCGGCCCGGCGGATCCAGATCCAGGTGGTCAACGATGCGGCGAAGCTGCCGCCCAGGGTCCGCAGGAACGTCGCCAGCCCCGCGCCGTCGGCAATCTGGTGCGGCGGCAGGTCCGACATCAGGATGCTCAGGGTCGGCATGAAGAACAGCGCCACGCCGATGCCCATGAACAACTGCACCAAGGCAATGTGCTGGAAATCCACCTCGTTGGTGAACCCGGCGCGCATGAAGCAGCTCAGGCCGATGGCCAGGAACGCCAGCCCCGCCAGCAAACGCAGGTCGAACTTGTGGGCGTACTTGCCGACGAAGGGCGACATCAACACCGGCAGGATACCGATGGGTGCCACCGCCAATCCGGCCCAGGTCGCGGTGTAGCCCATCTGGGTCTGCAACCACTGCGGCAGGATCAGGTTGATGCCGAAGAACCCGGCATAACCGCCCACCAACACAATGGTGCCGATGCGGAAGTTGCGATAGGCGAACAGGCGGAGGTTGACCACCGGATGGCGGTCGGTCATTTCCCAGATCACGAACACCGCCAGGGCAATGGCTGAAATCAGCGCACCAATGACGATGAAGTTCGATTCGAACCAGTCCAGGTCGTTGCCCTTGTCGAGAATCACCTGGAGCGCGCCAACACCGATGATCAGCGTGATCAATCCCACGTAGTCCATCGGCTGATGGCTGGTGACCACCGGCCGCGCCTTGAGCTGCTGGCGCACCACCATCGCCGCGAAAACGCCGATGGGCACATTGATGAAGAAGATCCACGGCCAGCTGTAGCTGTCGGTGATCCAGCCGCCGAGGATCGGTCCGGCAATCGGCGCCACCACCGTGACCATCGCCAGCAACGCCAGGGCCATGCCCCGCCTGGCCGGCGGGTAGACGGCAATCAGCAAAGTCTGGGTCATCGGGTACAACGGCCCGGCCACCAGCCCCTGGATGACCCGGAAGCCAATCAGCTCCGGCATCGAGGTGGAAATGCCACACAAGAATGAAGCGAGCACGAACAGCATCGTCGCCCACAAAAACAGCTTCACCTCGCCAAACCGACGGCTGAGCCAGCCGGTGAGCGGCAGGGCGATGGCGTTGCTCACCGCGAACGAGGTGATCACCCAAGTGCCCTGCTCCGAGCTGACGCCCAGGTTGCCGGAAATGGTCGGCAAGGCGACGTTGGCGATGGTGGTGTCGAGCACTTGCATGAACGTCGCCAGCGACAGCCCGATGGTGCTGAGCAACAGGCTGGGCGGCGTGAAGGACGCGTTATTGCTCATTGCGAAATCCTATGAAGCGAAGAGAGTCAATCGCGGGCAAGCCTTGCCCCCACTGGATCCAGGGTTGCCTGAACTCAGTGGGTAGGACACAAGACCTGTGGGAGCCGAGCTTGCTCGCGATGAGGCCCTTGCAGTCAATATCTCTGTAGCCGGTCATACCGCTATCGCGAGCAAGCTCGGCTCCCACAACTGATCAGCGCTGCGCGGTTTTGCTCGCCGCGGAACTGTTGTCGTGGATCAGGCGGGTGATCATCGCGTCGGCCTCGGCCAACTGCTGGTCATAGACCTGGGTGCTGAACGAGGCTTTCTGCGGTGGCTGTTGGGCCAGCACCGGGCCGCTCTGGTCGTGCAGGTTGACGCTGACCTGGGTCGACAGGCCGACTCGCAGCGGATGCTTGGCCAGTTCTTCGGGGTTGACATGAATGCGCACTGGCACCCGCTGGACGATCTTGATCCAGTTACCGGTGGCGTTCTGCGCCGGCAGCAAGGCAAACGCACTGCCGGTCCCGGCGCCCAGGCTGTCGATGGTGCCGCTGTACTTCACATCGCTGCCGTACAGGTCGGCCTCGATGTCCACCGGCTGGCCGATGCGCATGTCGCGCAGTTGGGTTTCCTTGAAGTTGGCGTCGATCCACAGCTGATCCAGCGGGATCACCGCCATCAACGCCGTGCCTGGCTGCACCCGTTGGCCCAGTTGCACGGTGCGTTTGGCCACATAGCCGGTGACCGGTGCGATCAAGGTACTGCGGGCGTTGGTCAGGAACGCCTGGCGCAATTGCGCGGCGGCAGCTTGCACGTCGGGATGGGACGACACCACGGTATCGTCCACCAAGGCGCTGGTGGTCTTGAGCTGTTGCCGGGCATTGGCCAGGGCATTCTGCGCCGAGGTCAGGTCATCCCGGGCGTGGGACAGCTCCTCCTGGGAAATCGCTCCGCCGGCGGCCAGGTTCTTGCGTCGGTTGTAGTTTTCCTGGGCTTTCTGCACTTCGGCCTCTTGGGCATTGACCTGCGCCCGCATGCCATCGACGTTGCTATACAAGCCACGCACCTGGCGCACGGTCCGGGCCAGGTTGGCCTGGGCACTTTGCAGCCCGACTTCGGCATCGTTCGGGTCGAATTGCACCAGCACCTGGCCTTCACGCACCAGGTCGCCGTCATCGGCACCGATGCTCACCACCGTGCCAGTCACCAGCGGCGTGATTTCCACCACGTTGCCGTTCACATAGGCATCGTCGGTGCTTTCGCTCCAGCGGCCATACAGTTCATGCCAGCCCCACACGCCCAGGCCCGCGAGAATGACGATCAGCGCCAGTGCCAACAGCATGACCTTGCGCTTGCGTGGGTTGCCGCTGTCTTGTGTATTTTCGGATTGAGTCGTTTCGGCAGTCGCCATGACAAGTACCTCGAATCAGTGGGTCGGCGTGGCAGGGGTCGGCGTGGCCGCCGCCAGGGTCTGGGCTTCGAAACCACCGCCCAGGGCCTGCATCAGTTGGATCGACAAATCGATCTGCTCGGCATTCAGGTTCGCCAGTTGGCGCTGGGCCTGGAGCAATTGCTGCTCGATGCTCAGCACGTCCAGGTAATTACCGATGCCCGAGCCGTAGCGCTGGACCACGGTGTCGTAAGAGTTCTGTGCGATGTCGGTGGCATGTTGCTGGGCACCGATCTGGCGAGCGATGTCGCGCAACTGGTTGATGGTGTCACTGACATCGCCAAGGGCCGTGACCAGGCTCTTGTTGTACTGCGCCACAGCCAGGTCGTAATCGGCGTCCCGGGCATCCAGGTCCGCCCGCAGGCGGCCACCGTCGAAGATCGGCAACGACACGGTGGGCGCCACATTGAAGAAGCGGCTGGCCGAACCGAACATCGCATCGCCGAGCAATGACTGCACCCCTGCCGCCGCGCTCAGGTTGAGGTTGGGGTAGAAGTTGGTCTTGCCGGCCTCGATGTTCTTGCTCGCCGCCTCGACCCGCCAGCGCGCCGCGACCAGGTCCGGACGACGGCCCAGCAACTCGGCCGGCAGGTTCGAGGGCAAGGCGACCGCGCTGGCTTGCAGCACGTTGGGCCGGGCGATTTCATTGCCGCGATCCGGACCCTTGCCCAGTAGCACCGCCAGGGCGATCTTGGCGCTTTGCAGGCGTTTTTCTGCGTCGATCAAGGTCGCATCGGCGCTGGCTTCCAGGCTTTCGGTCTGCTGGAACTGGTACTCGCTGTCGATCCCGGCGCTGAGGCGGCGCTTGCCCAGGTCGAGCATCTGCCGGGTGCGCTTGAGGTCTTCGGCGGCCAGGTCATGAATGATGTGGGACTGGCCCAAGTCGCTGTAGGCCCGGGCCACGTCGGCGGCCAGGGTCAGTTGCGCGGCCTGGCGATCGATCTCGGCGGCGCGGGCCTGGCCCAGGGCAGCTTCCCAGGCGGCACGCTGGCCACCCCAGAGGTCGAAGTTGTAGTTGAAGTCCACACTCAGCGAACGCAGGGTGCTGTACGCCCCGCCCTGCCCTTGCGGATCCTGGTCACGGGCCAGACGCGAACGGCTGACGCTGCCACTGGCATCCAGGGTCGGCAGGCGCGCCGCGTTGGCGGCATAGGCCGCGGCACTGGCCTGGTGGACCCGGGCGCTGGCGACCTGCATGTCCGGGCTGTCGCGCAGGGCTTCACGGATCAGGCCGTCGAGCTGCGGATCACCGAGGTTTTTCCACCAGTCGTTTTTCGGCCACGCGGCCGGCGACAGCGTGACCCCGGTCAGGGACTGTCCAGCCTGGAGGCTCTTGGCCTCGAGGCTGACGCCTTCGGTCTTCAGGCCGCTGTAGCTGGCACAACCGGCGAGGCTCATGGCCAACAGCACCAGGCTCAAGCGGGTACGCAAGGTTTGACGTTTCATTTCTCCCCCAATCGCAACACGGTGATGGGATCACCGGCAGCGAGCAGTATTTTCTTGAGGATGTCTTCGAGGGTTTGCAGCTCCTCGCGGCTGATGGCGCCGGCCAACTGGTTCATGGCGTCGGCACCGATGAACGGCAGGCGATCGGCGAGGGCCTGGCCGGCTTCGGTCAGCACCAATTGCACCTGGCGCCGGTCCTCCGCCGAGCGTTGGCGGACCAGGAAACCTTTCTGCTCCAGGCGATCGAGCATCCGCGTCATCGAGCCACTGTCCAGGGACAGGTAGCGACACAGCTCGACCGGTGTGTCGATGCCGTGCTGGGCCATGATGATCAACACCTTGAACTGGGCGGCGGTAATGCCGACGGGCTCCATGTGGGTGTCGATGATCCGGTCCTTGAGCAGCGCGGCGCGGCCGAGCAGCATGCCGAGGTGGCATTTGTGAAATTCGTCTGGGGTGAAATGCTTCATCTGAGCACCGTTTGCTGCCTAGGCAGTGAATGTATGTCGAGATATTACTGCTTAGGCAGCAAATGTCAAACAAATAGTTAGCTTGCTACGCACAAGCAGACAAAATGCAGATATCCCTGTGGGAGCGAGCTTGCTCGCGATAGCGGTAGGACATTCAACATCGTCGTTGACTGACACACCGCTATCGCGAGCAAGCTCGCTCCCACAGGGGATTGGCTTTATATGGGGTTTGGGGAAGGGTTAGAAATCGCGCTTGTAGAAGATATCCAGCGAACTGGCGACGCCGCTGGCGGCTTCGAGGTAAACCTTCTTGCTGAGCTTGTAGCGCAGGGCGATGGTGTTGGCCGGTTCGAACACGCCGACGCCGTAGCGCAGGCTGAGTTTTTCCGAGAGGTTGCCGCTGGCGACCACGCTGGTGGTGTTGCCGCTGCCTTGGGTGTCGAGTTGGAAGTCATCGATGCCCAGGTTATTGGCCAGGCTGCTGGTCACGCCCGAACTGCCCATCAACCCCAGGCCCAACGCCGCCTGGGCGAGCATGTTGTTGTCCTCGCCCGTGGTGCTCAGTGGCCGGCCCAGTACCAGGTAGGACAACGCCTGCTCCTGGCTCATGGCCGGCTCCGAGAAAATTTGCGTGGTCGGTTGCTCGGCGCTGCCGCTCAAGCGGATGCCGGCGATCACGTCGTCGGTCTGGCGAATCGCTTCGATGTCCAGGTAGGGCTGGTCGATGGGGCCGGCGAACAGCAGCCGGGCCCGACGTACCGTCAGCCGTTGCCCGTAGGCCCGATAGCGGCCGTCGTTGAGCCACAGTTCACCGCGGGTGTCCATGTTGTCGCCGATGTGCACCTGCCCCTGGACGTTGGCCGTCAGGCCGAACCCCGAGAACGCGAGTTTGTCCTGGCCGACGATCACGTCGATGTCCATCGCCATGGCTATCGGTGCCTTGCCCTCCTCGGTCTGGTGGCCGACGATCACCGTGTCATCCGACACCTTGACGGTGGACGGCGGCAGTTCGCGGACGGTGATCTCGCCTTTGGGCACCAGGACCTTGCCGACAATGGAAAGCCGCTCGCCCTGCATCGTGATGTTCAGGTCCGGGGCGACATCGAGCACCGCGTACGGTTCGACGGTGACCGGCAGTTGCGAGCCCTTGAGAGCCAGGTTCAGGCTCAGGGCCTGGCCCCAGCCGATGTTCCCGGCCAGGCTGCCCTGCCCGTGCTTGCCGCTTTTCCAGGCGCCGTCGAGCCGTACCGTTTCACCGGCAATCATCGCCCGCACCTGCAGGGCTTCGAGGCTGACCGGCAGTTCCGGGCCGGAGACTTCGCCGTCGCTGAGCACCAGGTCGCCGTTGACCTGGGGCGCGAGCAAACCACCCGACAACGTCCCACTGCCGTTCAGGTGACCGGTGAGGGTTTCCACCATCGGCACGAACGGCCGGGCCACGGACAGGTCCAGGCCGGTCAGGCGGAACGAGCCGCTCAAGGGCTTGCTGGCCGGCAGCGGATTGATCTGCGCCTGGAGCACCAGCTCGCCGAGCTTGGCGCCGACGAAATTCAGGTCGGTGTCGATGCGCTTGGGGGTCAGGCGGCTATTGAGCGTCAAGGTCTGGTAGGGGAAGTCCAGCCATTGCGCCTTGTCCCCCGCCGTGTCACGGATGCGCAACGTACCGCCACTGGCGTCCACCAGGACCCGGCCATTCGGGCCACTCGCCGGCAGGTCCAGTTGCAGGTCCGCATTGAGCCGGCCTTGCCAGGCAAAATCCTTGGGCATCCACTGGGCCAGGCTTTCGATGGGGAATTGCTTGAGGTGATAGCGCAGCTTCGGCTCCGGCATCAGCCGCTGGTCTTCACCGCACAGGCTGGCGTCAAAGGAACGCCAGCAGTGAGCGCCGACGTTGAGCGTGCCATCGGCCAGGCGTTCCAGTTTCGCCGGGGCTTGCAGGCGCCAGGCTTGACCGCCGGCCTGCACCTCGCCGCTGGCCAGGCGTCCGCGCCAATTGCCCTGGTCGAGGGCACCGTCGAGCGCCAGGGTCGTGTCGAGTTGAGGCCCTTGCAAGTCCAGGTTGAGTGTTTGCCGTTTGATGTCGCCCTGTGCGCTGACGGTCAGCACGCCCAGGGACGTTTCGCCGGCGCGGATGCCGCTGGCCTTGAGGTCGAGCTTGCCGCGCTGGGCGCTGTCGAGGGTCGCGTCCAGGTTCAGGCTTTGCAGGCGATTGTCCTGCAACGCCAATTGCGTGCCTTGCAGACCGAGCTTGCCTTGGGGCGCCTTGAGCGTGCCGGCGACATCGACCCGGCCAACGACCTGGCCGCGCAATTGCGGCCAGAGCTGGGCCAGACGGGTGAGCTTGATGTCGATCTGGCCGGTGAGTTTCTGTTGCAGGCTGCCGGTGCCGTTGATGCGGTTATCCCCCAGGCGGATGTCCAGCGCGCTGAGGTTCCACTGCTCGCCGGCACCACTGGCCTTGGCCTGGAACAGCGCCGGTTGGCCGCGCAGCTTGCCCTTGAGATCCAGGTCCGCGTCGAGCTCGAGGCGGTCGTTCTTCATCGCGCCTTTGCTGCGCAACGGCCCGGCCAGGGTGCCGGGCAGCTCGCCGAGCCAGTACGCCGGGTTGATGGCCGACAGTTGCAGCGCCGTGTCCCAGGCAATGCCGTCGGCAAATTGCAGGCTCAGGTGTCCTTCGGCCTGGCCGTGTCCCGCGGCGAGCTTGAGTTGCGGCAGATGGATTTGCGTCAGGTCGCCACTGAACGGGCTGTCCAGGCTGAAAGCCCCGGCGGGGCCGTCCAGCGCGGCCTGGAAATTGCCCAGGTAGTTGCCATCGGTGTACGAGACTTCGCCATTGAAGCTGCGCAACGTCACCTGCGGCTCGTCGATCAGCGGATACAGGCGATGCCAGGGGAAATCCAGCCAGGCGACTTTCGCCTCGGCGCTCAAGCCGTCGCGCCAGTCCACTTGCCCGCTGAGTTTCAGGCTTTGCTGATTGCCGGCGTCCAGGTCCAGGCCGACGATCCGTGCGCCATTGGCGTCCACGGTGCCTTGCAGCAGCAATGCCACTGGTCCTTTTTCGGCGGGCAACGTCGCCTTGCCAAGCAATTGATAGCCACTTTTCAGATCGCCTTCGCCAGTCAATTCCAACTGATTGAGCAACAGCGTGTCCGGCAGATCGGCGCTGGCCTTGAAAGCGTCGGCGGTGATGCGCACCTTGGCGGGCAGGTTGTCCGCCAGCGGTTGCAGCTCACCGGTCAACTGGCCTTGCAGGTAGCCGCGACTGTCGGCCTTGAGGTTGAGGGTCTTGAGCAGGTTGCCGTCGACTTTCAGGTCCAGGGCCCAGGGCGTGGCACCTGGCGCTGGCAAGGTCAACCGGCCTTCGGCATTCAACGGCCAGTCGCCGCCGGGCTTGAGCAAGCCGGACAGCGTCAGACCCAGCTCGTCGCGCTGCAATTGCACCGAGTCGATCAGCAAGCCCTCGGCGGTCCAGTGGGCAACCAATCGCAGGCCCTTGAGTTGCTCGCTGCCGTTGAACGACAGGCTGCCGACTTGCACATCGCCCAGTTCGATCGCGAGCGGCAAGTCCAGGTCCGGCAAGCTGATCGGGCCGCCGCTCGGCGCATCGGCCGAGGCGGGCAACTGCAAGGCGACCTGGTCGGCCTTGAGCTGTTCGATGCACAGGGTCATGCGCGCCAGGCACAACGGCGACCAGGCGAATATCACTCGATCCATCGCCACCCGACTGTCGCCCTGCTGCCACAGCAGGTGATCGGCGCTCCACTGCCCGCCCAGCCGGCCCTGGAAATTCTCCACGGCCAGCCCCGGCACCAGGCCGAGGGCCCAGCGGCTGCCAAATGCCGTGCCCAGCACCGCGCTCAAGGCCAGCACGACCGCCAGCAGCCCCCCGGCGAGCGCCAGCAGCGTTATCTTCACACCACGCTTCACAGCTCAGGCCCCATGGAAAAGTGCAATCGAATACCGCCTTCATCGTCCATCGCATGGGCCAGGTCGAGGCGGATCGGCCCCACCGGCGACACCCAGCGCACGCCGACACCCACACCGGTCTTCAGGCTCGGCAGCTCCAGGCTGTTGAAGGCGTTACCCTGGTCGATGAACGTCGCCACTCGCCATTTTTCCGCGATGGAATACTGATACTCGAGGCTGCCGGCGACCATGTAGCGACCACCGATACGGTCGCCCTCGGAGTTTTCCGGCGACAGGCTCTGGTAGTCGTAACCCCGCACACTCTGGTCGCCACCGGCGAAAAAGCGCAGGGATGGCGGAATGGATTTGTAGCCATTGGTGGCGCTGCCGCCGATTTGCGCCCGCGCCAGCAAGCGATGCTTGTCGAACACCGTGGTCAGGCCCTTGACCATGGCGGTGCCGTATACAAGGTTATTGTCCGAGCCCAGTCCTTCCTTGGCGACCTTGGTGTCGAACTGCAAACGGTAGCCGTTGTGCGGGTCGATGCGGTTGTCGCTGCGCAGATAGGAATAGCTCACGCCCGGCATCAACAGCGTGCTCAGGCCCGCATCGTCGCCGAGGCGGTACTCCTCGCGCTGCCACTTGAGCGACACCACCCGCTGCCAGCCGCTGGGCAACTTGCTGTGCCATTCCGGGCCCACGGTGAGCAGTTTGCTGAGGCTGTCGGTACCGGCCAGTTCTTCATATTGATAACCGCCGGCGTAGCGCATCTTGTCGGTCAGCGGCGGGTCCAGCGGCACGTCGTACCACAGGCCGACATTCTGCCGGGGCGCCGACACTTCCGCTTCCCAGCCATAGCTGTGGCCCTGGGGGTTGACCCAGTGGCGCGTCCAGTTGGCTTTGGCCCGGGGCCCGACATCGGTGGAAAAGCCCAGGCCAAGGCCCATGGTGCGCGGCTTGCGCGTATCGAGCTTGACCGCCACCGGAATGACATTGTTGGCGGCGGCGGTGGGGGCCGCATCCACCCGAACGCCTTCGAAATAGCCGCTCGATTGCAAGGCCTGGTTGAGTTCGGCAATCAGCTCGGAGTCGTACGCCGTACCGGCCTTGAACGGCACCATGCGTTGCAGCAGGTCTTCGTCGAACGGCGTGTCGCCCTCGAAGCTCACCGGGCCCAAGGCATAGCGCGGGCCGCTGTCGTAGACCAGTTCGATGTCGGCGATGCCCGCCTGGGGGTCCACCCGGAGTTTCTGCTGGGTGAAACGACCGCTGAAATAACCGTAGCGCGAGGCCTGGTTCTGGATCGCCCGCTTGGCGTCTTCATAGCGACCATGGTTGAGCACCGCGCCGGGCTTCAGCGCGGCGTTGTCGGGCACGCGAAAAGCCTTGAGCGAAGCCGCCGGCCCATCGATGCGCACGGTGACGTTGCGCAGGTGCACCGGCTCGCCGGGGTCGATGGTCAGCACCAGCCGTGGATCCTTGCCGCCCTTGACCTGGCTGTCGATCTGCGGCTGGTAGTAGCCCAGCGCCTGGGCGGCCTTGCGCGCCTGTTCCTCGGCGCCGCGACTGAAGCGCAGCAAGGCCTCCTCGTCACGATCCCCCACGCCTCCGATGTAACCTTCGACGTTGGCCTTGAGTTCATCATTGGACGGCAGGACGCGTACTTCCAATTCACTGTTTGCCAGTGCCGCGCAGCTGAGGGACAGCAAAAGCGCGCCACCGGTCATTCTTCCTGGGAGGTTCATGGCGCGGATGCTATCACGAGCGTAGGTGCCTGATAGAGCCGGACATTTCCTAAAAGTTCGCCCGACTATGCCCTTGCGCTTTGCAGAATCTGCGGGTTGGCGTGGAAGAACACATGCTCGCGGATCGGTCCTACCGCGACTTCACCGATTTCCTCGTATCCCTGGCGTTTATAGAACTCAAGGTAGCGCGGGTTGCCAGTGTCCAGCACCACCCCTTGGGAATGCTCGTCCACCGCACACCAGTTATGGACCGCCTCAAGCAATTGCTCGCCGAAATGCTTGCCCTGGAACTGTGGGTGCACCCCCAGCAGCGGCAACACATGGACCGCATCCGACGGCAGGCAGGCCAGCACCGCCGCGTGGTACTCCAGATAGCGCCGGGTGCAGCGAAAACCGGTGCTCAAGACCATGCGCAGGCGCCAGGCCCAGCTTTCGGTGATGCCCAGGCGTCGCTGCGGCGGGGCGATCAAGGCGATGCCAATCAGGCGGTCGTTGACCAGCAGGCCGATGGCCGGCAGGTCCTGGAGAAAATGCTGCTTGACCAGCTCGCGCACCGTGGCCCGTACCCGCTGTTCATAACCGGGACGCTCGGATTCGAACAGGTAGCTGAAGGTAGGCTCATGGCGATAGGCCTGGTACAGCAACGAACGGGCTTCACGGGAATAACCACTGTCGAGCATATGGACGTCAGCGATGGCGGTGGCGGTTTCAGGCATGGTGTCGGATCTCCTGGGGCGAGGCTCGATGAGGCCCTGCTCTTATGAGTACGAACCCGATGGGGTCGTGATCGTTCCTACATGCAAAGGACATTAGCAGCGCATTTGTCCTACTGCCACGCTGGCTCCCTTCCCACATGTCAGCTAGCATCGCAGTTTTGCCAGGACAGCCGACCATGAAGATCGTCTCCTTCAACATCAACGGGCTGCGCGCCCGCCCCCATCAGCTGGCGGCGCTGATCGAGAAGCACCAGCCGGATGTGATCGGGCTGCAGGAAACCAAGGTTCACGACGAACAATTCCCCCTGGCCGAGGTGCAGGCCCTGGGTTACCACGTGCATTACCACGGGCAAAAAGGCCACTACGGCGTCGCCCTGCTCTCCCGCCAGGCGCCGCTGAGCCTGTACAAAGGCTTCGAAAGTGACGACGAGGACGCCCAGCGTCGCTTCATCTGGGGCACCTTCGCCGATGCCAACGGCGTACCGGTGACCATCATGAACGGTTACTTCCCCCAGGGTGAAAGCCGTGACCACCCGACCA
The DNA here is from genome assembly GCF_900104425.1 of Pseudomonas sp. NFACC13-1. NCBI lineage: Bacteria > Pseudomonadati > Pseudomonadota > Gammaproteobacteria > Pseudomonadales > Pseudomonadaceae > Pseudomonas > Pseudomonas sp. NFACC13-1. The sequence continues at coordinate 74,786 of NZ_FMXV01000013.1, read as the reverse complement.
AATTCCCGGCCAAGGAGCGTTTCTACAACGATTTGCAGCAACTGCTGGAAAGCCGCTTCAGCAACGACCAGCCGGTGGTGGTGATGGGCGACGTGAACATCTCCCCGGAAGACTGCGACATCGGCATCGGCCCGGACAACATGAAGCGCTGGCTGAAAACCGGCAAATGCAGCTTCCTGCCGGAAGAGCGCGAATGGATGGCCCGCCTGAAGAACTGGGGCCTGGTGGACAGCTTCCGCCACCTGAACCCGGACGTCACCGACCGTTTCAGCTGGTTCGACTACCGCAGCCGCGGTTTCGAGGACGAGCCCAAGCGCGGCCTGCGCATCGACCTGATCCTCACCTCCCACGGCCTGCTGCCGCGGGTCAAGGACGCGGGCGTGGACTATGAGCTGCGGGGCATGGAAAAACCGTCGGACCATGCGCCGATCTGGTTGCAGTTGAGCTGATTGCGTCACACCACCCCCTGTGGGAGCGAGCTTGCTCGCGATAGCGATCCAGCTGTCACATTGATCTTGAATGTGCCGCCGCCATCGCGAGCAAGCTCGCTCCCACATTGGATTTCGGTGCTCCGTCGCACCCCTGTCACCTTTCAGTAACCTGACTGACTTAATCTTCCGGCACTTCCTCGGGTTCAGAAGGTGCCGGCATGCGGCTGTGTGTTGTGGTTTTCATGGGCCTCTGGCTGCCGTTCGTGGCATGGGCCGGCAATTTGCCCATTCCCGAACAAGGCCCCGCCTTGCGCCTCCAGGGCTCCAATACCATCGGCGCGGCGCTGGGACCGGCCCTGGTCAGAGGCTTGATGGAAGATCAGGGCCTGCTCAGGGTCAGCAGCGAAATCACTGGGCGCGACAACGAGCAACGCATCGTTGGCCAGACCGCCGATGGCCGACGGGTTGAAGTCGACATCGCGGCCCACGGCTCCAGCACCGGTTTCACCGCCCTCAAACAAGCCAGCGCCGACCTGGCGGCCTCTTCCCGGCCAATCAAGGACAATGAACTGAAGGAATTATCGTCCTTGGGCGACCTGAAAAGTCCTGCCGCCGAGCAGGTCATCGCCATTGATGGCCTGGCGATCATCCTTCATCCCTCCAACCCGCTGCGCCAACTCGATACCGTGCAACTGGCGCGGATATTCAGCGGCGAGGCAAAAACCTGGGAGGCCGTCGGCGGAACGGGCGGGCCGATTCATTTGTATGCCCGGGATGAACAGTCCGGCACCTACGACACTTTCAAGGAACTGGTCCTCAGCCGACAGGGAAAACGACTGGATCCTGCCGCGCGGCGCTTCGAGTCCAGCGAACAGTTGTCCGACGCGGTCAGCCAGGACCCGCAAGGCATCGGTTTCATCGGTTTGCCCTACGTGCGCCAGGCCAAGGCGCTGGCCATTGTCGACGGCGCTTCCCAACCCATGCTGCCGCTCAACCACCTGATCGCCACCGAAGACTACCCACTCTCCCGGCGCCTGTTCTTCTATTTGCCCCCCTGGGGCACCAACCCGTGGGCCGAGGCATTGGTGGCGTTTACCCAAAGCGACAAAGGCCAGGCCATCGTCGCGGCCAACGGGTTTATCGCCCAGACCGTCGAGGCCATGGCCGTCACGCCGAATGCACTGATGCCCGAGGGGTACCAGGCCCTGAGCCGCCACGCACAACGCTTGACCGTGAATTTCCGCTTCGAAGAAGGCAGCGCCAGCCTGGACAACAAGGCCCACCAGGACCTGAGCCGCGTGCTCGACTATATACAGCAGCACGGCAAAGCCGACCGACGCGTGACCCTGGTGGGTTTTGGCGACGCCAAGGACGACCCGGCGCGGGCCGACCTGCTGTCCAAACTGCGAGCCATGGCGGTGCGCCGTGAACTGGTCAAATACGGCGTGGCGTTGCGGGAAGTACGCGGGTTCGGCGCCTTGATGCCGGTGGCGGCCAATAGCGAGGATGAAGGCAGGGTTCGGAATCGGCGGGTGGAGGTGTGGGTTTACTAGAACGACGCCATCAAAAAGCGCACCCGCTTTTGTGGCGAGGGGATTTATCCCCGCTCGGCTGCGCAGCAGTCGTAATCCGGCTGGCGCGGTTCATCTGTTTTTCCGTGGTGTCTGGTGTGGGGCTGCTGCGCAGCCCAACGGGGATAAATCCCCTCGCCACAGGAGTTTGTCCTTGCCGAAGGTTGTTTGCAGAGCTGAATGCTATCGATTAGCCAACTCCATGATCATCCTCGACAGCAGATAAATCCTGGGCACCACGCTCTCGACTTCCGCGTATTCCTCCGGCGTATGGATGTTGCCGCCGACGATGCCAAAACCATCCAGCGTCGGCGTGCCGACACCGGCCGAGAGGCTGGCATCCGCCGCGCCGCCGCTGCCTTCCTCGGTGAGTTTGCGCCCCAGTTCACCATAGATGCCTTGGGCCATGGCCATCAACCGGTCCGACTCCGCCGTCTGGGGCATCGGTGGCAGGCCGCGCTTGAGGCTGGTGGTGACTTCGGTATCGGCGATCAACTTGTCCTGCGAGACCCGGGCCAGGTCTTTTTCGATGCGCTCGAATTCTTCCGGCACCGCCGCCCGCACATCAGCCTTGGCGCTCGCCTGGTCGGGAATCACGTTGGTCCGGTCGCCAGCGTTGATCACCGTGAAGTTGATGGTGGTTTTCTTTTCCGCGTCGCCGAGCTTGCCCAGTTGCAGGATCTGGTGCGCGGCTTCCATCGCCGCATTGCGCCCCAGTTCCGGCGCGACGCCGGCGTGGGACGCCTTGCCCTTGACCTCCACCAGCGCCGTGGCACTGCCCTTGCGCCAGACCACCAGGCCGTCGGCCGGGCGACCCGGTTCGAGGTTGAGGGTCACGTCATGGGCCTTGGCGGTTTTCTTGATCAGATCGGTGGCGGCGTCCGAGCCGGTTTCTTCGCTGGCGTCGAGCAGGAAAGTAATCTGCGCGTAGTTCTTGAAATCCAGGTTCTTGAGCACCTTCAAGGCGTAGATCCCCGCGACGATGCCGCCCTTGTCGTCCATCACTCCCGGCCCGTAGGCGCGGCCATCCTTGATATGGAACGGGCGTTCGGCGGCCGAGCCCTCCTTGAACACCGTGTCCATGTGGGCCATCAGCAGGATTTTCGCTTTACCGGTGCCCTTGAGGGTCGCCAGGATGTGCTGGGTACCGTCCGAGTTCGGCACCTTCTCGATGGTCGCGCCCAATTTTTTCAGTTCGTCGATGGCAATGTCGCCGACCTGGGTCAGCCCCGGCACATACCCGGAGCCGGAGTCGATATTCACCAGCCGCTCCAGCAACTTCAGGGCCTCGCCCTTGTACTGCTGCGCATCGCTCAGGATTTGTTGATGGGGTTGGGCAAAGGCCATGGGGGTAAAGGCGCCAAGGGCCAGGCTCAGGCCGAGGCTGACGGCCAGACGGGAGCGAACAGCGGTCATCGTCATGATTTCATCCTTGTTCCGTATCGAAAGAGTGCCATGGGCACCCTACCCGACAATGAACCAAGGCTCCAGGCAGCAAGAGGCCATCTCAGACAGAAACGGTCGACGCTTCCAACACCGGTCGATGGCGGTGGCAAATGACCCGGTTACGCCCGCTGGTCTTGGCTTCGTACAGCGCCAGGTCTGCATCGTCGAGCCAGAGGGTCGCGTCGGTATAAGCCGGGTTGAAGACCGCGACGCCAATACTCAGGCTCACTTTCAGCGCCGGGTCCCGCTCGTAGCTGAGGGTCGCGAAGCGTTCACGCAAACCGTCCATGGCCTGCACCGCGTTGTGTTGGGTCAGGTCCGGCAGAATCACGCCAAACTCGTCGCCACCATAACGCCCGACAATGTCGGCGGAGCGCAGGTTCTGCCTGAGCAGCTTGCCGAGCTGACGCAGCACGATATCGCCAGCCCCGTGGCCGTAGGTGTCATTGATGATCTTGAAATGGTCGATGTCGATCAATGCAATCGCGCCACGGGGCGTCCCGTCCGCTGGTTGGCGCACGCAACGCTGGAATTCCTCGTTGAGGCGATCTTTCCAGGCGCCATGGTTCAGCAACCCGGTCAGGCTGTCGGTACGACTCAGGGCCAGCAATTCACGCTTTTGCCGACCCAGGGTGTAGGCCTGGCGAAAGCAGATCCAGCCCAGTGCCATCGGATACAGGCACAGCAGCGGCAGACACGCGTAGATCTGCGCCGGGCTGGTCATGGGCACGCTGGTCAGCGGGAAGATGACCGTGCCCACGGCGATGCCTGCCACCTGAGCCATCACGCCAACGAGCAGGAAACGCAGGCCACCGATGGCGACGTTGTTCATCGCCATCATCGCCAGCGTGACGGCCGTGGGCAGCGGGTTGAATTGCATCGCCACGACCCAGAAGCCGCCGAGAAAGGCATCGATGAGCAGATTGCGGTGTTCGGCGTGGTACGGCACCGCGCTGCGACAGGCCCACCAATAAGACAGGTGCGGCCAGAGCAGGCCGTTGAACAGCATGAAACCCCAGACCCAGGGTGCCGGATCGAGGGGATAAAGCGCGGCGCTGACCAGCAGCAACCCCAGCGTCAGACCCAAGGCGCGCGATACATAGAGCCTCCTGGCCAACGACAGTCCCTTTTTTCCCGTTTTTTGCATGGACGCCTCTGCACCGCGGGTTCCCGAGTCATCGGGATGGGGTTGTCTGGAGTCTATCAGGGCAGCATCAAATAGCCACCACTGATGCAAGGGTATTTATTCACATTCAAATGCGAGACTCTGCCGGGATCTTGGCTATATATGACAAGGCATCCGTAAGCCTTGCGAAAGGAGGCCCCTGGGTAACGATGTTGCGGGTTTAAGCTTCACTTATCACCGACCGATCCGTTTGATCACATTCTGTCGCAGCCCATGGAGGGCAAAACATGCTGGTGTTGTTGGTAGTTCTTGCTGTACTTATCGCCTGGAGCTGGTTGACGTATCCCGGCATCGGCCATGTGATCTACGACATGAGCATGGCCTTGGAGGCACGCCTTTACCGGTTACGCAAAATCACCGTGCCCATCAGCGAGATGACCGTGTCGACCTGGCAGGGCGGGCCTTATGAAGCGTCCGCCAGCATCCTGATGCTGCATGGCTACAGCGGCGACAAGAACCTCTGGCTGCGTGTTGCCCGGCATTTTGTCGGCGATTACCGGGTGGTGATCCCTGATCTCCCCGGCCATGGCGAAACCGGCTTCAAGGCCGGCGGCGGCTACGACATCCCGACCCAGGCCCGGCGGATCATCGAGTTGCTCGACGCCTGCGGCCTGGACAAGGTCCATGTGATCGGCAACTCCATGGGGGGCCATCTCGCCGCGTGGCTGGCGGCCACTTCGCCTGATCGCGTGCTGACCCTGGCGCTGCTCAATCCGGCCGGCGTCACCTCCCCCCAGCCCAGCGACATGGACCGCCAACTGGCCGCCGGTCGTAATCCGTCCCTGGTGCATTCGCAGGAGGAGTTCATGCCGTTCTATGCAATGACCATGGCCTCGCCGCCCTGGGTACCGGGCGTGGTGATGGCGGCCGTGGCCGAGCGTTATGTACAACACCGCGAAGAACTGGCGGAGATCTACGCCGACTTTCGCGCCAGCCCATCGATGGAGCCCCACCTGGCCGACATTCGCGCCCCTTCGCTGCTGCTCTGGGGCCGCCAGGACCGGGTGATCGATGTCAGCAGCGTTCCGGTGTGGAGCAAGGGCATCACGGACTTGCGCGTGGAAATCTGGGACGGGATCGGCCACCTGCCGATGATCGAGCAACCGGGGAAAACCGCTGCGCTGTACCGTGGCTTTCTCAAGGGGTTGGGGCAGTGATGGCGATGCGTAAAACAACATGAACCCCTTGTGGGAGCGAGCTTGCTCGCTCCCACAAGGATTCGTGGCGACTGAGGGGGTATCGACTCCATGAACATCCTCTACGACGAACACCTCGACGGCTCCTTGCCGAAGGTGGACAAACAGGCCCTGCTGCAAGCCCTCCAGGCACAGATTCCAGACCTGGACATCCTGCACCAGGAGCAAGACCTCAAGCCCTACGAGTGCGATGGCTTGTCGGCCTATCGCACCACGCCCCTGCTGGTGGTCTTGCCCAGGCGGGTCGAGCAGGTGCAGGCGCTGCTCAAGCTCTGCCATGAACAGAACGTCCCGGTGGTCGCCAGGGGGGCCGGAACCGGTCTGTCCGGCGGCGCCCTGCCCCTGGCCAGTGGCGTGTTGCTGGTAATGGCGCGGTTCAACCAGATCCTGCACATCGACCCCGACGCCCGCACCGCACGGCTTCAGCCGGGTGTGCGCAACCTGGCGATCTCCCAGGCAGCGGCGCCGTTCGGGCTGTATTACGCGCCGGACCCTTCTTCCCAGATCGCCTGTTCCATTGGTGGCAATGTCGCGGAAAATGCCGGCGGCGTGCACTGCCTCAAGTACGGCCTGACGGTGCACAACCTGTTGAGACTGGAAATCCTCACCGTCGAAGGCGAACGCCTGACCCTGGGCAGCGAAGCCCTGGATTCGCCGGGCCTGGACCTGCTGGCGCTGTTCACCGGCTCCGAAGGCTTGCTCGGGGTGATCACCGAAGTGACGGTCAAGCTGTTGCCCCGGCCCCAGGTCGCCAAGGTGCTGCTGGCCAGTTTCGATTCGGTGGACAAGGCCGGGCGGGCGGTGGCCGATATCATCGCCGCCGGCATCATTCCCGGAGGCCTGGAGATGATGGACAACCTGGCGATCCGCGCCGCCGAGGACTTCATCCACGCCGGCTATCCAGTGGACGCCGAAGCGATCCTGCTGTGCGAACTGGACGGGGTCGAGGCCGATGTCCATGACGACTGCGAACGGGTCCGTCAGGTGCTGGAGCAGGCCGGGGCCACCGAGGTGCGCCAGGCGCGGGACGAGGCCGAGCGACTGCGGTTCTGGGCCGGGCGCAAGAACGCCTTCCCGGCGGTGGGGCGCCTGGCGCCGGATTATTACTGCATGGACGGCACCATCCCCCGACGCGCCCTGCCCGAGGTGCTGCAACGCATCGCCAGCCTGGGTGCCGAGTACGGCCTGCGGGTCGCCAATGTGTTTCACGCCGGCGACGGCAACATGCACCCACTGATCCTGTTCGATGCCAACCAGCCCGGCGAACTGGAGCGCGCCGAAACCCTGGGTGGGAAAATCCTCGAACTGTGTGTCCAGGTGGGCGGCAGCATCACCGGCGAGCACGGGGTTGGCCGGGAAAAGATCAATCAGATGTGCACACAGTTCAACAGCGACGAACTGAACCTGTTCCACGCGGTAAAAGCGGCGTTCGATCCTCGAGGCCTGCTCAACCCCGGCAAAAACATCCCGACCCTGCACCGCTGCGCCGAGTTCGGTGCCATGCACATCCATGGCGGGCAGTTGCCGTTTCCCGAACTGGAGCGTTTCTGATGAGCCGCGAAGCCGACCAGGACGCCAGCGACCTGTTGCTCGAACAGGTCAATCGCGCACGGGCCAACGCCACGCCGTTGCGCATCCAGGGTTCGAACAGCAAGGCGTTCCTGGGGCGGGAAGTGGCCGGCGAAGTGCTGGACACCCGCGTGCACCGTGGCATCGTCCATTACGACCCCACCGAGCTGGTCATCACGGCGCGGGCCGGCACCCCGTTGCGGGAACTGCTCGCCGCCCTGGAGGCCGCCGGGCAACGCCTGCCCTGCGAACCGCCGGCGTTCGGCGACGACGCCACGGTCGGCGGCATGGTCGCCGCCGGGCTGTCGGGGCCGCGTCGCCCCTGGGCGGGTTCGGTGCGCGACTTCGTCCTGGGTACGCGCCTGATCAGCGGCCACGGCACGGTGCTGCGTTTCGGCGGCGAGGTGATGAAGAATGTCGCCGGCTATGATCTCTCGCGCCTGCTGGCCGGCAGTTTCGGTTGCCTGGGGGTAATCATCGAAGTGTCCTTGAAGGTCCTGCCCAAGCCCCGCCACAGCCTGAGCATCCGTCTGGAACTGAGCAGCGCCGAAGCCTTGGAGACACTCGCCGTATGGGGTCGCCAGCCCCTGCCCATCAGCGCCGCCAGCCATGACGGCGACTGCCTGCACCTGCGCCTGGAAGGGGGCGAAGGCTCGGTCAGCGCCGCTCATCAACGTTTTGGTGGCGAGGTGATCGACGATCGATACTGGACGGCACTGAATGAACATCGGTTGGCATTTTTCGACGAAGGCTTGCCGCTGTGGCGCCTGTCATTGCCCAACCACACCGGCCCCCTCACCCTGCCCGGCGCTCAACTGATCGATTGGGGTGGCGCGCAACGCTGGTTGAAAACCGACGCCGGCACGGTGCAAGCCCTGGCCCATGAAGTGGGCGGCCATGCCACCTGCTATCGCCAGGGTGCCAGCGACACACCGTTCCAACCACTGGCCCCGGCGCTGCTACGCTATCACCGGCAACTCAAGGCCCAGCTCGACCCCCTGGGACTGTTCAACCCTGGTCGGATGTACCCGGAGCTTTAGTGCCCTGTGTCGCAAATGCGTTCCTTTTTTGACGAGTGGCTGTTGTCGTCAGGCAAGGCGCCGCGACGAGTCATAGCCCGCTATGGCGAGGAGCGGCAACGCAGCATGACGACAACAGACGCCGTCAAAAAGGAACAGCATTTGTGATACAGGACACTAACTATGCAGACTCGGTTCAATGAGGAAAGCAAAAACCTGCCCCGGGCCGAAGAAGCCGAACGGATCCTGCGCAGCTGCGTGCATTGCGGTTTCTGCAATGCCACCTGCCCCACCTACCAATTGCTTGGCGATGAACTGGACGGCCCGCGAGGCCGCATCTACCTGATCAAGCAAGTACTCGAAGGCCAGCCGGCGACAGCCAGCACCCAGTTGCACCTGGATCGCTGCCTGTCGTGTCGTAACTGCGAGAGCACCTGCCCGTCCGGCGTGGATTACCACAACCTGCTGGATATTGGCCGGGCGGTGGTCGACCAAGCCGTGCCGCGCCCCCCCGGCCAACGCGCACTGCGCCTGGGGTTGCGCAGCCTGGCCGTCAGTCCCGAACGGTTCAAGGCCCTGCTGCGCCTTGGGGCGGTCTTCCGTCCGTTGCTGCCGACGAACCTGAGCGCCAAGTTGCCCCGCCCCGCTCCATCCCACAACGACCGCCCACCGCTGCGCCATGGGCGAAGGGTGTTGATGCTCGAAGGCTGCGTGCAACCAGGCCTGTCGCCCAACACCAACGCCTCGGCAGCGCGAGTACTGGATCGACTCGGCATCAGCGTGATCCCTTGCGCGCAGGCCGGCTGCTGCGGTGCGCTGGATTATCACCTCGATGCCCAGGCCACCGGACTGGACCGCGCCCGACAGAACATCGACGCCTGGTGGCCGCACCTGGAGCACGGGGCCGAAGCCATCGTCCAGACCGCCAGCGGTTGCGGCGCCTTCATCCAGGACTACGGGCACCTGCTGGAGCATGACCCTGCCTATGCCGCCAAGGCCAAGCAGATAAGCGAACGAGCGCTGGACCTGGTGCAAGTGCTCGGCAACGAACCGCTGGAACAGATCTGCGCGGCCAGGAACCAGCGCATCGCCGTCCATTGCCCGTGCACCTTGCAGCATGCGCAGAAACTCGGCGGCCGCATCGAAGCGTTGTTGACGCGGCTGGGTTTCAACCTCACCGAGGTGCCCGACGGCCATTTGTGTTGCGGTTCGGCCGGCACCTATTCGCTGACCCAGCCGGCCTTGGCGCGGCAGTTGCGCGACAACCGCCTCAATGCCCTGGAAAGCGGCCAGCCGGAGATGATCGTCACGGCCAACGTCGGCTGCCAGAACCACCTCGACGGCGCCGGGCGCACGCCGGTGCGGCACTGGATCGAGCTGGTGGATCAGTCCCTGGCAGAATGAAGTCCTGAAGATTCTTCGTTTGCCGGAGCCGGCGAAGGCTGCGATCTTTCGTTCAACTTTCCCACAGCCCTCGCCAGGAACTCTCACGATGAGCTTCGTCAGCCCCGACCTGATCCGCCAACGCTTCTCCAGAGCGATGTCCGACATGTACCGCGACGAGGTGCCGCTGTATGGCGCCCTGATGAAGCTGGTGGAGCACACCAACGCCCAGGTACTGGCCGAACAGCCGCAACTGGCCGCACACCTGCGCAGCACCGGCGAACTCGAGCGCCTGGACCTGGAACGCCACGGCGCGATCCGCGTCGGCACCGCCGCCGAACTGGCGACCCTGGGGCGACTGTTCGCGGTCATGGGTATGCAGCCGGTGGGCTACTACGACCTCACGCCGGCCGGGGTGCCCGTGCATTCCACAGCGTTTCGCGCCGTGCATGAAAGCGCGTTGCAGGTGAGCCCATTCCGAGTGTTTACCTCGCTGCTGCGCCTGGAACTGATCGAGAATACCGAGCTGCGGGCCTTTGCCGAGTCGGTGTTGGCCAAACGGCAGATCTTCACCCCCGGCGCCCTGGAGCTCATTGACCTGGCCGAGCGCCAGGGTGGCCTGACGCAAGCCCAGGCCGAGGACTTCGTCCTGCAGGCCCTGGAAACCTTCCGCTGGCACCACAGCGCCACCGTCACCGCCGAACAGTACCGGCAACTGAGCGCCCAGCATCGCCTGATCGCCGACGTGGTGGCGTTCAAGGGCCCGCACATCAATCACCTGACGCCACGCACCCTGGACATCGACATCGTCCAGGCGCGGATGCCGTTGCATGGCATCACTCCCAAGGCTGTGATCGAAGGCCCACCCCGTCGCCAATGCCCGATCCTGCTGCGCCAGACCAGCTTCAAGGCACTCGATGAACCCGTCGCCTTCACCGACCAGCCACAGGCCCAAGGCAGCCACAGCGCCCGCTTCGGCGAAATCGAACAACGCGGCGCCGCGCTCACGCCCAAGGGCCGCGCGCTCTACGACCAATTGCTGAACGCCGCACGCGATGCGCTGGGGGCGTTTCCCAACGAAGCCAACGCCGAACGCTACAACGCGTTGATGGCCGAACACTTTGTCGCGTTCCCGGACAACCACGATGAGTTGCGCCAACAGGCGTTGGCGTATTTCCGTTATTTCCCGACGCCCAAGGGCCTCGCCGCCAAGGGCACCCTCGAGCCAGCAGCGTCCCTGGAACACTTGCTCGAACAGCAATACCTGCGCGCCGAGCCCTTGGTGTACGAAGACTTCCTGCCGGTCAGCGCCGCCGGCATCTTCCAGTCGAACCTCGGCGATGCCGCCCAGAGCCATTACGCCGGGCAGTCCAACCGCCAGGCCTTCGAAGCGGCGCTGGGGCAAGCGACCATCGATGAGTTGGGGCTGTACGCCGAGACGCAACAGCGTTCCATTGATGAATGCAGAGCTGCGTTGGGCGTATAGGAACGGACTGAAAGTCGGCCATGTAAGAAGTTGCGCTATGGATCGGCCACAAAACTCGATAATGAGCCGCCCCGCCTAAGGAGCCTCCGCGCCAACCCGAGACGCATATAGATGGCATTGCTCCGAGCGACCTCTTGCGCACATTCCGCCCTGCCGGAGCTACGAACTCATACAGAAACAATACAACCTACTGATTTGTATAGTTTTTTTATAAATGGCACGGCTCTTGATAACCGTTTGGCCACCTCGGACAACTGCTGTCCCAGGCCATTTTAGTTATCCAGGAAGGAGAGCGTCCATTGGCTACCCCCGCGTATATGATCATCAAAGGCATCAAGCAAGGTCTGATCACGGCTGGCGCGTTTACGGCCGACTCGGTTGGCAACTTCTATCAGGAAGGTCGCGAGGACCAAATCATGGTGCAGCGCTTCCAGCACCAAGTGACCATCCCGCGCGATCCTCAATCCGGCCAGCCAACCGGCCAACGCGTGCATCACCCCCTCATCATCACGAAAGTGTTCGACAAGGCCACGCCGCTGCTGCAAGCGGCCCTCACCAGTGGTGAACTCCTTGAAGAAATTGTGATTCATTGGTTCCGGACTTCGGCGGCGGGCACCCAGGAACACTACTTCACCACCACACTGTTTGACGCGATCATCGTCGAGATCAAAGATTACATGTTCAATTGCCAGGATCCGGCGAATGCGCATTTCACCCATCTGGAGGATGTGCACTTCTCCTATCGCAAGATCACTTGGAATCACGAAGTCTGCGGCACGATGGGCTCCGACGACTGGCGTGTACCCGTCGCCGGTTAAACACACACAGCTGTCAACACATCGGCCAGGGCTGCTGTCCGATGTGCATTGAAGTAAACGGTAATACGCCCTGAGAGGTGTTCGCCCAGTGCGACGGCCTCGGCAATCCATGCACTGGTAAAGAGCCTGACACTGGGCGAACAGGCACAATAATAATGGAACTTTCAGAATATGTCCGCGAGGCTGTTTAAATAATTGTTTATTATTGAGACTATGCCGGTTGTGCAGGCGCTGAGTAGGAGCTGTCGAGTGCAACCAGGCTGCGATTTTTTTATCTTTCGCTTGAGACTCAAGTGTTTGGGGAAAGATCGCAGCCTCGTTGTACTCGAAAGCTCCTACACGCATAACTGTACAAACAGTTATACAAAACATGGCAGATGCAAAAGCTATCTGCACAGAAAAATTAAACAGTCATTAAAAAACTCTTTTTAATACCAGCCGGACTTCAGCCACGCCGCCCGGTTTTTTGCGCATCGGTGTCCCCCGCTTCAGGGTCACCTCGTTGCTGTTTGCGCTTGGCCGGGTCATTGGGTCGCAAGGCATCGTTATCGCGTTCCACTTCGCCGGGCAATGCGGGTGCGTCCGGGTTGGACGGGGTTCGATCGGGGTTGTGCTTCATGGCGAACTCCTTGGATCTTTCGGGATTCAAGCATCGGGGTCGGCGACTTCTTCAGCGACATTGGCATCCGGAGAGCGCTGGTGCAGTTGCTCGGCCTGGTTCTTCAAGTCCTGCCAACGCGCCAGGTCGATGGCGCCCAGGCCGAACAGATCATTGGCCACCCGCATCAGCTCGGTGAAGTGGGCATCGGGGGACTGCTGCCAATAGGCCTTGTCGTCGAACAACTGCTGCCAGTCGGCCAGCGACGGAGGTTTGAGGTCATCGCTCATGGCGGGCTCCTGCGAGACATTCACCCATTATGAGGGTCGAGGTTCGCAGGGAGTTCCGGCGATTCTCAGTAGCCGGTCATTTCCAGGTAACCCGTGCCGCCCTGGTTGCCACTGAGTCGTACCGGGCCTTCCCAATAGGGAATGCGCAGGTCCATCCAGGCCTTGGGGTTGAGTGCCTGAAGGGTCACGTCGAGTTGTTTGCCGGGGATCTTGATGGCCCAGCGTACCGGCATCGAACGTCCGGCGACCTGGGTGGTGTCCATAGGCACGAGACTGATCTCTGCGGCGTGCAGGGTTTGCGCCCCACCCTGGGCGTCGATCCAGGTACCCGTGAGGTACGGCGCGCCGTCCTTGTGGCGCATGCGATAGAGCATCAGGTGCTCGCCATTGTCCAGGTGCAGGGAGAACCAGTCCCAGCCGGCCTGGTTGGCGGTCAGGGGCTGACTGCTCCATTCGCGGTCAAGCCAGGCCGGGCCGCTGACCGTGTAACGCTGACCGTCGATTTCCAATTCACCGCTGGCCTGGAAAAACGGCTGGCTGTAGTAGTACGACGCCTGCCCCTGCGCGGATTTCTGGCTGAAACCTTGATCGCCCTGCAACACCAACGGGCGGCTCGACGTCAGCCGCAACGCATAGCTGAAGCGTCGGTCGCGTGCCTTCAATTGCATGTCCGCCAAGGGCTCGGCCGCAGCAGCCTGGCTGGTGAATTGCCAGTCGTCGATCCAGGCATCGAAAGGCACCGCCTGCACCCCAGCCTGCCCCACTCCGCCTCGGGCATAACGCTCGGCGGCATGGTGCACGGTGGCGGAAGTGACCGCCGCATGGCCGAGCCAGATCGTCTGGTTGCGCCAGCCGCTGGCCTGGGGCGCGGCATCCAAGGCGTTGCGAAACAGCGTCCATTGCACACCGAAATCCCGGCCCTGGGCATCCTTGAGGTTGGCAGTGACGTACCACCACTCGATACGGAAACCGTCATGAATGCCGTGGTCGGCCGGGAAACCGAACGCCCGCCCAGGCACGACAGGCGCGAACGCGACGGCCTGGTCGCCGAGGCCGGCAAAGCCCTTTTGTGGCGGCGCTGAGTCATCACAACCGCTGAGCAGCGCCAGCAGCAAAACGCCAATTTTAATCTTCATGGGCAAAGGTCCTCAGCAAATCCGCCGGCTGCGTGCGGTACAACGCATACAGCGGCCAGGCCGATGCCAGGAGCGTGGCGAACATCGCCAGGGCCAGCAACTGCACCAATTGCAACGGGAACACCCGCAATGGCAGGCGCCAGCCGAAGGCCTGCACATTGATCACCGCGTCCAGGCACCAGGCCAGGGCAATGCCTAGCGGCAAGGCCAGGACCAGGGTCAGCAGCGCCAGCAACCAGGTCTGGCCGAGGTTGAGCAACATCAATTGCCGACGCGTCACCCCCAGTGCCCACAGCGGCGCCAACTGACCGAGACGACTCTGGCTCTGGGTCAGCAGGCTGATGAACAACGCCACCCCCGCCACCGCCAGGGTCAGGCTGTTAAGGGCGGCGGTGGCGGCGAAGGTGCGCTCGAACACCTGGGTCGACCAGCCCTTGAGCCGGGCCTGGTCGACGATGTGGCTGTCGTCCAGGCTGAACCGGCTCTGCAACGCCGTCAGCATCGAAGCCATCGCGGACGGCTCGATACGCAGGTTAAAGCGATTCGGCGTCAGGTTCGGCCAGTGCGCCAGCAAATGATCGGCATTGACCAGCACATGCCCCTTGGGGTTGCCATAGTCGGCATAGATCCCGACGACCCGCGGCGTCCACGGCCCGCTGGGTGTCGGGATGGTCAACGGGTCGCCAATCCTCACCTTGAGGCGCCGGGCCAGCTGTTCGCTGAGCATCAGCGTGTCGGCATGGGTGAGTTGCCCCCAAGGCTCGTCACTGGCCGATTCCAACAGCGGCCAATGCTGGCGATAGTGGGGATGATCGATGATGCCGTGGATGTCCGTCGGCCAGCCTTGCAGCGGGATCGATACCTGCCAGATGGGCACGACGGCAGTGATCGCCGGTTGCTGCTTGAGCCAGGCGTGCAACTCCACCGCCTGGGCCGGGGTTTGCGGGTTGATGTACAACTCGGCGCTCAGCCGTTGTTCGAGCCAGTTGCTGAAGGTCTGGCGGAAGCCGGCAGTCATGCTGCCGGCACCGATATTGGCCGCCAGCGCCAACAACAAGGCCATCAGCGCCAGGCTCAACGTCGGCAGTTGCTGGCGGCAATCGGCGAGAAACCATTGCCCGAGCACCGAGCGGCTGCGGCGCACCAGCAGGTTCAGCGCGCGATTGAGCAACACCGGCAAGGCCAGCGCCGCCCCCAGCAACAAGCTGGTCATCAAGACAAAACCACTGGCCAGACTGTCCCCCCCGATCAATGCCGACACGGCGATCAACCCCGCCCCTGTCGCCACCCAACCCTGGCGTCGCAGCCAGCGCCCATGGGCCTGATGCCAGGCCTGGGGATTGGCCAGCGCCAGCAAGGGCAAACGCGCCGCCCGCAGCAAGCTGTCGGCCCCGGCCAGCAGCGCGCCGAGCAGGCTCAGGCCGACACCGCTGAGCCACCACCCCAGGCTGAGGTTCAAATGCCCGGCCACTTCGGCACCGTACAAACCCCGCAGGCTCGCCGCGACATCGGGCAACAACAGGCCCGCCAGCCAGTAGCCGCTGAGTACCCCGGCGATCCCGCCCAGCAAGGCCAGCGCGCCCAGCTCAATCGCCAGACTGGTGACCAGCATCCGCGCACTGACGCCACAGGCCCGCAGGGTTCGCAGCAGGCTGCGGCGCTGTTCGAGGGCCAGGCCGATGGCGGCGTGAACGATGAACAACCCCACCACGAACGATAAAAACCCCAAGGCATCGAGGTTCAGGTGAAAACTTTCGGTCAGGCGCGACAGGTTGTTTTCTTCATCGGCACGCGTCAATTGCAGCCGATCACGGAAGGCCTCCGGCAGCGCGGCGTTGAACGTGACGGGCAACAACAGCCGCGACAGCTGGTCCGGCAACCCGAGTACCGCTTGGGCAAAACCGATGTCCATCAACAGCACGCCCGGCGCCATGTCCACTTGGACATGCAGCGGCGGCAGCGATTGCCCATCGACTGTACGAGGCCGGTCGCCTTCGCCCAGCCCCAAGGCCTGCAAGGTTTGCGGGGCGACCCAAGTGCGACCGGGGTCGGAAAAAAACTCGACCACCTCGCTCATGTCCCGCGCCTGCCCCGCCAGGGCCGTGCCGGGAGGCAACGACACCGGGTCGATGCCCATCAGTTGCAGGCGCTGATCCTCGTGCCCCTTGAGCAGCACCCGGGCCTGCAACACCGGCGATACCGGCCAGCCCTGGCGCCGCAAGTCGATAAACCATTGCTGAGGGAAGGTGCCGCCACCGGGGGCATTGAGACTGGCCTGGGGTTGGCCGCCGATCAATTGGCTGGCCCGGGCGTAGCTGTCCCGGGCCTGACTGTTCAGCGCTTGCACGCCGGTGAGCAGGCTGGTGGCGAGCCAGAGGCCGGTCAGCACGCTGAAGAATTGCACCGGGTGTTGGCGCCAATGGCTGAGCAGGGCCTTGAGGGTCTGGCGAAAGATCATCACCCCTGGGCCACCTGTGCCAACCGTCCGCCGTGCAACACCACGCGTTGGGCCAGGCGCTCCGCCACCCGTGGACTGTGGGTCACCATCAGCAGACTGGTGGGGCTGCCCTCCAGCAGCTCCAGCAACAGTTGCAGCACTTCGTCGCTGGTGGCTTCGTCGAGGCTGCCGGTGGGTTCGTCAGCCAGCAACAAGGGTGGCCGCGAGGCCAGCGCCCGCCCCAGCGCCACCCGTTGTTGCTGGCCGCCGGAAAGCTGTTCAGGGTAACGCCGCAGCAACGCTGCAAGCCCGAGGCGCTGCACCAGATGGGCTTGCCAGGCCGCGTCATGGCGGCCGCACAGGCGCGCCTGGAACGCCAGGTTGTCTTCCACCGACAAGCTGCTGATGAGGTTGAACTGCTGGAACACCAGACCGATTTCCGTGCGCCGCCAATTCGCCAGCTGGCTTTCGCTCATGCCGTCGAGCCGATATTCACCACTGCGGATGCTGCCGCGATCCACCTTGTCCAGCCCGGCGACCAAGTGCAGCAAGGTGCTCTTGCCACTGCCGGACTCCCCCATCAGCGCCAGACTGCTGCCGGGCCTCAGGGTCAGGTCGACGCCCTGCAGCACCGGTAACGGGCCTTGGGGAGTGGGGTAGCTTTTAAAGACATCGCGGACTTCAAGCATGAACAGGCTCGATGAATGAACGTGAGGCTCAGGATAGCGGAATTAGCCGCAATGCCGGCCCAGGCGAGAGCTCGCGAAGGCGGTGTATCAGCTGGCGGTGATGTGGATGGGCAGGCCTCATCGCGAGCGAGCTCGCGCCCACAGGGCTCTGCGGCGTATGTGCAGTTTGTGGCTGCCGAAAATCCACGTGGGAGCGAGCTTGCTCGCGAAGGCGGCGTCATAGTCGATGAAGATGTTTGCCGGCCTCATACGAGCAAGCCCACTCCCAAAGAGCTCAGCGTATAGCGTCAATGCCCCACTGCCATTTCAACCTGGCCGGAATGCGGTGTCACGATGTTGTCCAGGTCGATATGTTTCCACGCTGGTTTCGCCCCCAGCCGCGCGTTGAAGCGGTAGTTGAAGGTGAAGTCGTCATCGGTCGGCTGGTTCAGGGATTTTCCATAGGCCGATTCGACCCCGACCGGGTCGTAGCCCATCAACTGCAACAACGTCGGGAAGATGTTGTAGTGGCTGGAGCGGTCCTTGTTCCGGGCCCAGGCATTGCGCCAATCGAGGGTCTGCAATTGGCTGCCCTGGATCACCACCAACGGCACCAAGCCTTCTTCGGCCACCGGGTCGCCGCCGCAATGGGTGTTAAGCCCGGGATTGCCGCGCTCGTGCAGATCCTGGCCGTGGTCGGAGGTGTAGATCAACACGGCATGGCTCAAATCGGCCTGTTGGAAGATTCGCTTGAAGAACTCGCCGACATTCCACAGCAAGGTGTTCTGGTAAGCGTTACGGTACAGCAGCCAGTCATCTTGCTGGCCATTGAAACCGTCGCGCCTGCCGGTGTCGGCCACTTCCTGGAACTGCCCGCGCGGCAAGGCCGGACGGTAGTTCATGAAGTCGTCGGGGTATTTGTCGTGCACTGGAAAATGCGCCCCCACCTTGTTGATCACCACCAGTTCGGCCTGGTGGTCGCCCAACAGCTCGATCAACTTCGCCGCCGCCGCCATGTCGCGGTCACGCACGCTGGCCTGGTCGAATTGGACGAATTCGTCGATGTCCTTTTTTTCCAGGTCGGTCATCAGGTTCTGCAGATTGCCGCCAGTGCGCTGGGCGTCGATGTAGACGGTGCGCAAGCCGGCCTGCTTGGCGTACTGCCAGATCGACGGCCGGGTGCTGTTGATGCGCATGTAGTCAGCGCGAGTACCGCCGTAGCGCAAGGTGACATTGGTGTCGGCGCTGCAATTGGCGATGGAAGCCGCGTAGCCGAAATTGAAAATATCCACGCCCTCGGGCGGTGTCTTCAGGCCGCTGTGCACGCCAGACGGCGTGTTGATATCCAGGTAATTGCCGCCAATGCTTTCATCGATGATCAGCACGATGTCCTGCTCGATCAAAGACGATCGCCGCGTCAGGGTGACCGGTTCCCGGGGGCCGATGGTGTTGTGCAAGGACTCGTAGGCGAAGAGATTCAAATAGGCCAACGGCGTGTACATCACCGGCAGGCCGCGCGCGCCCTCGCCCGCCCGCACGAACAGCACGCCACTGAGCAACACCACACCCAGCACGGGCGCGAGCACCGGCAGATAACCGGGCACTCGCAGCGCCCGACGAGGCTTGAGGGCGATGCCGAACAACAGCAACAAGCCGCCGATCGCCGCGTTGATGATCACCTCGCGATACTGATAGGCCGCTTCCTGGATGAACCCTCCCGAGTACACCAGCGAGACGAACTGGCTGTAGGTCAGGTAACTGTCCGTGACCTGGGTGTACACCTCGAAAAAAACCGCTGAAACGAACAGCGCCAAGGCAAACACATGCCTGACCATCGTCTGGCGTATGTAGGCGCACATCCACAGCGCCACCACCAACAGCACGAACATGGCGCCGAACAGCAAGGTGGCCAAGCCCATGCCCAACGCATCGAGACGGTCGAGGTAATAGGCGTACCCCTTGAGCAGGTACAAAAACAGCAGCAATTCCTTGAGGTAGCGGGCCATGTTTTCCTCAACCGGATCGCGGTGTCGAAAGCACTTCGTTCCTGCACGTTAGCAGCCGATTTTCAAAGCGCAAGAAATGCCCCTCCCCAACCACGCGTCAAAAAAAAGTTGCCCCAAAAACGACACGAAAATAGGTAACAAAATATAAAAATCTATGGATAACGACCGTTTATCGTTTTCTTAAATGCCAGTCATACCCAGTAAAACAGCCACTTTGCTAGATCAGTCAATGACTTGATATCAGAAGGCCCGATTTCACTTGAATTGCCAACACTGACAACTGTCATTTTGCTGACACGCTTTTCTGAAGCTGCGCTATACCCCTCTAAACAGTTTCATCCGGGTTACATCATTCGGTCTGCGAGGCACGCCAAAAATGGACGTGAGCGTATTTGGTACGGGGTATGTCGGGTTGATCCAGGCGGCCGCAATGGCCGACGTCGGACACCGCGTTTTATGCATCGACATCGACCCGAACAAGATCCGGCAACTGCAACAGGCCGTCCCCACCATCAGCGAGCCGGGGCTGTCCAACCTGCTCGAAGACAACATCAAGGCCCGACGCTTGTCGTTCAGTTCCCAGGCCAGCGACGCGGTCAATCACGGCGAGCTGATTTTCATCGCCGTCGGCACCCCCGCCGATGAAGACGGCTCGGCCGACCTGAGCCATGTGCTGGCCGTCACCCGGCAGATCGCCGACTTCATGGACAGCGACCGCACCCTGGTCATCAAGTCCACGGTGCCGGTGGGCACCGCCGACAAGGTGGCCGAATGCGCCCGCCAGGCGTTGGCCCGGCGCGGCCTGAAACAGCTAAACGTGCGGGTGGTGTCCAATCCCGAATTTCTCAAGGAAGGCAGTGCCCTGGCCGACTGCATGCGGCCGGACCGGATCATCGTCGGCACTGCCGACCCGGTGGCCCGCGACCAGATGACGGAGCTCTACGCGCCCTTTTGCCGCAACCACGAAAAACTGATGTTCATGGACAACCGCAGCGCCGAACTGACCAAGTACGCCGCCAATGCCATGCTCGCCACCCGCATCAGCTTCATGAACGAACTGGCCAACCTCACCGAACGGCTGGGCGCCGACATAGAAGCGGTGCGCAAGGGCATCGGCTCGGACCCGCGCATCGGTTATCACTTCATCTACCCCGGCTGCGGTTTCGGCGGCTCGTGCTTTCCCAAGGACCTGCGGGCCCTGCTGCACACCGCCGAACAAAGCGGCATGCCACTGCGCCTGCTGCGCAGCGTCACCGACGTCAACGACAGCCAACGGCACATCCTCTTCGAGAAACTGGCGAAGCAATTCCCGGATGGCCTGGCCGGCAAATCGATTGCCATCTGGGGCCTGGCGTTCAAGCCCAACACCGATGACATGCGCGAAGCCCCCAGCCGCTACCTGATGGAAGCGCTATGGCGCGAAGGCGCCCGGGTCCAGGCCTATGACCCGGAAGCCATGTCCGAATGCCGCCGTCTCTACGGCTACCGCAAGGACCTGAACCTCTGTGCGACCCGCGATGACACCCTGGAAGACGCCGACGCCCTGGTGATCTGCACCGAGTGGAAGAACTTTCGCGTGGTGGATTTCGACCTGCTGGCCAGCAAGTTGCGCGCCCGTGTGATCATCGATGGCCGCAACCTGTACAACCCCGAACACCTGGCCGCCGCCGGGCTGTTGTATCGCGGTATCGGGCTGCGCCACACCGTGCCCGGCACCCCGGCACCAGGGCCACAGGCGTGAACATCCTGGTCACCGGCGCAGCCGGTTTCATCGGCGCCCATGTCGTGTTGCGGCTGCTGCGCGACGGCCATCGGGTGTGCGGGCTGGACAATTTCAACGACTACTACGACCCGCAGCTCAAGCACGACCGCGTGGCCTGGGTGAACGACCAGGTCGGCACCTTCCCCTTGGCGCGGCTCGACCTGGCCGACGCACCGGCCATCGACGAATGGTTCCAGGCCCGGCGCCCGGACGTGGTGATTCACCTCGCGGCCCAAGCCGGCGTGCGCTACTCCCTGGAAAACCCGCAGGCCTATGTCGACAGCAACATCACCGGCTTCCTGAACATCCTGGAAAGCTGCCGCCGGTATCCGGTCAAGCACCTGATCTACGCCTCCTCAAGCTCGGTATACGGCGCCAACCCGCGCACGCCTTATTCGGTGCAGGACAATGTCGATCATCCACTGTCGCTGTACGCGGCCAGCAAGAAATCCAATGAACTGATGGCCCACAGCTACAGCCACCTGTTCGGTATTCCCTGCACCGGCTTGCGGTTCTTTACGGTGTACGGCCCTTGGGGCCGGCCGGACATGTCGCCGATCCAGTTCGCCCGCGCCATTACCGAAGACCGTGTGCTGCAGCTGTTCAACCACGGCGAGCACCAGCGCGATTTCACCTACATCGACGACATCGTCGAAAGCATTGCCCGCCTGATCGAACAGGCGCCCCGGGTCACGCCCTTGCTGGATCACGAACAACCGGGCCCGGCCACCAGCCGCGCACCCTGGCGGATCTACAACATCGGCGGACAGCACCCGGTGGCGCTGCGCACCTATGTCGCGCTGCTGGAAAAACACCTGGGACGCACTGCCCGCGTCGAACTGCTACCTCTGCAAGCGGGCGACGTGCTCAACACCTGCGCCGACGCCAGCGACCTGGCACGGGCCACCGGCTTCACGCCGGGCATCGAACTGGACGACGGCCTGGGCCGCTTCATCCAGTGGTTCCTCGAGTACTACCCACTGCCTGCCCACGCGCCGCTTGCGGCCCAATCTCAGCGGAGGAGTCTATGACCCGACATGAGCAAATCATTGCGATCAATGCCCCCGGACGCGATAAACGTGTCGATCCCGAGCACCGCAGACGCCTGGACGCGGCCATTCACCGCCAAGGCCGTGGTTGGTTGACCGGTCGCGACGGTGGCCGGCCCTGGACGGTCTCGCGCACCAATCGGGTGGTGGCCGGCCTCGGCGCACTGGCGATCCTGGTGGTCTTCTGCCCGCTGTTGCTGGGCCTGGCACTGCTGGTCAAGTTTTCCAGCCCGGGCCCGGTGCTGTTCGTACAGAAACGCACCGGCTATCGCGGCCGGGTGTTCGGCATGTACAAGTTCCGCACCATGGTCGCCGACGCCGAAGCCCTCAAGGAGTCGCTGCGCCACCTCAACAAACACGGTGCCGATGCCATCGATTTCAAGATCGACAACGACCCGCGCATCACACCTATCGGCCGGTTCCTGCGCCGCAGCAGCCTCGACGAACTGCCGAACCTGATCAACGTAGTGACCGGCGACATGCGCCTGGTGGGCCCGCGGCCGACCTCGTTCAACGCCTATCGCTACAAGGACAACCATCTTGTGCGCCTGAGCATCTACCCCGGCATGACCGGCCTGTGGCAGATCTCCGGGCGCAGCAATATCGACTTCGACCAGCGCGTGGAATTGGACCTCAGCTACATCGCTGAACAAAGCCTGTGGCTGGACTTGAAGATCCTGATGCTTACCCCCTTCAAAGTTTTCAGCGGCCACGGAGCGAGTTAAATGGACGGTTCAACGAATATCCTGACCATAGCCAGCCCGAGCGAGACCAACCTGACCTCGACCGTGCTCGACCCTTCCCTGCGGACCCTGCTCTTGACGTCCGCCAACACCGGCACCGGCACCAGCACCAGCGCCATGGCACTGGCCGCTCAGCTGGCGCAGATGAGCAACGGTCGCGTCCTGCTGGTGGATGCCAGCCAGTCACCGCGCAACCTCAGCCAGCAACTGGCGTTGCACAAGGAACGCGGTTTCACCGACCTGCTGTTCAACAGCCTCGCTCCGCCCCTGTTGCAGGACTGCGTGGTGCAGGCATCCAGCCTGCCCTTCGACGTACTGCCCCACGGTCGCCTGGGCCGCAATGCCGAGCGCCTGAACCCCGAGCGCCTGCGCCCGCTGTTCAGGCAACTGGCGGCGCAGTACCGCTTTGTGGTGATCGACGCCGACGCGGTGTACTCGGCCAGCGACACGCTGGTGCTCAGCACCCAGGTCGATGGCGTGGTGCTGGTGGTGCGCGGTGAAGACACCCGCTGGGAAGTGGCCCAGGCCGCCCGCCAGCGCCTGTCCCAAGCCGGCGCGAAAGTGGTCGGCAGCGTGTTCAATCGCCGCAAGTACTACATGCCCAAATGGCTCTACAACAACCTGTAAGCCCGCAAAAGGATGACGAGATGAACGCCAGAATGCTTGTCCTGCTGTTGCTGCCGCTTGCCGGTTGCTCCAGCACCAGCGATACCCGCTCGATGCCGGTGCAGATCCTCACGGCCGCACCGGCCAACGCCCAGGCCACCGACATGCCCAAGGTCGAACAGACCCTGCGGCCTCAGGACGTGCTGGATGTGATCTTCCACATCAGCACCACCGGGCCCCAGGCCTATCGGGTGCAGCCGGGCGACCAGGTGGCCCTGAACTTCACCGCCGCCAGCCAGCTCAACGGCACGCAACAGGTGATGCCCGACGGCAGCATCGAACTGCCAGGGGCCAACACCTCAGTGAAAGTCGCCGGCCTGACCACCGACGAAGCCCGCCTGGCGGTCCAGCGTGCCTATGACCAGAAGATGCTGTTCCAGCCCAATCGCAACCAATTGACGGTAATGGTGACCAGCCCGCTGAGCAGCGAGACAAACCTGCGCAACACCCTGACCCACCCGGCCACTGGCATGAGCCGGGAGATCATCGTGGGCCGGGATGGTTACGCAAGCTTCCCGGAAATCGGTGCCGTGCCACTGCAAGGCATGACCGTGACCCAACTGGAAACCTTCCTCAACGAGCGCTACGCCCAGTTGCCAGGCCACATGACCGTCGACGTGCTGCTCAAGTCCACCGCCGGCAACGAGATCTATGTCCTCGGTGAGGTGGCGCAGCCTGGTTCCTACCCGATCCGCCGGCCGATCTCAGTCCTCGAGGCCCTGACCCTGGCTCGTGGCACCAACGTCAAGGCCCGGCTCGACTCGGTGGTGATCATGCGGCGCAACGGCAACCAGGTCGAAGCCCGCCACTATGACGTGGAAAAAGCCCTGAGCGGTGACGCCTCGCAGATCGCCTACTTGCAGCCGGAAGACATGCTGTACGTGCCCAAGACCGGCTTGGCCAAAGCCGGTGAAATGGCTCGGCAACTGGCCGACGTGGTGCTGTTCCAGGGCGTTGGCGTCAGCCTCGGCTACCGCCTCGACAACAAAAACAGCGGCAACAACTGACCCAGGTGACCGATCATGAACCCCAAGGAAAACTATCTGCACGAGTTCTTCAGGATCTTCTTCGCCAACAAGCAGTGGGTGAAGCGCGTCTTCCTGATCTTCGCCGTGATCGCCCTGGTGCTGCCGTTGATGCTCAAGCAGAGCTTCGACATCACCGCCCAGGTGATCGTCCAGTCGAAAAAACTCTCCCAGGGCGACGCCACCACGTCGCTGAACCAGGAAAACGCCACCTTCATCCCGCCATCCCTGGCAGACATGGAAACCGAGAGCAATATCCTGCGCTCACCGGCGTTGATCCGGCAGACCATCAGTGCCCTGCGCGACCAGGGCGACTACACCCCAAGCCCAGGCATTCTCAACAAATGGGTGAGCGAGCCGCTCAAGATGTACATCACCCAGCCCCTGCGCGAGTACGTCATCAACCCGCTGCGCGATGGACTGGGGCTGGAGGTCGATCCGGTGCGCGACACCGTGCTCGATACGCTGACCGACGAGGCCATCGAAAACCTGAAGATCGAGACCCTGCCCGGCTCCAACGTCATCTCCATCGTCTACAGTTTCGGCGACCCGGCCCAGGGCACCCGGTTCGTGGCGCAACTGCTGCAGAACTATCTCAGCAGCCGCCAGGACCTGCAATCGATCGAACTGCCGCAGACCTTCTATGAGCAGAAGAAAGCCCAATACCAGACCCGCCTCGACGGCCTCGAAGGTACTCGGCTGGGGCTGTTGGAAAACATCGGCTCGTCCGATCCCAAGGAAGAAATCACCTTCCGCCTGAACGCCATCAACACCGAAGAACAGGCCCTGAACCTGTACCAGGATCGCCTGCTGCAAAGCCAACGCTGGCTCGATTACCTCAAGACCAGTCTGGCGGCGGCGAACAGCTCCCGGTTCAACGACTACACCTTCCCGTTCACCTTCACCACCACCGTGGACAACATTGCCTTCGAGGATCGGGAGATCAAACAACTGGGCGAGCAACTGACCAGCCAGGTCAGCCGCTACATGAATGACCTGGCGATCTTCCAGCCCAGCAGCGAACCGATGCTGCTGGCCCGGGAACAGATCGTCCGCACGCGCCAGCAGTTCCTGAAAGTGGTCAACAACCGGATCCAGGAACGCACCACCGATCTGGCGGTGGTCAGTTCGGTGATCAATCAGAAAGTCGAACGCATCGCCGCCTTCAAGGAGCGCATCCATCAGTTGCAGGAAACCCAAAGCAAGCTGCGGCAGATGGACACCGAGATCAACGCCTTGCATGCGGCCTTCTCCACCTACGCCCAGCGCTTCGCCGAAGCCAGCACCGCGCGCTCGCTGGACAACGACCTGTCCAACGCCCGGGTCCTGAGCCCGCCGTTCGAACCGACCGCTGCGGCCTTTCCCAAGCCGATGCTGATCATTGTCTTCGGCATGCTCAGCGGCCTGCTGCTGGCGATCGCCCTGGTCTACGTGCGTGAGTTCTTCGATCACCGCTTCAAGCACCCAGCGCAAATCACCCGGCAGTTGGAAGTGCCGGTGCTGCTGGTGATCAACGAACAGTCCCCCGAGCAGGTCAACCCGCACCGCAACTGGAGCCTGCCTAGCCTTGTCCATTGGGTGCGAAATTGAACGCGCCGTTCGACCCGCCCCACCACAGCGGCCCCCTGTCGATCATTCATCTGCTCGACAGCGGTGGCTTCTATGGGGCCGAGCGGATGCTGCTCGATCATTGCCTGGCAACGCCCGGACAGCACCAAGTGCTGTTCCTGGCGGCGCCGCCGACTTTGATCACACGTTTTCGCCAGGCTGGGGTCGATTGCCATCACTGCGCCAGTTGGGCCGAACTGTTGCAGCACCTGCGCCAGCGCCGGGACGAGCGACCGCTGATCAACACCCACAATTTCAAAGGGCTGTTGTTCGGCTGGTCGGCCGCCACGCTGCTGCGCCTGCCGCTGGTGATCACCCAGCATGGCTTCACGCCGCGCAGCCCCAAGCAGCGTTTCTACACCTGGCTGAGCCTGCAACTGTGCCGCACCGCCTCGGTCAAGCGAGTGGTCTGCGTGGCCGAAAGCATCGCCACGCTGCACCGCCGGGCCAGCGTGCGAGCGGAAAAACTCGACGTGATTCCCAACGGTCTGCCGGCGGTCACCGCGCCGCTGGCCCACCGCGACGACGAGCAGCACTGGCGGGTCGGCTATGTCGGCCGCTTGAGCAGCGAGAAAGGCCCGGATTTGTTCCTCGACGCCATGATCCCCCTGTGCCAGCGGCATTCGTCGCTGCACGCGGTGATGCTCGGCGATGGCCCGGAACGCCAGGCGCTGCTCAAACGCATCACCGACGCCGGGCTGCCCACGCGCATCGAATTACCCGGCTACCAGACCGACATGAACGCCTGGTGGAGTCGCCTCGACGCGCTGGTGATCAGCTCGCGCACCGAAGGCACCCCGATGATTCTGCTCGAAGCCATGCAGGCCGGCGTGCCAGTGGTGGCGTTCGGCGTCGGCGGCATACCCGACGTGTTGCAGGACCGCCATAACGGCCTGCTCGCGGCACCGGCCGACAGTGCGGACCTGGCGGCGCAGATCGAAACGCTGTTCAGCGAACCGCCCCTGGCACGGATCCTGGCCGACAACGCACGCCGCACCCAACAGGACCGCTACGACCTGCGCACGCTGGCTGAACGCTGGTCGCAGCTTTACATCCGCACGGCACGGGAGGCTCGCTCATGATTGTCCCACTCTCGATCATCAGCCTGCTGGGCCTGGTGTGCCTGGTGTTGCTGGCCAGCCCTTATCCGTTCCTCGCGCCGGGCGCGGTGCTCGGCCTGGTCGGCGTCGCCGCGCTGTACCGCAAGCCCGGCTGGGGTCTGTTGGGCATTGCCGCGCTGGTGCCATTCGAAGGCCTGTTCAAGGACAACGCGTTTTCCGGCAGCAAGTTCTTTGGCCTGGCGCTGATCCTGATCCTGATGCTGCAACTGGCCCTGCACCAGATTCCCGCGACACGCCTGCGCAGCAATATCTGGAAGCCTCTGATCGGCTTCATGATGCTGTACGGCCTGAGCCTGTTGATCTCGGAAAACATGGACATGTCCCTGACCCACCTGCGAGAGCTGACGGTGGGGCTGATTCTATTCGTGATCACCTTGCTGATCGGTCGTGAACTGAACCTGGAGCTGTTCGCCCGCCTCATGACGGTGAGCGTTTCCACCACATGCGTGCTCGCGATGTTCTCGGCCAAATATCAGGATCAGGGCCGCGCTTCCGGCCTGCTGGAGGACCCCAACGCCTTTGCGCTGTTGATTGCGTTCACCGTACCGCTGGCTTTGTGGCTGGTACTGCGCAGCCCGAACCTGTTGCACCGATTGTTCTGGAGCGGGGGTTTCATCCTGTTGCTGGGCGGCATGACCAAGACCGAGTCACGTTCCGGACTGGTGGTGCTGTTGCTCAGTCTCGTGATCGGCTTGTACCACTATCGTGCACAGCTGCCGCGCATCCGTCCGCGGCACCTGGGCTTCGCCATGCTCGGGCTGGCATTGATGATTCCCCTGGCGGTCGCGGTGATGCCCGCCGGCTACGTGGCACGCATCCAGTCGTTGAGCATACTCAGCGCCGGCACCAATGCCCACAAGGACGAATCCCTGGGCCGTCGCGCCTCGTACATCCTGGTCGGCAGCCAGATGATCCGCGAGAACCCGATACTCGGGTCAGGGCCCGGAACCTTCCCCCTGCACTACGCGCCCACCGGCTATGCCAAGGCGTTCTCGGCCAACCGCAAGCTGGGGGACCTGTATCGCCGGGCCCATAACACCTACCTGGAAATCTTCAGCGAAATCGGCGTGCCGGGCGGGCTGATGTTCGTCGGCATGCTTGGCCTTGGCCTGTACAACCTGCTGCACGCCCGTCGGCTCTGGTTGCAGCGCCGCGATTGGGAACAGGCGGACTTGCTGACGCACCTGGGCATGAGTTTCCTGTCGCTGGGGCTGTTCTTGATGTTTCTCAGTGCGCCGAACCACAAGTTGCTGTGGATCATGCTCGCCCTCACCAGCGTGTTGCGCTACGACGCCGAACAGGCCGCGCCACAGGAGGCTCGTCCATGAGTGGCGTCAGCATTGTGATCCCGATGTACAACGAGGCCCGGCACATCGGCCGGACCCTGCAGGCGGCCCGGGAAGCAGCCCGCCAGGCAGGCTTGGCGTGCGAGTTGATCGTGGTGGACAACGGCTCCGACGACCATGGCCCGCGCATCGCCAACGAGCTGGGCGCGCGGGTGCTGATCGTCCCGGGCGTGCATATCGGCGCCCTGCGCAATCGCGGCGCGGCTCTCGCCAGCGGCGATTGGCTGGCGTTCATCGACGCCGACATCGAAATGCCGGCCGACGGGTTCAAGCTGTTGCTGGAACTCGAAGGCAATCAGGGCGACGTACTGGGCCTGGACCTCGACACGCCCCGGCAGGCACCGTGGTTCGCCGAAGCCTGGCAGCGCCGCAGTCAACGCCCGGGATCACGCCTCTTGCATCGGGTGCAGTGGCTGCCCAGCGCCAACCTGTTGATGCGCCGCAGTTGGTTCGAGCGGGTCGGCGGCTTCGACGAAACCCTGCGCACCGGCGAAGACAAGGACTTTTCCCTGCGCCTGCGCCAGGCCGACGCGCAATTGCTGTTGGTCAACGAAAGCGTGGCCCTGCACTGGGGCTACGAAGGCAGTTGGCGCGAGTGGATGAGCAAGGAACTGTGGCGCCAGGGCAGTCATCTGCAATTGCTGCGCAGCCATGGCCCGAGCCTGCGCCTGCTGCGCTTCCCGGCCCTGTCCATCGGCGCTTGGTGCTTGGACCTGCTGGCCTTGCTCGCGGTGCTCCAGGGGCAGTTGCGCCTGGCGCTGATGCTGTTGCTGGTCACGGCGCTACCGCCTCTGCTGCTGAGCCTGCGCCAGAGCCGGCGCGACCCGCGCCTGACCCTGCAATTGTGGGCTTTGCATGGGGTGCGCCTGCACCTGACCGGCGCCGCCTTGCTGCTCAACCTGTGTCATTGGAACGTCAGGAGACCTGCCCGTGGCTGAATTCATTTATTGGTCGTGCCTGTTGTTGCCGGTGTACGCCTACCTCGGTTACCCCCTGATGCTGAGCCTGCTGGTGCCGCTGTTTCCGATCCGGCGCTACACGGGGGTGTTGCCGATGAACGTCAGCATTGTCATCGCCGCCCATAACGAGGCGCGGCACATTGAAGAGAAACTGCGCACCTTGCTCGCTCAGGATTACCAGGCGCACTCACTGCAAATCATCCTCGCCAGCGACGGTTCCACCGACGACACGGTGGCTTGCGCGCGCAAGGTGAGCGACCCGCGTATCACCGTGCTCGACCTGCCGCGCCAGGGCAAGGCCGCCGCCCTCAATACCGGTGTCGCCCACAGCCGCGGCGAGATCCTGGTGTTCACCGACGCCGACAACCAATGGGCCGTCGATACCCTCGGCCACCTGCTGGCGCCCCTGGGCGATCCGGAAGTCGGCGCCTGTGCCGGGCATATGGAAATCCCGGTGCCGGGCAAGGGCCTGAGCCTGGGCGACAGCCTGTATCGCCATTACGAAGGCTGGTTGCGGCGGGTGGAGAGCCGCACCGGCTGCATGGTCTCGGCTGACGGCGCCTTGCTGGCCCTGCGCCGGGAACTGTTCCAGCCGATACCGGCGCAGGTCAACGACGACTTCTTCCTCAGTACCTGCGCGCCAGCGGCCGGCAAATCCATCGTCTATGCCCCTCTGGCCCGGGTCACCGACCAGGGCGTGGACGAGGCCGACAAGCAGTTTCGCCGGCGCCAGCGAGTCACCGTTGGCGGATTGCAGAGCCTGGCCCAACGCCGGGAGCTGCTCAACCCGCTGCGTCATGGCCTTTACGCCATCGGGCTGATCAGCCACAAGTTGATCCGCCGCCTGGCGCCGGTGTTGCTGTTGCCCCTGTTGCTGAGCAATGCCTGGCTGTGGAACGACCATCCGTTCTACCGCCTGAGCCTGCTGGCACAGTTGTTCGGCTACGCCATGGCACTGATCGGCTTGATGGATGCCGACCACCGTTTGCCCCGACCCTTTCGCTTGGCCGCGTTCGTGCTGGTGACGCTGGCGGGCATGAGCATCGGGCTCTGGCAGTTCCTGCGGGGTCATCGCTACAGCCAATGGAACCCCGAGCAGAATCGCTAAGGAGAAGAGCCGATGTCGATTAAACAAGTCTTCAAGCGCACCGGCGGCTGGCTGTACCTGAACACGTCCCTGGGCCGCCACCCCCTGCGTGGTGCTGGCGTGATCCTGATGCTGCATCGCGTACTGAACAACGACCGCGCCGCCGAACTGCCCCACCGCAACGAGCTGTGCGTGGGGCCCGACGCGTTTGAACACTTGCTGACCTGGCTGCTACGGCATTTCGAGTGTGTGCCGCTGATGAGCTTGTTGCTGGCTGATCCGGAAAGCGTCCCGAACCGCCCGCGGGTGGCCTTGACCTTCGACGACGGCTGGCGCGACAACGCCATGAACGCCTTTCCGTTGCTGCGCCAATACCAGGTGCCGGCGAGCATTTTCCTGTCCACCGATTTCATCGGCAGTCGCCAGCACTTCTGGTGGGAAAGCATTGGCGAGACCCTGTGGGGCAGCCATGGCCAGGTGGCGCGGCATTCGTTGATCGAGCACTTGCAGCACGCCGGCCGCCCGTTGCCGGTGCTGCTCGATGACATCGACGACGAGCGTCGCAGCCTCGCGTTGCTGCATTACCTGCAAAGCCTCAAGAGCCTCGATCCTAGTACCTTGAGCGAACTCACCGACGCCTGCCCGCAGGGTTCCCAACCTCAGGCCCTGGACTGGTCCCAGGTGCGCATGCTCGAAGATTCCGGCCTGATCCGCTTCGGCCCCCATGGTGCCAGCCACGCGATTCTGACCGGGCTGGACGACCAGCGCCTGCACGAAGAACTGACGCGCAGTTGGACGGCCCTGGAAAACGGTTGCGCACAGCCCTTGCCGGTGTATTGCTACCCCAACGGCGATCACGATGCCCGCGTGCGCCAGCAGGTGGCGGCCCACGGTTTCACCTTCGCCCTGGGCACCGAGGCGGGGCTGTATCGCAACGACGGCGACCCCTTGAATCTGCCGCGCTTCGGCGTCAGTCAGCGCAATGCCCAACATCCTGAATTGCTAGCCTGGCGCATTCGCCGAGGGACACGCCCATGAGCCGCGCCCATTACCTCAAGCACCTGGCTCTGAGCATGGGCACGCGCCTGGCGATGATCGGCCTGCGCCTGCTGCGCAATGTGCTGCTGGCACGGATTCTCGGGCCCAGCGAACGGGGACTGTTTGCCTTGCTCAGCACCCTGCCGGACCTGATCAGCGCCGCCACCAGCGGCGGCCTGAATTCCGCCGTGGGTTATCAGGCGGCGCAGCAGCGTTCAATGGGTTTGTTACTCAGCCAGGTGCTGGTGTTCGGTTGCCTGCTGGCCGGGCTGCTGACCTTGCTGGTGGTGGCGCTGGTGCGCGAGTTCGGCGGCGAACTGGACATCACCACGCAACTGGGGTTGCTCGCCTGGCTGCTGTTGCTGGCCGTGCCGTTGACCGTGCTCAAAAGTGGCCTGCTGACGCTGCACAACGCCTCCGGTGGCGTAGGCGCCTTCAATGCCTTGCGCCTGCTGGAATCCCTGGCGCCCCTGCTGTTGTTTATCGCGCTGTTCTGGATGTGGAAAGACACGGCACTGGAAGCGGCGTTGATCAGTTGGCTGGCAGGCCTGAGCCTGGTGGTGCTGGCCGGTTGGGTGTGGTTGCGCCGCGATCATGTGGTCACCCTGCGCTGGGATCGCAGCCGTCAGAACGAACTGTTGCGCTACAGCGCCCGCAGCCACCCGGACCTGTTGTTCCAGCAAGTGATACTGCGCTCGGACTACCTGTTCATCGGCGCCCTGCTGGGCAGCACCGCCCTGGGTCACTACGCGATGGCCAGCGCCGCTGCCGAACTGCTGCTGATCGTGCCGGAAGCCGTCACCACGCCACTGATGAAACGCCTGCTGCAGCAAGACAGCGACATGCAGCGCCTGACCCCCCTGGCCCTGCGCCTGACCGCCACGGTGATGCTCGGCGCGTGCCTGGGCATGGCGCTGATCGGTGAATGGCTGATCGTCACCCTGTTCGGTGTCGCCTACCAACCGGCTTACCCCGCCTTGCTGGCATTGCTGCCAGGGCTGTTCGGGCTGTGCTACGCGAGCATCCTGCGCCTGGATCTGCTGGGCAAGGACCGACCCGGCACGGTGTCGCTGCTGATGGGCGTGGGCGCGCTGCTGAACCTGGCGCTGAACCTGATCCTGATTCCCCGCTACGCCATCGTCGGCGCCGCCGCCGCGTCATCAATCGCCTACCTGGGCGTGACCCTGGCACTGCTGGCGATGTACTGCCGCCTCAGCGGCGTGGCGCTGTGGCAGACACTGATCATCCTGCCCAGCGACTTGCTGCCGATGCGCCAGATGCTGCTGGGGAAATCGGCATGAGCATGGTTGCCCGCCAGACCGCCATCGCGAGCAAGCTCGCTCCCACAGGGTGCGGGGTTGTCCTTGTGAAGGTGGTGGGTCAGCTTGCATCCATGGTGAATATGCTGTCCTCTGTGGGAGCGAGCTTGCTCGCGATGGGGCCAGTACGGCATGGGTGGAAAATGGCTGCCGGCCTGTGCCTCTGGGGCCTGGCCTTGTTGGCCCATGGCGCGGCCATGCAATGGACCGGCATCCGCGACGGCAGCCTGTACTTGCAGACCGACCGCCCGGATTACGTGACCGTGCGCTGGGTACCCGCCTGGCAGGCCGACGCCAACACAGAACACCTGTACCTGCTCGACGGCCAGGGGCGCCTGGTGGGTGAACGCCTGATCAAGGCCGCCCAGGAACGTGGCGAGCAGCAGTGGCCTTTGCTGCCGGGGGCCGCCAGCTATCGCCTGGAAATTCCCGGCTACAGTTTCCGCCGCTACACCGTCGAACACGACGCCCATACCCGGGCGCTGTTCGCCCCTGCCAAAGTACATTTCAATGCCGAAACCCACGACGGCGATGAGCTGTATTTCAAGGTCGCCCCCGGCGAACAGGCCGTGCTGGCGGGCAAGTTCCACGGCGGCGTGCGTAGCCTGCAAGCCCGGCGCGTCGCCGACGGCAAACAGGTGCAGTTGAACCTCAAGCCGTATCCGGTCTATGGGCAGTTCGATCAAGTCGCCCTGCCCGTCGCCAATGTCGAGCAAACCTGGCGCCTGCAATTGCAGGGCAACGGCAAGGCGGCATTCTGGCTGGATGGCACGGCGAACCTGTTCGCCCAAAACCCAGAGCATCTGCAACCGCTGCGCCAGGACCCGGGGCAGGCGCGCCTGAAACTCTATGGCAATGTCCTGGGAACAACCCCGAAACTGGGGGTCTACCTACCCTACGTCATGCCCCCGCCATCGGCCTACCCGGTGATCGAAGCCATCAAGCCCCAGGCCGCCAGCTACTACAGCATGGTCGACATCACCGCAGGCAGGCCGGACTATGAAAATCAGTTTCGGCGCCTGTACCAGGACCACTTCGGCATCACCCGCGACATCACCCTGCTGGCTGGTAGCGCGCGCAAGGCCGACCTGCAGGCCGACCGTGTCAGCATCAACGGTTTGCAAGCCTGGCTCAAGGCGACCCGCGCCCTGGGCGGCAAAGGTGTCCACTACCTCAGTTTCGCCGATGAGCCGAACCTCAATTACCCAGGGTTCGCCAGTTTCCAGCAAGTGTTCCAAAGCATGGCTGCCCAGGTCCGCGCCGATCCTGCCAACGCACGTGCCGGTGTCCGCATCGCCATGCCGGCCAGCTCCCGGTTCACCAACGGCCCCCTCACCGAAAATGCCGCTGACAAGCGCGGGATCGACTGGGCACGGCGTCTACTGGCGACGTCCGACGACCAGATCGACGCCCTGGCCTGGCACGAATGGATGATCCGCGACCTGCTGGCAACGCGGGTCTATCGCCATAGCGTTCGTCAGGCTGCCCACCTTGTGGGATTGAATAGCCAGGGCCGTCCGCGCAAAACCTTACTGCTGGACCAGACCAACATGTCCAGCGGCTCAAGCCTGAGCCCCTACGATCAGGAAACCCACTACGCGGCCCTGTGGTGGACATCCGTGGTCATCAACGCCTCGGCCGACGGCTGGCTGGACATGCTCAACTGGTTCATGCTCGCCGACGAAACCGAGTACCCCAAAGGCATGGTGCGGGTGCTGGACAACCAGCACTTCGAACTCAAGCCGGCGGGGCTGGCCCAGCAGTTCATCCAACAGCATTGGCTCAACCAGGTACTACGCCTGGATAACGACGCCTTCGAAGTCGACGTGCTGGCCATGGCCTCCGACGCGAGACGCAGCCTCCTGGGCGTGAACAAAAGCACGCGCCCGCAACAGGTCAGCCTGGACGGCGCATCCTGCCCCCAGGCGCATGCAGAGCTAGTGTATTTCGGCCCTGACAACCAAAGCCGCAGCGCCCCGTTCAACTGCGAAGCCGGGCAGATCCGTTTTCTCCTGCCAGGGGAAACCGTGTTTGCCCTCGGCTGGACCGCCCTCTCTTCCCCCCAACCCGCCACCCGTCAGGAGGCACCATGAGCGTTCTGCAAGCATTACGTGATGGCATTCAGAAAAAAGGCCTGCGCGCCGTTCTCAAACAGCTGTTCAGGCGCTACGTGTTTTTCCACACCCGACTGGTGTGGCTGGAGCACGATGTGCGGACCCCACTCCCCCCGCATAACCTCAAGCCCTACCCACCGATGCGCCTGGAGTTCATCACAGTCGACAATGCCGATGCTTTTGCCCGGCACTTCGGCGACCGCGTCGAAACCATGCGCGAGCTGGCGGCCGAAGGCTACACAGGCTTGATGTACCTGGATGCTCAGGGCGACACCGTGGGTTTCGCCTGGGGCAGCACGCGAGACTATTTCGACCGCCATTTCTATCGCTGCAACTTCCCGATCAAGCCTGGCGAGTACTTTCAGTTCGGTGGCGAGATGATCCGCGCCTACTGGGGTTCCAGCATGTCGGCGGACATGCAGTTGCAAATGTGGAAAATCATGGCGGACAACGGCTGCGACACGATGGTCGATGTCTGCGATTTGCAAAACACCCCGGCGATCAAGATGCACCTGCGCATGGGCTTCCAGGAGCGCGGCAAGATCACCCACGTGTATCGCCTGTTCGGTCGCTGGCGGTTTTTCCGCGATGCGTTCTACCGCGGCTCGGCACTGAACGCCTTTCGTAAACCGACCCCGCCGCTTGCATCGACTGCGCCGGCCTGATGTCCATGGCAATCCAACTCCCCATCGCGAGCAAGCTCGCGATGGGGTCTTTCCCCAACCGGCCCCCGCCAGGAGGCACCATGAACGTTCTGCAAAAATTGCGTGATCGCATTCGGAAAAAAGGTCTGCGCGCCGTTCTAAACCAGCTGTGCAGGCACTACGTGTATTTCCACGAACAACTGGTGTGGATGGAGCGCGACCTGGTCAGCCCGATACGGCCCAACAACCTCAGGCCCTATACGCCGTTGCGCCGGGAAATCATTACCACCAGTAATGCCGATGCCTTCGCCAGGTACTTTGGCGACCGCGTCGAGACCATGCGCGAACTGGCTGCCGAAGGCCACACCGGGCTCATGTACCTGGACGACAAGGGCAACACCGTCGCTTTCATCTGGGGCAGTACACGGGACTATTTCGACCGCCATTTCTTTCGCTGCTGGTTCCCGGTCAAACCGGGCGAGTTCTTCGAGTTCGGCGGTGAGCTGTACCGCGCTTACTGGGGAACCCAGCTATCGGTGGATTTCCAGCTGGATCTGTGGAAAGCCATGGCCGAGCAGGGTTGCAACAAAGTGGTCGACGTCTTCGAGCTGAGCAACATTCCAGCCGTCAAGCTGCACCTGCGCATGGACTATCAGGAGCGCGGCCAGATCACCCATATGCATTGCTTGTTCGGTCGCTGGCGTTTTTTCCGTGACTCGTTCTACACCGGCTCGATACTGGACTCCTTTCGTAAACCGGCCAAGCCGGTTCCATCCACTGCGGCGGCCTGACGTCCATGACCATCCGGTTCCAATGGTGTCGCTCCCTGGGCGCGGAGGACTTTCCTGTATCAGCTTATGAACAGCTGCGAACCCAGGTGGCCGACGCAACGCCGTTCAACACCCTGGCCTGGCTGCAAGCGGCGGAATTTGCCCTCTTGCCTGATCAGCAATTGCATGTGTTACTGGGCTGGCAGGACCAGGACTTGTCGCTATGCCTGCCCCTGGTTTCGGGACATGAGCGTATCGGCGGACTGCGGTTCCGGGTGTTGCATCACTTGGGTTACCCCTTGGCCGACCGCATCGCCCTGCTGGTGCGCCTGGATGCCGAGGGCATGGGCCAGGCACTGATGCAGATCCGTCAGCAGGTGCCCCACGCGATGTTGCAACTCAATGAAGTGGTGGAGCCGGTCGGCGAGCAAAGCGTCCTTAGTGCCTGGATGGCACTGAGTTCCACCGGAGAGCGGCGACTCAGCTGCCGGGTTCCAGTGCACTTGATCAGCGACAGTGATCATCAGGAAGTCTCTGGCGATCCACGCTACAAGCTGCGTCGGGCGCGCAAGCGGATCGCCGCTTGCGGTGCCGAAATCCGCCGAGTGACGCCGGACGCCATCAGCATCGGACAGCTGTTGCGAGCCTTGGCCGACGTCGAGGCCGCCAGCTGGAAAGGCGAGGAAGGTGTCGGCATCTTCGCCGACCCCAGGCGCCGGCAATGGATGAACCATGCCTTTACCGCTCTCGCCGCCCAAGGACAGGTGCGGGTGGTGATGCTGGAGCTGAACGGTGAATGCATCAGCTATCGCCTCGGCCTGCTGGACCAAGGCCGATTGTATGACTACAACCTGGCGTTCCTGCCGCAGCACGCCGACCTGGGCAGCGGCCGGGTATTGCTCGAGGAGTGGATTCGTTGGGGGTTGGACGAGAACTGGCGCTGGATCGATGCATCACGGGTCAGCCTGGAGAACTCCAGCCATCAGTTACACGAACGCATGACCGGACAACTGGAACACTGGCGTTGGAGTTTTTATTCCTGGCAACCCGATGGCCTGATCCTCGGGCTCGCCTTGCGACTCTGGAAAAGTCTTAAACCCTGGGTTCGCAAACACCCTCCCCAAAAAACCACGGCGACAGATTCCCCCTCTATCCCCAAGGAACAGGAGACCTCGCATGCCCCGCCAAGTGATCATCAACGCTGACGACTTTGGGTTGTGTTTCAGCGAAAACGCGACAATCGTTCGAGCCTTCGAAGCAGGGGTGATCAGTTCCGCCACCGTCATGGCCAATATGCCGGGCTTCGAACAGGCGTGTGTACTGGCCCGACTGCCCCGGCTCAAAGGGCGCATCGGCCTGCATTTCAATCTCAGCCATGGGCAGCCATTGAGCCAGGCCATACAGTCGCGCCCGGCGTTTTGCGATGGGGACGGCCAGTTCGCCTTCAGCCTGTCACGCTATTGCCTGCATCTGGGCTCAAAGGACCTCGCCGCAATACAGGACGAACTGCAGGCGCAATGGCAACGTTGCCTGGACCACGGATTGCGCCCAAGTCACCTCGACTCCCATCAGCACGTACATAACATCTGGCCCATCGGAGCATTGGTGGCGCGCTTCGCTGCGCGGCAAGATGTCCCCATTCGCCTGGCGCGCAACCTCGGACCAAACCTGAATGTCCCCAAGCGCATCTTCAAGACCTTACTCAACCGCCGCCTGCGTCGTCTGTGCGGCGCGACGGCCGACTATGTCTGCACGCCAGCCGACTTGCAGCACGCCGCAGCACCGGACCATGGTTTGCTGGAAGTGATTGCTCATCCAGTGCAATTGGATGGGGATTTCGGCGACACCTACCTGGCTCCTGGCTGCTCGTTGACCCAGGTGCTGCATCAGCGCCTGGCGGGGGTACCGAAGGTGGGGTATGGCAACACTGAGCGGACGTTCGAGCTGGTTCAGCTTGAGGATGCGTAACGCCCCCTGCCATAGAGGCTTGATCGTGGGGAGGGGATTCATTCCCTCCCCACAAGATTCTCAATCACCGCAGCACACCCCCACCAGCGAAGCACGGCGATCGATGGCCTCGCGCAACCGACGCTTCTGCGCCTCCCAGACGTTGGCATCTACCCGGGGTGAACGCATCAGCGCCAGCATGGCCTCCTTGGCGCTGACGTATTCGCTCCACGCATCCCGGGCCTTGAGACTGCGTCTTTCTTCATCGCTCATCTCCATGCGCCGCAGGGCCAGGGCACATTCGTCCTGGATCAACGGCCCGAGGGTCATCTGGATCTTGTGGGGAGCCCTGAAACACGTCTCTCCGGCAATGATATCCCGCGCCCGGTCCAGGCCCCACTCCAACGCCTGGGCCAGCGGTTCATGCAAGGTGCGGTCGTAGAATTCCTCGACCCACACCTGCGCGCTCGGCCGATGGACACCGACAAAGACCTGGGTCATGCCCTGGAGATTGATCCGCGCCTGGACCTCGACTTGCGTGCCGTCCTCCAATAGTTCTTCGTGGTCGCGGCCCGGCAGCCGGCTGTTAACCCAGAGCCAATACTGTGCGCTTCTACGTCGCATCGCGTTGTCCTCCCCTGAAGGAATAGGGAGTAAGGCACAGGGGTTGGGGATTTTCCAGCACCGAAAAGTGCGCTTCAGACGAATGACAGTCGCAAATCCCTGCGCCGTTTTCGGAGAATCTGCTACAAGGCATCTTTGGTTTCGAATAGCGAAGGGCATCGATGTCTTCACTCTTACTTTCCGGCCTGAAACGCCGCTGGTTGGCCTGGCTGTGCATGGGCGCATTGATGGTCGGCCTGCCGGTGGGTTGTGCCGTGTTGCAGCATAAGGAGCGTGAACTGGTCTTTCGCATCGAACCGGGGACGGCGAGCTGGTTCAGTGGGCTGCCCAGCGGCGTGCAGGAGTTCGATCTCAAGCCAAAAAGCTTCAAGGCCGGGGAAAACATCCACGGCTGGTGGTGGCCGGCCGAACGCAAGAATGCACCGGCCATCCTATATTTGCACGGTGTGCGCTGGAATTTGACTGGCCAGTTGTTTCGTATCCAGCAACTGCGGGCGCTGGGCTATTCGGTGCTGGCCATCGACTACCGGGGCTTTGGCAAAAGCCAGGGAGATCTGCCATCGGAAGCGAGTGTCTATGAAGATGCGCGCATCGCCTGGGAGCATCTCGAAGCGCTGCAACCGGACCCAAGCCTGCGGCTGATCTATGGTCATTCCTTGGGCGGCGCCGTCGCGGTGGATCTCGCTGCGCAGCTCGGTCAGCAGGCAGCGAAAGATGGCAAAGCCCAGGTCCGGGGCCTGGTGATCGAATCCACGTTCACCTCCCTGGGCGATGTCGCCACCGCGATGGCGAATACATCCCTGCCGGTGCGCTGGTTGCTGTCGCAGAAGTTCGACTCCATCGACAAGATCGGCGAGATCAACATGCCGCTGCTGATTGTCCATGGCGCCGCCGACGGCTACGTGCCGCCACGCTTCAGTGAGCAACTGTTCAACGCCGCCCGGGAACCCAAGCGCCTGCTGCTGGTGCCCGGGGCGACGCATAACAACAGCATGAGCCTGGCGGGCAAAAACTACCGGCAGGCGTTGGATGCCCTGATGAAAAGCGCCCCCGCCCCCATGGCCGGAAACGCCCCCACCGGCCCGGCCAAAGCGGGCTGACCCACGGAAATATCCACGCCTCTGCTGTGGGAAGCGGTGGGTCAGTGATGGAATGTTGGGTGTGCCGCCGCCATCGCGAGCAAGCTCGCTCCCACCGTTGAGAACACCTCGAAAAAAACGGTGGGAGCGAGCTTGCTCGCGATGGCAGTGGGTCAGGCGACGATGAACCGTCAGGATCCCGCGCCAAACCGATCACGGCTGTTGGTCAGGTGCAGCCACATGGCGGCGCGGGCGGCGTCCGGGTCCTGGCGCTTGATCGCGTTGAAGATCGCCTCGTGCTCAAGGTTGGCCAACTGCGCCAGCTTGCTGAGATCGGCCTGGCCGCGCTCGGCCACGTTCACGCGGGTCCGGGGAATCATCGCACTGCCCAGGTGCTGCATGATTTCGACAAAACAGGCGTTGTCCGTGGCTTCGGCGATGAGCAGATGGAAACGCCGGTCGGCTTCGACACAGCTGTCGTTGTTGTTGGACAACCGCTGATAGTCATCCAGCGCCTGGCGCATCTGCTGCAACTGGGGTTCGCTGCGGCGCTGGGCCGCCAAGGCGACGGCCTGGGTCTCCAGGCCCAGGCGCAGTTCCAGGATCGCCCGCACCCCCGCGGCGGTGTCGACATTCAGGCGCAACCCTGGCTCGCCGGTTTGCGCCAGCACGAAGGTGCCGATGCCGTGGCGGGTCTCTACCAGCCCCGAAGCCTGCAACTTGGAAATCGCCTCGCGCACCACCGTCCGGCTGACGCCATGGGCCTGCACGATGGCACCTTCCGATGGCAGCTTCTCACCCGGTTTCAACTGCCCCAGCAAGATGCTCTGGCTCAGCTTCGTCACCAGGTCATGGGCCAGGTTATGGGTACGCTTGCGCAGGGGCGCGTCGGTGTCTTGCGGCATCGCCGGGGTTCCTCGAAAACAGGCTGACTGATCGTATCACCAGCCTACGTCGGAAATCTCATCGTCAAGCCATCAACTTGTATGACAACACTCAAGATCAGCCCATCAGAGCAAAAATCACCCCTTCAAAAAACGGCTTCGCGCAAGCCCGACAGACGCTGGATAAAATCACAATAGCCGGACACCCCCAACAAATACGGCATAAAAACGCCATTCACCTAATCCAATGATGCTGAAAAACCGCTTGTCATCCAAAAAAATCAAGTTGTATGATGTCTATCAACATCGGCACTTGCACGATGCCCCGCATAAAAATAACGAGTGGGAGAAAAACCAGTGAACACATCCAGCCCCAAGGCGAATGCCGGCGCGGATCCGGTGCTGCTGTCGGCCATTTCCAAGGTCAAGCGCCACATCCTGCCGCTGTTCGTCATCATGTTTATCGTCAACTACATCGACCGCGTGAACATCGGCTTCGTCCGTGCCCACATGGAGCACGACCTGGGGATCGGTGCCGCCGCCTACGGCTTAGGCGCCGGCCTGTTCTTTGTCGGCTACGCGCTGTTCGAAGTCCCGTCCAATATCCTCCTGCAACGCATCGGCGCTCGCATCTGGCTGACCCGCATCATGCTCACCTGGGGCCTGGTGGCGGCGGCCATGGCCTTCATCCAGAACGAAACCCACTTCTACATCCTGCGCTTTTTGCTGGGCGTGGCCGAAGCCGGGTTCTTCCCTGGGGTGATCTACTATTTCACCCGCTGGCTGCCCGGCGTCGAGCGTGGCAAAGCCATCGCCATCTTCCTCAGCGGCTCGGCCATTGCGTCGCTGATCTCCGGCCCGCTGTCGGGGCTGCTGCTGCAAATCAACGGCCTGGGCATGCACGGCTGGCAGTGGATGTACTTCATCGAAGGGATGTTTTCCGTCTGCCTGTGCGTCTTCGTCTGGTTCTGGCTGGACTCCAAGCCCCATGACGCCAAATGGCTGAGCCGTGAAGAACAGGATGTGCTGGTCAAGGCCATCGACGATGAACAACGGGCACGGGAAGCTGCCTCGCCGATCAAACTGTCCATCGGTCAGTTGCTCAAGGACCGCCAGATCATCCTGTTTTGCCTGATCTACTTCTTCATTCAATTGACGATCTATGCCGCCACGTTCTGGCTGCCGAGCATCATCAAGAAAATGGGCGAACTGAGCGACATTCAGGTCGGGCTGTTCAATTCGATCCCGTGGTTGCTGTCCATCGTCGGCATGTACGCCTTCGCCTCGCTGTCGGCCAAGTGGAAATTCCAGCAGGCCTGGGTCGCCGCAGCCCTGTTGATCGCGGCGGCCGGGATGTTCATGTCCACCACCGGCGGACCGATTTTCGCCTTCGTCGCCATCTGCTTCGCCGCCCTGGGTTTCAAATCGGCATCGTCGCTGTTCTGGCCGATTCCCCAGGCTTACCTGGACGCCCGGATCGCCGCCGGGGTGATTGCCCTGATCAACTCGGTGGGCAACCTCGGCGGGTTCGTCGCCCCGACTACGTTCGGCCTGCTGGAAGAGCACACCGGCTCGATCCAGGGCGGCCTCTATGGCCTGGCGGCCACCTCGATCATTGCCGCGATCATCGTGTTTGCCGCACGCAACACGCCCAAGCCCAAAGCCGTGACGACGCCGTCCGATCCGGCCACCAGCCACCTCTGATCATTCGATTGCCAAGGATAAGTACAGATGAGTATTCCTGAAACCCGCAAAGCCCCGATCATCACCAGCATGCAGGTCGTGCCCGTGGCCGGCCATGACGGCATGCTGCTGAACCTCAGCGGCGCCCATGGTCCGTTCTTCACCCGCAATATCGTCATTCTCAAGGACAACGCCGGCCACACCGGCGTAGGCGAAGTGCCCGGCGGCGAGCGCATTCGCCAGACCCTCGAAGACGCCCGCTCGCTGGTGGTCGGCAGCCCCATCGGCACGTACCAGAAGATCCTCAACACGGTCCGCCAGGCCTTCGCCGACCGTGATGCCGGCGGCCGTGGCCTGCAGACCTTCGACCTGCGCATCACCATCCACGCGGTCACTGGCCTGGAAGCGGCGCTGCTGGATCTACTCGGCCAACACCTGGACGTACCGGTCGCCGCCCTGCTCGGCGAAGGCCAGCAGCGCGACGAAGTGAAGATGCTCGGCTACCTGTTTTATGTCGGTGATCGCCAGCAGACCGACCTGGCCTATCGCAGCGAACCGGACGCCGACAACGACTGGTTCCGCGTGCGCCACGAAAAGGCCCTGGACGCCGACGCCGTGGTCCGCCTGGCCGAAGCGGCCCAGGCCCACTATGGCTTCCAGGACTTCAAGCTCAAGGGCGGCGTGCTCCAAGGCGACGCAGAAATCGAAGCGGTCACGGCATTGGCCGAACGTTTTCCCCAGGCACGCATCACCCTGGACCCGAACGGCGCCTGGTCACTCAAGGAAGCGATCCGTTTGTGCCGTGACCAACACAACGTGCTGGCCTATGCCGAAGACCCTTGCGGTGCCGAGAACGGCTATTCGGGGCGCGAGGTCATGGCCGAATTCCGCCGCGCCACGGGCCTCAAGACTGCGACCAACATGATCGCCACCGACTGGCGCGAGATGGGTCACGCCATCACCTTGCAGTCCGTGGACATTCCCCTGGCCGACCCGCACTTCTGGACCATGCAGGGTTCCGTGCGGGTGGCGCAGATGTGCAACGAGTGGGGCCTGACCTGGGGCTCGCACTCCAACAACCACTTCGACATTTCCCTGGCAATGTTCACCCACGTGGCCGCCGCGGCACCGGGCGACATCACCGCCATCGACACCCACTGGATCTGGCAGGACGGCCAGCGACTGACCAAGGCGCCCTTGCAGATCCAGGGCGGCTGCGTACAGGTGCCGAAAAAGCCGGGGTTGGGGATCGAGCTAGACCTCGACCAATTGGCCAAGGCCCATGAGTTGTACAAAGGCATGGGCCTGGGGGCGCGGGACGATGCGGTGGCGATGCAGTTCCTGATTCCGGGCTGGACGTTCAACAACAAGCAGCCGTGCCTGGTTCGTTAAAGCGACCGATATCCCTTGTGAGAGCGAGCTTGCTCGCGATGGCGGTGGGTCAGCCACATTGCTGTCGACTGACACTCCGCTATCGCGAGCAAGCTCGCTCCCACATTGGGATTCATGAGCGCCACCG
The DNA here is from genome assembly GCF_900104425.1 of Pseudomonas sp. NFACC13-1. NCBI lineage: Bacteria > Pseudomonadati > Pseudomonadota > Gammaproteobacteria > Pseudomonadales > Pseudomonadaceae > Pseudomonas > Pseudomonas sp. NFACC13-1. Next base: position 30,559 of record NZ_FMXV01000013.1, on the reverse strand, counting down.
TCATCGTTCGCCTTCAGGCTTTTGTAAAACCTAACCCTCCGGCCGCATGATCAACACCGCCAACGGCGGCAGGTTCAGTTCCAGCGACAGGGCCTGGCCATGGCTGGGCACCTCTTCGGTGAAGGCGCCGCCGCCGTTGCCGTAGTTGGAACCGGCGTAGGTGTCGGCGTCGCTGTTGAGCAATTCCACCCAACGCCCGGCGAACGGCACGCCGACCCGGTAGGCCTCGCGCGGCACCGGGGTGAAGTTGGCGACCACCAGCACCGGCCGCCCCTCCTTGCTCCAGCGCAGCCAGGCGTAGACGCTGTTGAGCGCATCGTCGCCAATCAGCCACTGGAAGCCCTGCGGCGCGTCATCCTGGTCATGCAGCGCCGGTTCTTCGCGGTACAGCCGGTTCAGATCGCTCACCAGCTTCTGCACACCCCGATGCTCAGGGTATTGCAGCAGGTACCAATCCAACTGCTGGTCGTGGTTCCACTCGCGCCATTGGCCGAACTCGCACCCCATGAACAACAGCTTCTTGCCGGGATGGCCCCACATGAAGCTGAGGTAGGCCCTCAGGTTGGCGAATTTCTGCCAGCGGTCACCGGGCATCTTGTCGATCAGCGAGCGTTTGCCATGGACCACTTCGTCGTGGGAAATCGGCAGTACGAAACGTTCGGACCAGGCATACACCAGGCCGAAACTCAGTTCGTTATGGTGATGGGCGCGGTACACCGGGTCTTGCTGGATGTAGTGCAGCGAATCGTGCATCCAGCCCATGTTCCACTTGTAGGCAAAACCCAGGCCGCCCTGCTGGGTACTCTGGCTGACCCCCGGCCACGCGGTGGACTCTTCGGCGATGACCAGCGCACCGGGGGTTTCCAGCGCCACCACATCGTTGAGGTGCCGGAGGAAATCGATGGCTTCGAGGTTTTCCCGACCGCCGTGGCGGTTGGGCACCCACTCGCCGGCCTTGCGCGAATAGTCGCGGTACAACATCGAGGCCACGGCATCCACCCGCAGGCCATCGACGTGGAAATGCTTGAGCCAGTGCAACGCCGAAGCCAGCATGAAACCGTGCACTTCGGTGCGGCCCAGGTTGTAGATCAGCGTGTCCCAATCCTGGTGGAAACCCTCCAGCGGGTTGCCGTATTCGTACAGCGCGGTGCCATCGAACTGGGCCAGGCCGTGGGTGTCGGTGGGGAAATGCGCCGGCACCCAGTCGAGGATGACGCCGATATTGGCCTGGTGGCAGGCGTTGACGAACGCGGCGAAATCGTCGGGCGATCCGAAGCGTGCCGTTGGCGCGAATTGCGACAGCGGCTGATAGCCCCAGGAGCCGCCGAACGGGTGTTCCATGATCGGCATCAGCTCGATGTGAGTGAAGCCCAGATCCCTGACATACGGAATCAGCCGCTCGGCCATTTCATGCCAGTTGTATTGCCGGGCCACCTCGCCCGCTTCGTCGATTTCGCACTGCCAGGAGCCGGCATGCAACTCATAGATCGACAAGGGCGCGCCCGGTAGCTGGCGTTCGCGACGACTCTGCATCCACTCGTCGTCCTGCCACTCGATCATCAAGGGCGAGGCGACTTTCGACGCCGTGTCCGGCGGCATCTGCGTGGCCAGCGCCACCGGGTCGGCCTTGAGGGGCAGGATGCCGTGGGCGCCGAGGATTTCATATTTGTAACCTTCACCGGGGCCAAGCCTCGGGATAAAGATCTCCCACACGCCGGATGGATAACGGATGCGCATCGGATGCCGGCGCCCGTCCCAGACGTTGAAGTCCCCCACCACCGAGACGCGTCGTGCATTCGGTGCCCACACGGCGAAGCGCACGCCCTCGACACCGTCGACGGTGGTCAGTTGTGCACCGAGGCAGGAACTGAGGTCGCGGTGATTGCCCTCGGCGAACAGGTAGAGGTCCATCTCCCCCAGCAATGGGCCGAAGCTGTACGGGTCTTCGGCAACCTGCTCGCCGCCGGCCCAACGGGTGCGCAGCAAGTACGCCTGGGCGCGATCGAAATGGCCGACGAACAATCCCGGGGTTTCGGTGGGTTGCAGTTCCCCCAGCTCTTCGCCGCCCTCCCGGGCCAGCACATGCACGCTCAAGGCGCCAGGCAGGTAGGCGCGGATGAACTGGCCGCCGGCGCCGTCGCCATGGGGACCCAGGATGGAAAACGGATCGTGATGTTCGGCGCGCACCAGCGCGTCGATGTCATGGAGGGCCGGCAACAAGGATTCATTGGCCTGCCCCTGGGGTTCTTTGTTCGAGACGCTCATGATTCTCTCCACTAAATCGGTCCGGCTAAGTCGGAAAAGGGTTGCAGCCCACTCAACAACCCGACCAGACCGTGCAACGGCACGGGCAGCCAGGCGGGGCGATTCTCGGCTTCATAGGCCACTTCATAGGCCGCCTTCTCCAGGCCGAACAACGCCAGCGCGGCGTCTTCGCCTTCAGCATCCTTCCACTCATGGGCAAGACTAGCTGCCGCCAGCCGATATGCCTCGACAAATGCCCGGCGGGCCTCTTTCAAATAACGCTCGGCGACCCGTTGCCGCGCCGCATCGGCATCGGCCGTGCTGTCGACGGTATTCAAGTGGATCGCCATGGCCGCCGCATAATCGAAGGAACGCAACACGCCGCTGACGTCCTTGTACGGGCTGTGCTTGCCCCGTCGTTCATGCAATGGCCGCGCCGGCTCACCTTCGAAATCGATCAGGTAGGCGTCGCCCTTGATCACCAACACTTGGCCCAGATGCAGGTCGCCATGGACGCGGATACGCAAGCCACCGACGGCCTTGCCGGCCAACGCCTGGACATGGGCCAGGACGGTTTTCCTGTGCTCCAACAAACGTGCGACCATGGCCTGGTCCGCGGGGTTCAATTGGCTCTGGTTCTGCTTGAGCAGACGCAAGGCGTTTTCCACCTGGCCGGCCACGTCCTTGCCGATGGCCTGGGCTTCCTTGGCGTTGGTGGCCTGCGGCGCGAAGTCCGGGTCGTCGGTAGCCTGGGCCAGTACCCGGTGCATTTCTCCCAGGCGCTGGCCGAGCATGCCGGCGAAATCCTTCAGTTCGCCCAAGGCGTTGTAATGCTGCTCCTGCTCGGACACGGCGTCCGCCAGCTCATCGCGCAAGGCGCGTTCGAGGTTGTTCTGGGTCCACTCCCAGGCGTCGCCCTGATTGCTCAGGTAGCCCTGGGCGATCATCAGCAAGGCATCTTCACCTTCAGCATCGCGGCGAACCACCGAACCCAGCAGCGGTGAAATATTGCTGAAACCCGCGGCGGTCAGGTAGGCGCTCATTTCCAGTTCCGGGTGCACGCCCGAGGCCACCTTGCGGATCAGCTTGAGTACGAGGCTGCCCCCCACTACCACCGAACTGTTGGACTGTTCAGCGGACAGGTAGCGAACCTCCGGCTCGTCTCCCAGGTTCAATGCCGCCAGGCCTTCGGTCGGCTCGAAGCGCAACTCACCTTCGGCAAGTGGCAGCACCGTGGCAGTCTGCATGCTGTGCAGCACGGCACGCACGAAGCTTTCCAGGCTGAATGCATCGGTGATCAACCCCACCTGACGCCCCCGACGTACCCGCGACAAGGCCAGTTGCTGCGGCAAGGCCGCACCGACCTGGTCTTCGGCGAGCAAGCCGAACGGCAACTGATAACGCAGGGTCTGGCCGCCACTGGTGACATCGATTTCACTGAGGAGCACGGGGCGCTGCGGATCGCCGAAGCGCACGCCATAGACAATGTCGACCTTCTCGATCGCACTGTCCTTGCCGGCGAACCAGCGCCGGTTCTGCAACCAGCTGGGCAGGATGGTTTGCTCCAGCGTGGTGCGCGATGGCGCCTCGAGCAATTCTTCCAGGCGTTTTTTCAGTACCAGGGTGGTGAAGTCCGGCAGGCTCTGGGCCGGTTCCACGTGCCAGCTCGGCATCTGGTTTTCCGCCGCCAGGACGAACCAATAGAAACCGTACGGCGCCAGGGTCAGCAGGAAGTTCAACTGGCCGATGGGCGGGAACGCGTTGCCACCGAGCATCTCCACCGGAACCATGCCGGCGTAGACCGACAGGTCCAGTTCGGCGGCCTGGGCGCTGCGGGACACGTTGGCCACGCACAGGATGATTTCGTGCTTGCCGTCGGGGCCGGTGTATTCGCGGGTGTAGGCCAGGATCCGGCGGTTGCTGGGCGAGAGCATTTTCAGCGTGCCCCGGCCAAAGGCCTTGGACTGCTTGCGCACCGCCAGCATCCGCCGGGTCCAGTTGAGCAACGAATGCGGGTCGCCGGCCTGGGTCTCGACGTTGACCGACTGGTAGCCGTACTGCGGATCCATGATCGGCGGCAGCACCAGGCTGGCCGGGTCGGCGCGGGAGAAGCCGCCGTTACGGTCGATGGACCATTGCATCGGCGTACGCACGCCATCGCGGTCGCCCAGGTAGATGTTGTCGCCCATGCCGATTTCATCACCGTAGTACAACGTCGGCGTGCCAGGCATCGACAACAGCAGGCTGTTGAGCAACTCCACGCGACGACGATCGCTCTCCACCAGCGGCGCCAGGCGCCGGCGAATCCCCAAGTTGATGCGCGCCCGACGGTCGGCCGCGTAGTAATTCCACAGGTAGTCGCGCTCCTTGTCGGTGACCATCTCCAGGGTCAATTCATCGTGGTTGCGCAGGAAAATCGCCCACTGGCAATTGGCGGGGATCTCCGGGGTCTGGCGCAGGATGTCGGTGATCGGGAAACGGTCTTCCTGGGCCAGTGCCATGTACATGCGCGGCATCAGCGGGAAGTGGAAAGCCATGTGGCATTCGTCACCGTTCATCCCTTGGGCGTCGACATCACCGAAGTACAACTGGGTGTCTTCCGGCCACTGGTTGGCTTCGGCCAGCAGCATGCGGTCAGGATAGTTGGCGTCGATTTCGGCACGGATCAGTTTCAGGACGTCATGGGTCTCGGGCAGGTTTTCATTGTTGGTGCCGTCGCGCTCGATCAGGTACGGGATGGCGTCCAGGCGCAGGCCGTCGATGCCCATGTCCAGCCAGTAGCGCATCACCGACAACACGGCCTTGATGACCTGAGGGTTGTCGAAGTTGAGGTCGGGCTGGTGGGAGTAGAAACGGTGCCAGAAGTATTGGCCCGCCACTGGGTCCCAGGTCCAGTTGGACTTTTCGGTGTCGAGGAAGATGATCCGCGTGCCGTCGTACTTGTGGTCGTCATCGGACCAGACATAGAAGTCCCGCGCCTTCGAACCCGGCTTGGCCTTGCGCGCGCGCTGGAACCAGGGGTGTTGGTCCGAGGTGTGGTTGATGACCAGCTCGGTGATGACCCGCAGGTTGCGCTTATGGGCTTCGGCGATGAACCGCCGCGCATCGGCCATGGTGCCGTAGTCGGGGCTGACGCCACGGTATTCGGCGATGTCATAACCGTCGTCGCGCCGGGGGGAAGGATAGAACGGCAGCAACCAGATGGTGTTGACGCCCAAGTCGGCGATGTAGTCGAGTTTCTCGATCAGGCCGGGGAAATCGCCGATCCCGTCGTTATTGGAGTCGAAATAGGATTTAACGTGGACCTGGTAAATCACCGCGTCCTTGTACCAGAGCGGATCCTTGATGAAGGTGGCAGACCGGGGTTTCTTCGCCATTTGCAACTCCTGATAATTCATTAAAGCCGCGGGATACAGGCTTGAGCGGTCTTTTTATGGGGTGAGGCCTGCGCTTTGTGGGAGCAAAGCTTGCTCGCGATACAGGCGCCTCGCCCCCTCAGGGGACCCGCCCCCTCTTCAGCGCAGGCAAGCCTTGCTCCCACGGCGTCACGCCACGCTGATCCGCCAAATCCCGAACGGCTGGTACGCCGGATCGATGCGCATGAACTGGTACTTGCCGTACCAGGTCCAGCGATGCCCGTTCATCAAATCCTCGCCTTGGGTCTGGGCGTCGTCGGGCAGGCCCATTTCCCACAACGGCAATTCGAAACTGGCTTCCTGCGGGTTGTGCGGATCAAGGCTCACCGCCACCAGGATGAAATTGCTGCCGTCGGCGGTGCGCTTGCCGAAATAGAGAATGTTGTCGTTCCACGCGTTGTAGATTTTCAGGCCCAAGTGGGTATGCAGCGCCGGGTTCTGTCGGCGGATGCGGTTGAGCTGGGCGATCTCGGCAATGATGTTGCCCGGCGCGGTGAAGTCGCGAGGACGGATCTCGTATTTCTCCGAATCGAGGTATTCCTCTTTGCCCGGTACCGGGGCCGATTCGCACAGTTCGAAGCCCGAATACATGCCCCACAGGCCCGAACCCATGGTTGCCAGGGCTGCGCGGATCAAGAAGCCCGGGCGCCCCGACTCATGGAGAAAGGCCGGGTTGATGTCTGGCGTGTTGACGAAAAAGTTCGGCCGGTAGCATTCACGCCAAGGCGACTCGTTGAGCTCGGTGAAGTAGGTGGCCAGCTCGGCCTTGGTGTTGCGCCAGGTGAAATAGGTGTAGCTCTGGGAATAACCGACCTTGCCCAGTCGCGCCATCATGGCCGGGGTGGTGAACGCTTCAGCCAGGAAGATCACTTCGGGGTATTGGGCCCGGACATCGGCGATCAGCCATTGCCAGAACGGCAGTGGCTTGGTGTGAGGGTTGTCGACGCGAAATATCTTCACGCCTTCCTCGACCCAGCCCACCACGATGTCCCGCAGTTCCAACCACAGGCTGGGAATCGCATCGGCCGCGTAGAAATCGACGTTGACGATGTCCTGGTATTTCTTCGGCGGGTTTTCCGCGTATTTGATCGTGCCGTCCGGCCGCCAGCTGAACCAGCCCGGGTGCTGCTTGAGCCAGGGGTGGTCCTGGGAACACTGGATCGCGAAGTCGAGGGCAATCTCCAGGCCGTGCTGCGCGGCGGCCGCCACCAGGCGCCGGAAATCTTCACGGCTGCCCAATTGCGGGTGAATGGCCTCGTGCCCGCCCTCCTCGCTGCCGATGGCATAGGGGCTGCCCGGGTCGTCGGGACCGGCCGTGAGGGAATTGTTCGGACCTTTGCGGAAACTGCGACCGATGGGGTGGATCGGCGGGAAGTACAGCACGTCGAACCCCATGTCCTGGATTACCGGCAGGCGCGAATGCACGTCATTGAACGTGCCATGGCGCTGGGGATCGTCGGTGATCGAGCGGGGAAACAGCTCATACCAACTGGCAAACTCGGACAGCTTGCGCTCCACATCCAATGGATATTCGGGGCTGATGCTCAAGTAAGGTCGATGATCGGCCAGGGACATCAGGTCGGCACTGCGCGGTGCCAGGAACAGCGCCACCTGCTCCGTCGGCAACAGGCCGGAAAGCTCGTGGTGCAAGGCCGCCAGTTGCTCGCTCAGTTCCCCTGTGCTGCGCTCGACGGCCATTTGCACTTGGTTGCGTCCTTCCTGCAACTCCAGGCTGATCGGCACCCCGGCACCGAATTTCTTCTCCAGCTCGTAGCGGAAACTGGCGAACTGATCGATCCAGGCCTCGATGCAGAAGACATAGCGACCTTGCTCCGGCACGTTGAACTGGCCGCGCCAGCCGTTATTGCCCAGGTCGCTCATGACCTCGCTGTTCCACAGCTCATCCTGCAGCGAACGCCAGCGAATGCGCACCGCCAGCTTGTCGTGACCGTCGGCGAACACTTTACTGGTCACCGTCACGTCCTGCCCGGCCACGGCCTTGGCGGCAAATTGCCCGCCGTCGATCACCGGCATGGTGTTTTCAATCGCGATACGCGGTAACAACAAGGCTTGAGACAACGGCAAATGCGGGTTATAGGCCAGGTCAGACGGGTGTTCAGCAGTCATCGAGCATCGCTCCTTTTACGCCCCATGGACGCGCTTGTGGCGGTAAAGGCCCAACGGGTCCCTGAAAAAAACTCACTTAAACTCCGAACCGGGGCGACGGCTAAAAGTTCAGCGGGATTTACCCTCGATGTATCCGGGATCAAACCCGGTACAGGATGGTCAACAACCATAAGCACGACTCAAGCCATGTGCGTTACGGAGACCCGTCCCGATGAATATTCCCATTCCGGCCGAAACACCCGATCCGAACATTGACGACCCCACCTTGCCCCCGCCCGGTCCTGATCCGGAACCGATTCCAGAGAAAGACCCGCCGCTGACCCCACAACCGCCCAAGGGTGACCCGCCCAGCGAGGCGCCGCCGGAGCGGGTTTGATTCAACGACTCGGTGCCAATCCCTGTGGGAGCGAGCTTGCTCGCGATAGCGGAGTGTCAATCAGCATAGTGGCTGGCTGATCCTCCGCCATCATCGGAACGCCGCTCGGAGCGAGCGTGCTCCCACAGGTCTTATGTTCAGGCGGATGGCTTGTCGCCCTTCTCCAGTGCCCGAACAATGACCGGCATCACACTGAAGATCACCAGGGCCAACACCGTACTGAGTAACGCAGTCGCTTCCCGGCCCAGCCCGGCGGCGACGCCAATGGCCGCGGTCATCCACAGGCCAGCGGCGGTGGTCAGGCCCTTGACGTGGCCTTCGTCGCCGGCGTTGTTTTTCAGGATCGTGCCAGCCCCCAGAAAACCGATGCCGGCGACCACCCCTTGTATCACCCGGCTCATGGCGTCGGCCTGGGACCCGGACATCTGCGGCACCAATACGAACAACGCCGCCCCCAGTGCCACGAGCATGTGGGTCCGCACGCCGGCAGCCTTGCCCTTGTGTTCGCGCTCGAAGCCCAGGATGCCGCCCAACAGCGCGGCCATGACCAGCCGCACCGTGACCCGGGTCATCTGCTGGGCATCGGTGATGTCGGCGAATTCCGCCTGCAGGGTTATCCAGACTTCATGCCACCAGGCTTCCATGGACCGTCCTCTTTCTCATTGGATAGACGATGGACCGCAAGCGAAGCCAGAGGTGCGCCCGACCGCTGATCAGCCACAACGAACCCTGGCCAGCGGTTGGAACCTAATACTCAGGACATTCAGGAAGGAGCGACGTCATGCTTGAGCGAATCGACAAAGACAATACCTGCCATATCAAAACCCTCAACGGAACCAAGCTGCGCCCCGCCAGCGAGTTGGTCATCATCACTGACCCGGACAAGGCCATGTCAGCCGTGGAGGTCAATGGCGACCGGATCTATATCACCGAAGCCGAGGCCGATGCACTGACCGTGGCCGGCGCAGTCGACGGGCGCAAGCACCTGAAGGCCAGCGACAGCGGCTCGGCGATCTGACGCCACCCACCAACTGCGACCTGTACGAACTGCGTAGGAGCTGTCGAGCGAAGCGAGGCTGCGATCTTTCCATTCCTCATTGAGTCCAAAGCGAAAGATCAAGATCAAAAGATCGCAGGCTTCGCCAGCTCCTACAGAGCCCAACGCGAGCAAGGTGTTGTTCGCTCGCCCCCCGATGCATCAAAGTGTCGCAGCGCCTGGGCTTCGCGGCATCTGATCCGGTTTTTATCGAAACACCTGAGTCTGTTATGCAAACAGTTCCATGGTCATAGTGCGCCGGCCAGATAGAGGCTGATGAGCGACCGACCATGAGCGATAGAATCCCCGTCCAGTTGATACAGACGTTCGAACCTGCGCCGACGAAGATCAAGGCCAGGACCACCGACAACCTGATCCACACCCGTAGCTTCACCGGTTTGTTCCGCACCTTGCGCATCAGCGGTGCGGGGGTTCTGTTCCTGCTGTTCTTTGGCACGGTGTGGTTGAACTGGGGTGGCCGCCAGGCGGTGCTCTGGGACCTTTCCGAAAGCAAATTCCATATTTTTGGTGCGACCTTCTGGCCCCAGGACTTCATCCTGCTGTCGGCCCTGTTGATCATCGCCGCCTTCGGCCTGTTTGCGATCACCGTGTTTGCCGGTCGCGTGTGGTGTGGCTACACCTGCCCGCAGAGTTCCTGGACATGGCTGTTCATGTGGTGCGAGAAAATCACCGAAGGCGAACGCAACCAGCGGATCAAGCTGCAAGCGGCCCCCTGGGGCCTGAACAAACTGTTGCGCCGTAGCGCCAAGCACAGCTTGTGGCTGGCCATCAGCCTGCTCACCGGCCTGACGTTCGTGGGTTACTTCACGCCGATCCGTCCCTTGGCCGAAGAGCTGCTGACCCTGCAGATCGGCGGCGTCAGCCTGTTCTGGGTACTGTTTTTCACCGCCGCCACCTACCTCAACGCCGGCTGGCTGCGGGAAGCGGTGTGCATGCACATGTGCCCCTATGCACGCTTTCAGAGCGTGATGTTCGACAAGGACACGTTGACCATTTCCTACGACACGGCCCGTGGCGAAATCCGTGGCCCGCGCAAACGCGAGGTGAAGCCGGCCAATATTGGCCTGGGCGACTGCATCGACTGCCAGATGTGCGTGCAGGTCTGCCCCACCGGCATCGACATCCGCGACGGCTTGCAGATGGAATGCATCGGCTGCGCGGCGTGCATCGACGCCTGCGACTCGATCATGGACAAGATGGGCTACGCCCGTGGCCTGATCAAATACACCTCGGAACATCAATTGCAGGGGGGCAAGACTCACCTGCTCAGGCCTCGGCTGATCGGCTATACCGCCGTGCTGCTGGTGATGATCGGCGCGCTGGCCCTGGCCCTGGTGCAACGGCCCATGGTGTCGCTGGATGTCAGCAAGGACCGTGGCCTGTTCCGCGAAAACAGCGCAGGCCAGATCGAGAACATCTACAGCCTGAAAATCATCAACAAGACCCAGCAACGCCAGGACTATCACCTGTCCCTGGTGGATGGCGACGAATTCGTCCTCCAAGGCAAGACCCAACTGAGCCTGGCGCCAGGGGAAATCGTCGATGTGCCGGTGTCGGTGGCGATGCTCAGCGAGCGGCCTCGCAGCGGCTCTCAGGAAATGACCTTCAAGGTGGCCGACAACGATGAACCCGGCATCTACAGCCTGGCCAAGAGCCGTTTTGTCGCGCCGATGAATCGTTGAAGCTTAAGATGCCGGGCGCCCTGTGGGAGCGAGCTTGTGGGAGCAAGGCTCCCCACAGTTTAAAAAGCGCAAACCATGTGTCACTCAAGACTGGGCCCGCCATGAAACGCTATGAAAAATTCGCCGACGACATCGCTGAACTGATCCGCTCCGGCATGCTGGGGCCCGGCCAGCGCGTGCCCTCGGTGCGTTATGCCAGCCAGACCTACGGCGTCAGCCCGTCCACCGTGTTCCAGGCCTATTACCTGCTGGAGCGACGCGGCCTGATCCGCGCCCGGCCGCGCTCGGGCTATTTCGTCAACACCCATGCGCCAAGCCCGTTTTCCGAGCCGGCCATCAGCACCCAACTGCACGAGTCCACCGAAGTGGACGTCAGCGAACTGGTGTTTTCGGTGCTGGACTCGATCAAGGACCCGGCCACCGTACCGTTCGGATCGGCGTTCCCCAGCCCGCTGCTGTTTCCGTTGCAACGCTTGTCGCGCTCGCTGTCCAGCGCCACACGGGACATGGACCCACGGGTAGTGGTCACGGACATGTCGCCAGGTAATCCACAATTGCGCCGCCAGATCGCCTTGCGCTACATGGTGGGCGGGTTGATGCTGCCCATGGAAGAACTGCTGGTCACCAACGGTGCCCTGGAAGCCTTGAACCTGTGCCTGCAAGCCGTGACCGAGCCCGGCGACCTGGTGGCGATCGAGGCACCGGCGTTCTACGCCTGCCTGCAAGTGCTGGAACGACTCAAGCTCAAGGCCGTGGAAATTCCCGTCCATCCACGCGACGGCATCGACCTGGAGGTGCTGGAACAGACCCTCGAACGCCATCCGATCAAGGCCTGCTGGTGCATGACCAGTTTCCAGAACCCCCTCGGCGCGACCATGCCCGAGGAAAGGAAAAAGGCCCTGGTGGAGCTGTTGCGCCGCCACCAGGTGCCGTTGATCGAAGATGACGTGTACGCCGAGCTCTATTACGGCCAGCAGGCCCCCAAACCCGCCAAGGCGTTCGACACCGAAGGGCTGGTGATGCATTGCGGTTCGTTCGCCAAGAGCCTGGCCCCGGGCTATCGCATCGGCTGGGTCGCCGCCGGGCGCTATGCGCAGAAAATCGAACGGCTCAAACTCATGACCTCGCTATGCGCCTCGATGCCGGCCCAGGCCGCCATCGCCGACTACCTGCAGCACGGCGGCTACGACCGTCACCTGCGCAAACTGCGCTACGCCCTGGAAGAACAGCAAAGCGCGATGCTGAGCGCCATCGCCCGTTATTTCCCGGCCCAGACCCGGGTCAGCCAGCCGGCGGGCGGCTACTTCCTGTGGCTGGAGCTGCCGGAGCAGATGGATTCGCTGAAACTGTTCCAGATGGCCCTGGCCCAAGGCATCAGCATCGCCCCGGGGCCGATCTTCTCACCGACCCGGCGTTTCAGGAATTGCATTCGCTTGAACTACGGCAGCCCATGGACCGAGGCCTCGGAAAAAGCCATGGAGACGCTGGGGCGGATTATTCGGTCGTTTTGATAGGGATTGTCGGTAAGGACGCCATCGCGAGCAAGCTCGCTCCCACATTGGAACATCGTCCCCTGTGGGAGCGAGCTTGCTCGCGATGGGGCCAGGCCAGACAACCCAGGGCTCAGGGCTCAGCGCCCACCGCCCAGGTCCACGAACGTCCCGGTCGCATACGAAGCCTTGTCCGACAGCAGCCAGATAATCGCCTCGGCGACTTCATCCGGACGACCGCCCCGGGCCATGGGAATCGCCGATTCCAGTTTGCTGACCCGGTCCGGGTCGCCGCTCAGGGCATGGAAATCGGTGTAGATGTAACCCGGGCGCACCGCGTTGACGCGAATGCCTTCGCCGGCCACTTCTTTGGACAGGCCGACGGTGAAGGTGTCCAGCGCGCCCTTGGAGGCCGCGTAGTCGATGTACTCGTTGGGGGAGCCCAGGCGAGCGGCCACGGACGAAACGTTGACGATGCTGCCGCCCTGCCCGCCATGCCGGGGCGACATGCGCAGCACCGCGTGCTTGGCGCAGAGAATCGGGCCCAGCACGTTAGTCTTCATAATCTTGAGAATGCGGAATTCGGACATTTCATCGAGCCGGGCTTTCTGGGCAACCGTCCCGGCATTATTCACCAATGCCGTGACACGCCCCAGCTCGGCATCCACCCGGTTGAACAGGCCGATCACTTCGTCCTCGATGCTCACATCGGCGCGCACGGCAATCGCCTGTGCGCCCTTGGCCCGGACCTGTTCGAGCACCTCTTGCGCGGCGCTTTCATCGGACTGGTAGTTGATGCAGATCCGATAGCCCAACTCGGCAGCCAACAGCGCCGTGGCCGCCCCGATTCCGCGGCCGCCACCGGTGATGACGATGACTTTATCCACGCTTGCTTCTCCCATTCCACGGATAGACGTCCGGCCCAAGGATAGCGTTCACGTCACGCTTTGCACAAACCGCTGCGCCTACCGGGCCAAGGCGCGCAGATCCAGGCGTCCGTCCAACAATGGCGGGCACCAGTAATAGCCGCCGGTGATCGGTCGGCTCATGCGGTACAGGCCGTCGGTGATGCCGTCTTCCAGGCCGCTCATGCGCCGCAATTGGGCCTCGAAGGCATCGAGGGAGAAACCGAACGCCAGGAACATCAGCCCTGCACGGTCGCCTTCGATCCAGGGCATGGACCGACGGACCACGAATGCCTCCGGGGCAAAGCTTTCCTGGGCGGTGCGCTTGACGTGGGCCGATTCCGGCGCGTCGTCGATTTCTTCGTTGTCGCTCAGGCGCCGGCCCATGATGTTGTCGCGCTCATGGGGCTGCATCGCCGCGAAACCGTCCAGGTCGTGTTGCCACTGCTGGATCGCGGCGAAACTGCCACCGCGCACCCCGTCGGCGCCCTGGGCCAGGGCGGCGGCGATGGCCGCTGCGTCGTGGGGGTTTTCGGTGCCGTCTTCATAGCCGGTCAAGTCATGGCCGGTCATGTGGCGGAAAGTTTCGTTCATCTGCACCAGGCGCAGCGCCGGGGCCAGCGCCGCTTCGATGGCGCGGCTGCGGTGCATCAGCTCGCCGCGGTCTTCACCGTGCAGCCAGCACCACAGGGCATGTTGGGTCGAGGGGTTGTCCACGCCTACGCCGGCCAACGCCGGAAAAGCCCGCAGGCCAGCGACCTGGGCACCCAGCGCCTGGACCAGCGATTCGCCAAAGCCGATCACGGCCCGGCCATCGAGCAACAACAGGAGTTTGTCTAGCGCAGCCGGCAATGCCTCGACCGATTCCAGGGCAAAAAACAAATGACGGGCCTGAGGCGGAACAGGGGTGGCGAGAATGCCGGGCTGGTAGTAACTCATGTGAACTCCTTCAGAAAGAGCCACGAGTTTACCCGGCGGCTGCCGCTTTGTGTGGTTTGGCTTGAGGTCCGGTCGCGTCGGGCAACCCGAGCGTTTTGTGGGAAGGTTCCCGTGGCCCCGTCAGACAACTCAGAAACATCCCCCCGGCCCGATGGCCTCGGATTGCCGGGGCGCCAAAAACGCCCTAGATTGAGCCCCCTCCAGGAAGGCCAACGAGAACGCTGCACCATGCCAATTGCCAGATCGATACTCGCCGGGATTTTTTTCCTGGTCTGCGGGACGTCCGTAAGCTTTGCCCAGGAACGCATTGAAGACACGGTCAATGCCGTCATCCAGCCCTTGATGAAACAACAGGACATCGCCGGCATGGCCGTGGCGATCACCTACAACGGTCAACGCCATTATTTCAACTACGGCGTGGCCTCCAAGGACACGAAAAAGCCGGTCACCGACCAGACCCTTTTCGAAATCGGCTCGGTCAGCAAGACCTTCACCGCCACCCTCGGCGCCTATGCCCAGGCCCAGGGCAAACTGTCCCTGGCGGATCCGGCCAGTCGCTTTGCGCCCGAGCTGCGCGGCAGCGCCATGGAGGGCACCCGCCTGCTCGACCTTGCCACCTACACCGCCGGCGGCCTGCCCTTGCAGTTTCCCGACGAGGCGGATCATCCGGACCGGATGTTCAGTTACTACAAGAACTGGAAACCGCTCTACCCGGCCGGCACCCAGCGGCTCTATTCAAACCCGAGCATCGGCCTGTTCGGCTACCTGGCGGCCCGCAGCCTGGGGCAGCCATTTGATGAGGTGATGGAACGCACGCTGATGCCAGGGCTGGGCCTCAAGCACAGCTATGTGCAGGTGCCGCAGGATCAGATGGGCCGATACGCCCAAGGCTATGCAAAGGACGGCAAGCCCGTGCGAGTCGGTGCCGGCGCACTGGATTCCGAAGCCTACGGGGTCAAGACCAGTTCAACGGACCTGATTCGTTTCGTCGAGGCCAACCTGCGACCTGAAAAACTGGACGCAAGCCTGAAGCAAGCCATCGCCACGACGCATACGGGTTTCTACAAGGTTGGCGGAATGAATCAGGGGCTGGGCTGGGAGTTCTACCCCGCCCCGTTCACCTTGGACGACCTGCTCGCCGGCAACACACCGCAGATGGCCCTGGCCCCACAAAAAACCGAACCTCTCGAGCCGCCCCGCCCGGCGCCGGACGGCGCCTGGATCAACAAGACCGGATCCACCAACGGTTTCGGCGCGTACGCAGCGTTCGTGCCCGGGAAGGACATGGGAATCGTCCTGCTTGCCAACAGGAACTATCCGATCGAGGAACGGGTGAAGGCGGCACACCGGATCCTGATGGCGATGGGTGGCCAATAGCCTGTAGGAGCTGCCGAAGGCTGCGATCTTTTGATCATTCGCTTCCGACTCAATTGCCTGGAACAAGATCGCAGCCTCGTTGCACTCTTCAGCTCCTACATAGCGCAACCCAGCGGGAGCAAGCTCCCTCGCTCGTCGTTACTGGAAATCAATCATCCAGCGGCTTCGCCGGCCCCGCCGGCTTGGTTGCCTTGCCAGGCTTGGTGCCTTTCGCATCCTTGGCCGGTGCGGGCTCCGGCGCGGGAGGTGGCGCCGGGGGCGTCGCTTCTTTTTCCGCGGCGGGGAGTTTATCGACGGTGTCAAAGAGGTCTTTCAATTCGATCGCCCCGGAATGTTCAAGCTTCTTTTCCCCGTCCTTGCCCACCAGGATGATCTTGGTCTGGGCCCCGGCGCCCAGCTTGAGGGAGCGGATCAGCGCCATGGTGCTTTGCGGGTCCAGGTCCTTGCCATCGCGCTGCCCAATGGTATTGAGCACGGTGTAGAGCACCATGTTGCGCTCGGAAAACCCCTGTTTGCCCGCCGGCTCATCCAAGGCCTTTTTCAGGCTGACCCAGGCCGGGTCGACCGTGCTGGGCGCGATGACGATCAGGGGACGTGCCCTGCCTGCATCCGCCACCAAAGGTGAGTCGCCATCGGCAGCGAACAGGGGGCCGGCGATGGCCAGCAAGGTAGCGAAGGTCAACGACCGAATGAGCATGCGCCTCTCCTTTTGATATTTACGCTGTACTGATTGCACAGGGCGGCGATTGTTCCGCGAGAGTCGCTCAATACTGCGCCTGCCTGCCTTGAAGCTTAGGCCAGGGGGATCATTGCGCAACCGTGAGGAGCGTTCGGCGCGAGAGTTGGGACCTGGGCCACTGTGGGAGCGAGCTTGCTCGCGATAGCGGCATGACAGTCACATCGAAGTCGACGGTTCGATCGCTATCGCGAGCAAGCTCGCTCCCACATTGGACCGGTGTGATCGTTCTAGAACGCCAGCTTGAACCCGATCATCGCCAGCATCACCGCCAGACAGGGGCGCAGCAGCTCGTCGGAGATACGCCCCGACAAATGACTGCCCAGGTAGATTCCCGGCAACGAACCGACCAGCAGGAAACCCAGGATGTGCCAGTCCATGTTGCCCATGCTCGCATGACCCAGGCCAGCGACCAGGGTCAGCGGCACGGCGTGGGCGATCTCGGTGCCCACCAGGCGCTTGGTGACCAGGAACGGGTAGAGAATGAACAGCGCGACTGTGCCCAGGGCGCCGGCGCCAATGGACGTCAACGCGACCATCGTCCCCAGCACGAGACCGGTGATGACCGTCAGCACATTGAGACGCGTGCCAGAGGGGTTGTAGTGACCGCCAGCGCGGTCGTGGGCGAATTGCAACAGACGCTTCTTGAACAGGATTGCCAGGGCCGTGGCGAACAACACGAAGCCCAAGGCTTGCTTGATCACCGCGTTCATGGCGTCGGGCGAGCTGTGCAGGCTGCTGAGGAACCACAAGGTCAAGCCGACCGCCGGCACGCTGCCCAACGTCAACCAGCCGGTGATGGCCCAGTCGATGTTGCGGTTCTTGGCATGGACCAACACGCCGCCAGACTTGGTAATGGCCGCATACAGCAGGTCCGTACCCACCGCCGTCGCCGGGTTGATACCAAACCACAACAGGATCGGGGTCATCAGCGAACCACCACCGACGCCGGTCATTCCAACGATGAAGCCGACCACCAGGCCCGCAACGACTAAACCGACATTACCGAAATCCATTAAACCCGTCTCAACACGACCGCGTGAAAAATCTGGCCGCGAGCATAGCGATTTTTCTTATAACTCCCTATATCGATATGATCTATCTTTATTCCCTTTTCGCCTCTAATCACTGAACCGGCAGGAAATTGAGGAACAGCAGGCTCTGGGCATAATTCAAACCGATACGCCGGTAGCGCTCGTCGAGCATCTGGGTCAGCAGGTCCAATCGAGCGACAATTTTCCCGAACTCGACGGCGAAACTCAGATTGCTGCCCTCCTCGGAAATCTCATTGGAAAACAGCATCGGCTTACCGTCCTTGTTCTGCCGCTGGCTAAGCAGCCAGGTGGCTTTTTCGATATTGCGCGCCGCATTGCTGACAAAACGCGGGTCGATGGTGTCGGTCATGTAGAACTCGAGGCGATTGCCATGAGCGGTGACCAGCATGCTGCCGATGGCATAGATGAACGCCCCGACCCGATCACCGAGAAACTCCGGGCTCATGGCGTAGCTCAGGGCGGCCAGGTCCTTCTTGCCACCCAGGGTCGGCAAGGGTTGTTGCTGCTCGATGGCCATGCGCACCTGTTTTTCCGCGGTTCGGGCGTCGAGAAAGCCGGATTTGC
This sequence comes from Pseudomonas sp. NFACC13-1, assembly GCF_900104425.1. Lineage (NCBI taxonomy): Bacteria > Pseudomonadati > Pseudomonadota > Gammaproteobacteria > Pseudomonadales > Pseudomonadaceae > Pseudomonas > Pseudomonas sp. NFACC13-1. Next base: position 12,591 of record NZ_FMXV01000013.1, on the reverse strand, counting down.
GTAGCTCCTCGGGGTTGCGCAGATAAAGCTTGCTCATCAGCAGGTAGAGGCTTTGCAGGTTGTCGTGCATGGCCAGCGTCGCCATGCGGTCGACACTGGTCTGCAAGAACTCCTGGGGCCTGGCATTGCTGAACTGCGTCACCATGTCCTGCCCCTGTTGATGGCTGCAGCCACCGCTGAACAGCATCGCCACACCGACCAACCCTGCCATGCAGGCACGGCGCAACCACGTCACAGAAGAAAAAACACCGGCCATCGAGTCTCAATCTGGGCAGGGGAAGCGATGGGAGTCGCCGCTTCCAGGCCATGGATAGAGCGGAAAAAATCGCAAAAGTGCAGTGGACAGAGAAAATCCTCGATCTTTAGCAGAGTCTTTTTTGTCTAATTAGTCTTACTTTTTAATTGATAAATCTTCATTTATGGCTATAAATCCCTTTTCATCCTTCAAATAGAAAGACTACTAGACACAAAAGCCTTCATCGCTGTCCGACCAGTAACGGACTCGACCCGCGTTAAAACAACAACAAAACAACAGGAAGGAAGGTCACCATGCTTGAATCAAAACAACTGCTCACGGCCCTCGGAGTGTCTCTGATGATCGCCACCTCGGCTTCCCAGGCTGCCGGCCTGACCAATGAACGCGGAGCGTTCGGCAAGACCGACGACGGCACCGCGGTGGAAAAATTCGTACTGCGCAACAGCCATGGCATGGAGGCTACGGTCATTACCTATGGCGGCATCCTCCAGTCATTGAGCGTGCCGGACAAAAACGGCAAGGTCGCCGACATCGTGCTCGGTTTCGACGATGTACAGGGTTACCAGAAGAATGGCAGCGTGTATTTCGGCGCGACCATCGGCCGTTTCGGCAATCGCCTGGCCGACGGGGCTTTCGAGCTGGATGGCAAGCGTTACCAAGTGCCGCAGAACGACCATGGCAATTCCTTGCACGGCGGGCCGCAAGGGTTCGACAAACGTGTCTGGAAGGCCCAACCCCATAATGCCAAGGACTCGGTGGGTGTCACCCTGACCTACCTGTCACCCGATGGCGAGATGGGCTTTCCCGGTGCACTGAAAACCGACGTCACCTACAGCCTCAACGAACAGAACGAGTTGCGCATCGAGTACAAGGCCACCACCGACAAGCCCACGGTGCTGAACCTGACCAACCACAGCTATTTCAACCTGGCCGGCGCGGGTAACGGCGACATACTCGAGCAGGTCGCGACCCTGCACGCGGCCCACTACACGCCGGTCACCGGTAAACTCATTCCCACCGGCGAGCTGGCCCCGGTGGCCGGCACACCGATGGATTTCACCCAACCCACCGCCATCGGCACCCATATCAAGGCTGATCACCCACAGCTCAAGTTCGCCGAACCGAAACAGGGCGGCTTCGACTTCAACTGGGCACTGGACGCCAAGGGCGATGTGAAAAAACTGGCGGCCGAGGTGTATGACACGGAGTCCGGACGACGCCTGCAGCTGTACACCACCGAGCCTGGCGTGCAGTTCTACACCAGCAACTTCCTCGATGGCACCGTCAAGGGCAAGCAAGGCAAGGTCTATCCGCATTGGGGCGCGTTCACCCTGGAAACCCAGCACTACCCCGACTCGCCAAACCAGCCGAACTTCCCTTCGACACGACTTGATCCGGGCCAGACCTACACCCAGACCATGGTGTTGAAATTCTCCGCGAAGTAACCCTCCGCCGAATCGTTCCCATGCTCTTGTGGGAGCGAGCTTGCTCGCGATAGCGGTGTCTGCGTGTGATGATGCTGGATGGGCCGACGCCTTCGCGAGCAAGCTCGCTCCCACGGGTTCGTGCTGAGTTCGGATGCTGCGGGCTCGCGCAGAGCATGGGAACGCTCCATGCGGGAACGCTTGGTCTATCCTGCTGCCACACGTCAAAGCAAAAAACAGGAGATAGACATGAGGACGCTGGAATTGGCGGGTGTGTCCGTACCGGTAATCGGCCAGGGCACCTGGCGCATGGGTGAAGAACCGTCCCATCACAAGAAAGAAGTCGCGGCCCTGCGGTTGGGGATCGAACTGGGCATGACCCTGATCGACACGGCGGAGATGTATGCCGAAGGCGGTGCCGAGACCGTCGTTGGCGAAGCGATCACCGGCCTGCGCGACCAGGTGTTCCTGGTGAGCAAGGTCTATCCCCACAACGCCAGTCGCAAAGGCATCCCCCTGGCCTGCGAACGCAGCTTGCGCCGGCTCGACACTGATTACATCGACCTTTATCTGTTGCACTGGCGCGGGCAGTACCCCTTGGCAGAAACCGTCGAAGCGTTCGAACGCCTGCGCGAAGAAGGCAAGATCGGCCGTTGGGGTGTGTCGAACTTTGACGTCGATGACCTCGAGGAGCTGGCCTCGCCGGCTTGCGCCACCAATCAGGTGCTGTACAACCTGCAGCAACGCGGCATCGAATTCGACCTGCTGCCCTGGTGCCAGCAACGGCGCATGCCGATCATGGCTTACTGCCCGGTCGGCCAGGGCGGGCACCTGCTCACGGATCACACCCTGGGAAAAATCGCCGAACGCCATCGGGCAACACCCGCGCAGATCGCACTGGCCTGGTTGCTGCGCCAGGACAATGTGATCGCCATCCCCAAGGCCGTGAAACCTGAACATGTGCGCCTGAATGCCGAAGCGGCCAGCCTCAGGCTCGAGCCTCAGGACCTGGCCGCCCTGGACCTGATATTTCCCCAGCCCCAGGGCAAGCAGCGGTTGGCGATGGTGTAGGAGCTGTGTAGGAGCTGTCGAGTGCAACGAGGCTGCGATCTTTCCCCTAACACTTGAATCTCAAGCGAAAGATCAAAGATCAAAAGATCGCAGGCTTCGCCAGCTCCTACACAGCCCAGCGGGAGCAAGCTCCCTCGCCACAAAGGCATCCAGCCAATAACAGGACCTCCTGTCAGAACAACCCCATCTGCCCCCCCACCAACGTCGAAAAATCATCATCCACAAACGGCAGGATCGCATCCGCCACCGGCTGCAGTTGTTTGGTCACGTAGTGGTCGTAATCGATTGGCGCACTGCGAATTTCCAGCGGCTCGGGGCCTGCGACGGTGATGACGTAGCTGATCCAGCCGCCATTCTGGTATTGCCGCGGACGGCCCTGGCGCTGGTTGAATTCATCGGCCAGCCGCGCGGCCCGCACGTGAGGTGGAACGTTGCGCTCGTAATCTTCCAGCGGCCGTCGCAGGCGCTTGCGGTAGACCAGCCGATCGTCGAACGCACCGGCCAGGGTCTGCTGCACATAATCGCGCACATACTCCTGGTAGGGCTGGCGGTGGAAGATCCGCCCGTACAACTCCTGCTGGAACTGCCGGGCCAGCGGCGACCAGTCGGTACGCACGGTCTCCAGGCCTTTGTAGACGATTTCATCGTTGCCGTCGGCGCGGGTCACCAGCCCGGCGTAGCGTTTCTTGCTGCCCTCCTCGGCCCCCCGGATGGTCGGCATCAGAAAGCGCGTGAAGTGCGTTTCGAACTGCAGCTCCAGCGCGCTCTCCAACCCGAATTCGGCACGCACCTGCTCGCGCCACCATTGGTTGACGTGTGCCACCAACTCGCGACCGATCCTGGCCGCTTCCTCCTGACCGTGGGGACGACGCAACCAGACGAACGTGGAGTCGGTATCGCCATAGATCACCACATGGCCCTGGGCTTCGATCAACTGGCGGGTACGCTGCATGATCTGGTGGCCGCGCAGGGTGATGGACGAGGCCAGGCGCGGATCGAAGAAGCGACAACCACTGGAGCCGAGCACGCCATAAAAGGCGTTCATGATGATTTTCAACGCTTGGGACAGCGGCGCATTGTGTTCGCGCTTGGCGGTCTCCCGGCCTTCGGAGACCCGCGCGACGATGGCCGGCAGGCAATGTCGAGAACGGGAGAAGCGTGCCCCGCGAAAACCCGGCACCGACTCGCGGTCATCCGGGTGACGCAGCCCTTCGATCAAGCCCACCGGGTCGATCAGGAAGGTGCGGATGATCGACGGATACAGGCTCTTGTAGTCCAGCACCAGCACCGACTCGTAGAGCCCCGGCTGGGAATCCATGACAAAACCACCCGGGCTGGCCTCGGGCGGACGCTGGCCGAGATTGGGGGCAACAAAACCCTGGCGGTGCATCAGCGGCATGTACAGGTGCGTGAAGGCCGCCACCGAACCGCCGCTGCGGTCCGCTGGCAGGCCGGTGACGCTGGCCCGCTCCAGCAGGAACTTGAGCAGTTCGGTCTTGGCTAAGATCCGCGTCACCAGCTCGCAGTCCTTGAGGTTGTAGCGGGCCAGGGCCGGCTTGTCCTCGGCGAACATGCGGTTGATCTCGTCCATGCGCTGGTACGGGTTGTCGATGGACTTGCCCTCTCCCAGCAGCGTCTGGGCGACGTTTTCCAGGCTGAACGACGGGAAGCTCCAGGTCGCCGAGCGCAGGGACTCGATCCCGTCGATGATCAGCCGACCGGCCGCCGAGGCGAAAAAATGGTTGTTGCGCGCGCCGTGCTCGCGCCATTGCATTTCTTCGCCACCGCGGCCCAGGCGCAACGGCACCGCCAGCCGCCGGGCATGTTCATGCAGCACCCGCAGGTCGAATTGCACCAGGTTCCAGCCAATGATCGCGTCGGGGTCGAAACGGGCGAACCAGTCGTTGAGTTTCTTCAGCAGCAGTGTGCGCGATTCGCAGTATTCCAGCTGGAAATCCACGCCGCTATCGTCGCCATTAGGTGGCCCGAGCATATAGACCTGGCGCTCGCCGCAGCCTTCCAGGGCAATAGAATACAAATCGCCCTGGGCGGTGGTTTCGATGTCCAGGGACACCAGGCGCAACGATGGACGGTAGTCGGGCGCCGGTTTCATCTGGGTATCCACCAGCAGGCCATCGGCGGCCGGCGTACCGCCGAACCACACCGGGGCGGTGATGAAGCGCTCCATCAGGTAGCGCTCCGGCGGCCGGATGTCCGCTTCGAACACCTCCACACCGGCGCGGCGCAAGGTGCCGTCCAGGCGCATCAGTTGGGCGTGTTGCTGGCAATACAGGCCCAGCACCGGGCGATGCTCGAAATCCAGCAGGTCCAGGGGGCGTAGCTCTACCTCCTTTTCCCCTTGCAGCAAGGCTTCGAGCTGGCCGCGCTGGATCTGCGGCACGAAGGCCACCGATGTCTGCACCGGCAGGCGCACGCGCCGGGGACCGGCATCGGTCGCCAGCCAGAACTCGACTTCGGTGCCGGCCGGGGTGTCGCGCCAATGCCGGGTCAGGACGAAGCCCTGCTGTAAATCCACCGCTGAAACCTCGAATTTTGCGTAGGCGACGATTCTACCTGTGGCGAGGGGACTTCACCCGCTCAACTGACATGCTCTTGTGGCGAGGGCGCTTGCTCCCGCTGGAGCACGCCCGTAGGAGCTGTCGAGTGCAACGAGGCTGCGATCTTCCCCAGACACTTGAGTTTCAAGCGAAAGATCAAAAGATCGCAGGCTTCGCCAGCTCCCACAGAAGCCCAGCGGGATTAAGCGCCCTCGCCACAGTAGTGCACGGCCTCATAGTGAGGGTGAATTGAGCAGTCATGACGCTTTTGGACGATTGGCCGCCGCTTTACCGCTTGCTCTGCGCCGTTGGGTCTACGATGCTTTAACAACCAGCAAAAACAACACCCCGACCCGAGGCTTCCCCATGAAAACCGTCGCGCAGTTGCTCCGGCTAAAAGACGATAAGAACCAGCAAGTGCACACCATCTCACCGGACGACATGGTATTGCAGGCCCTGATGCGCATGGCCGAGAAGAACGTCGGCGCCTTGCTGGTGGTGAAGGACGAAAAAGTGCTGGGGATCATCAGCGAGCGCGACTATGCACGCAAAATGGTCCTGCACGGTCGCTCATCCGTGGGCACGAAAGTGAGCGACATCATGGTATCCCCCGTGATCACCATCGACCCGCACCAGAATGTCGAGACCTGCCTGAGCATCATGACCGACAAGCACTTGCGACATTTGCCAGTGGTGGAAGACGGCAAGCTTGTCGGCCTGCTGTCCATTGGCGACCTGGTCAAGGAAGCCATCGCCGAACAGGCCGACCTGATCCGACAACTGGAGCAATACATTCGCGGCGAATGATCCTTTCCATCGGGTTGCTCATTCCCGACACACTTCTATATTGAAGGGGTTGTTCCTGCGAGCATCCCGATGGCCGCCACCGACCGACTGATCATTTGTGAACATTGCGATGCGGTGTACGAGCCGGTTGTGCTCGCCCCGCATCAAAAGGCCACGTGCGTGCGCTGCCACGCGGTGATCCAGCGCTACAACGGCCTGACCGTCGAACAGCGCCTGGCCTTGAGCGTGACGGCCGCGGTGCTGTGGGCTTTCGCCAACCTCTACCCGGTGATGAGCATCCGTCTCCAGGGCCTGAGCAACAGCGCGACGTTGTGGGATTCCATCGTGGCGCTGAGCCAGGGCCCCATCACCTTCATCGCCCTGGTGACAGCGGTGGCGATCATCGTTGCACCGGCCTTCCAACTGGCGCTGCTGCTCTGGGTACTGGGCCATGCCTACCTCCAGCGGCGGGCGCCAGGGTTCAGCCTGTGCATGCGCAGCCTGGAAACCCTGCGACCCTGGAGCATGCTGGAGGTGTGCCTGCTGGGCGCGCTGGTGGCAGTGATCAAGCTCGCCGGCCTGCTGGATGTGCTCCCGGGTATCGGCCTGTTCGCCCTGGCGGCCTTGAGTCTGCTGATGATCCGTATCGCCGGGCGCGATGTCCGCGACCTGTGGGACACCCCATGAACGGCCAGCCGCAGGACACCCCGCCAGAGGCCCGCGACCTGGACCTGTGCCTGTGCCACAGCTGCGGCCTGGCCTGCGACATGGCCGACGGCCCCCAGACCTGCCCGCGTTGCGACGCCGCCCTGCACCGCCGCAAACCCGACGCCATCACCCGCACCTGGGCCTACATGCTCGCGGCGCTGGTGTTCTACATCCCGGCCAACCTGCTGCCGGTCATGAACACCCGGATGCTCGGCGAAGGCGCCGACAGCACCATCATCAGTGGTGTCATCGAGTTCTGGCAAAGCGGCGCCTGGGACATCGCGCTGATTATCTTCATCGCCAGCATCGCGGTGCCCGGCATCAAGTTCGTGGTACTGACCCTGCTGCTGGTGACCGTACAACGACGCAGCACCTGGGCCCAGGTCCAGCGGGCGAAGCTGTACCGGCTGGTGGAAGTCATCGGCTATTGGTCGATGCTCGATGTGCTGGTGGTGGCCCTGGTGGCCGCCCTGGTCAAGTTCCAGGCACTGAGCGATATCGAGCCACGACCGGGTATCCTGTTCTTCGGCCTCGTGGTGCTGTTCACCATGCTGTCGGCCATGAGTTTCGACCCCCGCCTGATCTGGGACACTCAACCATCCGAGGAGGTCATGGATGAAGTCGCAAGCCACTGACGGGCAACAACCCGTCCCCGGCCGGGCCCACGTCACAACCCGCCGCTGGACGGTGTCGCTGGTATGGATCGTGCCGATCATCGCGGTGCTGGTGGGGGTTTCCCTGGTGGTCCACAACTGGCTGCAGGAAGGCCCGACCATCACCATCACCTTCAAGACCGGCCAGGGCCTGACCGCCAACAAGACCCAGGTGAAATACCGCAACGTGGTCATCGGCCAGGTCACCGACGTGCAACTGAGCCAGGACCAGAAGAACGTCACCGCCACGGTCAAGCTCGCCAAGACCGCCGACACCTTCACCCACGAAGACTCGGTGTTCTGGGTCGTACGGCCGCGCATCGGGGCCGGTGGGATCTCGGGCATCGACACGCTGCTGTCCGGTGATTTCATCGGTGCCGACGCCGGGCAGTCGAAAGTACGCGCCAAATCCTTCACAGGGCTGGAGAACCCGCCGCCGATCACTTATGGCGAACCGGGCAAGCGCTTCACCCTGCACGCCCAGGACCTCGGTTCGCTGGACATCGGCTCGCCGGTGTACCTGCGCAAGATCCCGGTGGGCCAGGTGGTGTCCTATGCCTTGGACGCCGACGGCAAAGGCGTCAACATCGACGTGTTCATCAACGCGCCCAACGATGTGTATGTCACCGAAAACACCCGGTTCTGGAACGTCAGCGGCGTGGACGTGAACGTCGGCGCCAATGGTTTCGCCGTCAAGACCGAATCGCTCTCGGCCTTGCTGCTGGGCGGCATCGCGTTCCGGGCACCGGAGTACAGCCCCAACGACACCGCCGCCAGCGAAGAAAAGACCTTCGAACTGTTTGCCGACCAGCAGAGCGCCCTCGCCCCGCCCGATGGCAAGGGCCAATACCTGGCCTTGCGTTTCGACCAGGCCCTGCGCGGGTTGCGCGTCGGTGCGCCGGTAGAGTTCCTCGGCGTGGAAGTCGGCAGGGTGGTGGCCATCAACCTCGATTTCGATGAGAAGCAACGCAGCTTTCCGGTCAACGTCGGTGTGGTGATCTACCCTCAGCGCCTGGGCAAGGCCCATGAAAAACTGCTCAAGTCGCTCAACCACGATCCTGAAGACGAAGCCGCCAGTGCCCGCCTGATGGGCAGCTTCGTCGAGCGCGGCCTGCGTGCCCAGGCCCGTAGCGGCAACCTGCTGACCGGGCAGTTGTACATTTCGCTGGACTTCTACCCCAAGGCCGAAAAAGTGGCCTTCGACCCCAGCGCCCGCCCCGTGCGTATCCCGACCCTCCCGGGCAGCCTCCAGCAATTGCAGGAACAACTGCAGACGATGGTCGAGCGAATCAACAAGCTGCCACTGGAGAGTATCGCCGGCAACCTGGATGGCAATCTGGTGGAGCTGCGCAAAGGCCTGGCCCAGTTCAACAGCAAGACCCTGCCAGGGGTGCAAAACACCTTGCAGGACGTCAGCAAGACCCTGCAATCGGCCAACTCGACCCTGGCCGAAGATTCACCCCAGCGCGAACAACTGACCCAGACCCTGGACGACCTGGGGCGCATGTCGCGCTCGCTGCGCGAGCTGTCGGACTACCTGAGCCGCCATCCCGAGTCGCTGCTTCGCGGTCGTCCCAAGGACGCACCGGCACAGAACCTCACATTGCCGGTGAAAGAATGAGTACAGGAGCCCGCCCCATGCCACTGACGCTGAAATTCACCCTGGTCGCCGTGGCACTGCTGCTCGGTGCCTGTCGCAGCGATCCGATTCATTACCACACCCTGAGCCCGGCTCAGCCGAAAGGCCCGTCACGCGCCGGCGTGGATATCCAGATCGAACAGGTGAGCGTCCCACCCCAGGTGGATCGCACCCAAATGGTCATTCGCCAGGGCAACAGCAGGTTGGCGATCCTGGAAACCGAATGGTGGGGCGCCAGCCTGGCAGATGAACTGCACAGCGCCTTGGACGAACAACTGAACAACCCTGGCGCGCCGAAATCATCGCTGCGGGTGGACGTGCAGCGCTTTGACTCGATCCCCGGCCGCTATGCCCGCATGGACGTGCAATGGCGCCTGCGCAACCTGGGTGGCGATACCCGCCCCCTCACCTGTCGCAGCAGCCTGCAAACGCCGGCGGGGGCCAGTATCGACGAACTGGTGACGGCGCATCAGCAGAACGTCCGGCAATTTGTCGACCTGGTTGAGCAGGCGGCTGTACGCAAGGCGTGTCCTTGACCCGTAGGAGCTGCCGAAGGCTGCGATCTTTTGATCTTTCGCTTGAGACTCCAGCGTTAGCGCAAAGATCGCAGCCTCGCTTCGCTCGGCAGCGCCTACGAAGGCCAATGCAACGACAGCATCGGTGCGACGCGCGGATGGTGGTCGATGCGCTCCAACAATCCGTAGAACGCCGGACGGGCGTTCAGCATTGCTTCCCGCGTGTTTCTCCACTTCGTGATCACGGCCGCCAGGATATCCATCGCCCCCGGCTCGGCACCGCCAAGGAAAGGCTGGGCCGGGAACTGATCGGCAAACAGCGCCCAGTTGCGGTACAGCCGTTGCTGGGTGCCCGCCACCAAGCGCTGCCGAGTCGCCTCATCCGCATCGTCCAGCCAGCGTTCCGGAAAATCGATGATGCCGATGGGCGTGTAGCAATTGGCTGCGATATAGACCAGCCCCCGTATGGCTTGCGCACGCTGGGTTGGGTCCTCAGGAAGCAGCTTCGAGGCCGGAAAGGTCAGCCCGAGGTGAATCAGGATCGCCGCCGCTTCGGTCAGCACCGAGCCGTCCGGCAACTGCAAGGTCGGGACCTGCTTCTGGGGGTTGAGTGCCTCGAGCGCTTTCGCCGCGTCGCTGTCCTGGGTCGAATAGGCATCCACCCGCCGATACGCCACATCACAAAGATCCAGGGCAATCTCCACCGCCGCGGAACCGGATTGCCTGTAACCGAATAACTGATACATGAACTTGCCTCCTGCCTGTGGGTTATCCGGTAGAGCCCACAGACCTGGCGGTGTTCCACCCGGAGGACGACGCGTACGTTGTGACTCAGCTTCGCTGGATCAACCGACATCGATGGGACTGACGAGCTATCACTGCCGTCGATGTTCACCATCATGCCAATGAAGTTCTCTTGATGATCGCCCGGGACAACAATGGCCCCACACAAACCACTGCACCCCCGGAGCACACCATCATGAAACGCCAAGTCATCCTCAGCCTCGCTTTCTCCGTACTGGCCGCCAACGTATTTGCCGCCTCCTCGCAACCCGTCGTCGCCGAAGGCGGTTCTGATCGCCTGATCGAAAACCGCGTCGCTGAAGGTGGTGCCGATCGCCTGCTGGAACGTCGCGTCGCCGAAGGTGGCTCCGATCGCCTGATCGA
>NZ_FMXV01000013.1:0-1654 GCF_900104425.1 Pseudomonas sp. NFACC13-1 | reverse complement strand
GTCGCCGAAGGTGGCTCCGATCGTCTGATCGAAAACCGCGTCGCTGAAGATGGCTCCGATCGCCTGCTGGAACGTCGCGTCGCCGAAGGTGGCTCCGATCGCCTGATCGAAAACCGCGCATGAGTTGCTTGACCGCAATGCCTGGAAATATCGCAAATCATGTGCGACACACCCCGTGGCGAGGGAGCTTGCTCCCGCTCGGGCGCGCAGCGGCCGCAACCTTCACGCAGCCGCTGCGCAGTTCACCCGACACACCGCTCCAGAACACCCCCAGACCCAACCCATCACAGTAAAAGCCCGGCCTCATCCGCCGGGCTTTTTCATGCCTCAACGCCTGGCTAGCGCCCCGCCGCCCGCGCCATGCAGCGCTGATAACGCTCATCCACCCGCTTGGCAAACCACGCCGTTGTCAGCTTGCGCGTGATTTTCGGGCTCTTGAGCACGATCCCCGGCAATACCGCCCGCGGCAACGGCTTGCCCTCGGCCCGCTCAGCCAGTTCGAACACACGCTTGTAGAGCTTGCTGTCCTCGAACGCCAGGCTGTCGCCCTGCTCCAATTGATCGCGAATGGTCGGGTTGCGCATTCCCAACGACTTGCCCAGCGTGCGTACCGCCAGCTCCGTGCTGCCCGGCATGATTGAATCATGGGCAACCAGATCGCCATCCAGCGCCAGGGAAATGCCCGACGCGACACTCACCGCATGCTGGAAAGCCGCGTTGCGACTGGCGTACCAGCCGGCATTGAAATCGGCGAAACGGTACAACGGCTCGGTATAGTTCACCGGATAGCCCAGCAAATGTGCGATACCGAAATACATCCCGCCACGGCGACTGAACACTTCGCGACGAATCGAGCCATCCACCGGGTAGGGATAATCCCGCGCATGGGCCTGGGCAAACGCGATACTGACCTGCATCGGCCCACCCGTGTGCACCGGATTGAAACCGCCGAACAGGGTCTTGCCCAGCGGCACCATGCCGATGAAATCATCGAAAATCCCGCTCAGCTCTTTCTCGCTACGGGCCGCGTCGAGCCGATCGCTGTAGCTTTTGCCATTGGGAGAACGCACCTGGAGCGCGCCGCTGACCAACAACTCCGGAATGTGCACCTTCGCCGCACGGCGGTTGATCTCCTGACGAGCGATCTTGCCCAGCCCCGGCACCGGCGGGTCGGCCTGGAACGTCGACTCCTGCTCGGTCACCGCCAGGACCGCGCAGATATTCTGCGTCGTGGATGGAATCTGCTGGGCCGCAAAGGCCACGTAAATATCAGTCGCCCAACCTTCACGATCCGCCGTCTTGGCCGGCAACAACTGCACGATCTGCTTCTTGACCTCAGCAGGCGGGCGCTCGGGCTCCTGCAACTGACGGCTGCCGCAACCGGCCAGGGCCAGCAACGCCGCGAGGCTGATCATCAATTGATTGAATTGCATGGTGCTCCATCGCGTTCGTTATTCCGGAGCAACCATACGATCAAAAGTGGATGCGGGCTATGCCCGATGTGGGAGCGAGCTTGCTCGCGATGACGGTGGCACAGTCACCCTCGAAGCAAGCCGATCCACCGCTTTCGCGAGCAAGCTCGCTCCCACAGGAGAATGGCGGTGTACCCGAATCTTCCGTCCAACCCAAAAACCCATGTGGGAGCGAGCTCGCT
>NZ_FMXV01000036.1:0-55709 GCF_900104425.1 Pseudomonas sp. NFACC13-1 | reverse complement strand
TTGCCCGTGAGGCTTGACCATATAACACCCAAGCAATTTGTAAGCTCCAAGCCCCAGGGCGAAGGAGAACCAGATTGCGGTGTGTGAAGACGAAACGAACCGAAAGTTCGAGACGCTCGACTGCAGCACACAAACTATCGCATACCCATTCGCTGGAACGTGACCGCAAGGCACGCGCTGGCTACCGAATTTCTTGACGACCATAGAGCATTGGAACCACCTGATCCCATCCCGAACTCAGAAGTGAAACGATGCATCGCCGATGGTAGTGTGGGGTTTCCCCATGTGAGAGTAGGTCATCGTCAAGATTAAATTCCGAAACCCCTATCTGCTGACGCAGGTAGGGGTTTTGTTTTTAGTAGAAGTCATCGATTTTACCGACACGTTGTTGTTGAACGGGTCGGACACAGAATTTCTTGACGACCATAGAGCATTGGAACCACCTGATCCCATCCCGAACTCAGCAGTGAAACGATGCATCGCCGATGGTAGTGTGGGGTTTCCCCATGTGAGAGTAGGTCATCGTCAAGATTGAATTCCCAGAACCCCTGTCTGCCCCCGCAGACAGGGGTTTTGTCGTTTTGGGCCGGTAATCGGATCGAACCCCTGATGCCCCGGCAAACCCCCAACGCCGTTGCTATGCTGTGAGAGTCGGGCTCTGGCGACCAAGAGGGCCACGACGTCACTGGTCATGGGGATTCCAATAATGAAAAACCCTTATGCTCCCGGCTTTTGGTGCGCCACTGCGGCATTGCTGCTGCTTTCGGCCACTTATTTCTATGGCGTCATGCTCACTCATCAAATCGACAAGGCGCTGCTGTTCCTCGATAGCGCGGCAGCGTTGATTGGCGTGATATCCATCGCAATCGTGGCCTGGGCTTCGCTTCAGGGCCAACGCATCAAGAAAAAACACCTCGAGCAAGGCAAGACCCTGGTGCTGATTTGGGACACCAAGGTGGCATTGCGACGCGTCGAAACGGTGTTTGACCGTTATTTCTGGGGCAGTTATTGGCAACCTGGCCGCACATTCCAGGAAGTCATGGGCGAGCTCACCGGTACTCCGTTGGAAAAAAGCCTGGAAGCCCTGAAAGTCCAATGCGCGGCCTTGGACAAGCAGGTCACCCAGGACGGCTGGCACTGGCTCAACAACGCCCGTGAATTGTGCGACGTGGCTAACGCCATGGCCCGGGAGCGCTATCAACTGGACTTTTGCGATTCGCGCGCAGAGTCATCGGGGGCTGCGGTGATCAATCGCGATTTCGAAGTGCTGGTGTACACCTGGACGGCCCGCCTCAAGACTTTCGACCATCAGCTCGATGAGATCGAAGTCCAATATTCGTAGACCACCTCGCAAGAAAACGTTTTTACCCCCATAAACATTGGGCCCGCAGGGGTGCCTGATGGTAATCTCCGCTCCTCTTTGCGGCGTCGAGCCACCCCCTTGGCGGGTCAGGGAAGACGACGGCTTTCTTCAACCATGGACATCGATCGGGTCACTCATGAATAAATCAGCAAGCGTACTTCTGGGAATTGTTGTGGCTGTCGGTGCTATCAGCGCGGGCGGCGCCTGGTACACCGGGACCAAACTCGAAGGCGTGTTGAAAAATGCTATTGCCGATAGCAATAAGCAGATGCAGACAGCCTTGGCCGGGTCCAACAGCACTGCTGCCCTGGAGCTGGTTTCCATGGACCGTGGCACATTCAGCAGCACCGCTCACTACCGTCTCAAAGGCGAAGGTGAGATGTTCGGTGGTGAGTCGGTCGAGTTGCTCTTCGTCGACCGGATCGAGCACGGCCCACTGCCATTCTCGCGCTTGATTACGCTCAAGTGGCTGCCGGTCATGGCCACCAGTCACACTGCTCTTGAGCGCAATCCACTGACTGACAAGTGGTTCGCTGCGACCAAGGACCAGTCGCCGCTCAAAGGTGTGGTCAACCTGGGTTACGACGAATCCATCAACGGCACTTACGAGCTGCTGCCGTTGGACACCAAGTTGGATGAGCAGTCCCAGCTCACTTTCTCCGGTCTTAAAATCGACCTGGCCGCCAGCGCCCAAGGCCAGAAGATCAAGGCCGATGGCTACATGGACAGCTTTAAGTTGACCACCGTTGCCGAAGATCAGACGCCAGTGCAGATCGAGCTGAACGGCCTGACATTGGCCAGTAACCTGAGCAAAAGCTCGTACGGTTACTATATGGGTGACAACACCCTGCTGATGAGCAGCACCAAGGCCACGTTTGGTGAGCCGAAGTCGGTGCTGGGCCTGAAGAACTTCGAAATGAAGAACAGCAGCAGCGAGAACGGCACCAGTGCTTCGGGGCGTGCCGATTACAAGATCGGTGAATTGTCGTTCAACGACAAGACCATCGGGTCGGCACAGATGGCGGTCAGCCTGAAGAACCTGGACATCCCGGCCACCATGTCGCTGATGCAGATCTACCAGACCAAGCTGCAGCCCTACGAGAAAGCGGCCGCCGAAGCCGCGGCAGCCGGTGAACCGACGCCAGAGTTGAGCCTGACCGAAGCTGAAGAAGCACAGGTCAAAGCCGACCTGGAAAAACTCTTGGCCGGTGCTCCGCAGGTGGCCTTGGAAAATCTGTCGTTCAACACTGCCAACGGTGAAAGCCGTGCCAGCCTGATCGTTGATCTGACCAAGCCACAGTCCATGGACCTGCCGCCGGATGAATTGGGACGTCAGTTGCTCGCCCTGCTGGATTTCAATCTCAAGGTTTCCAAGCCGATGCTGGTCGACCTGATGACCGTGCAGGCACAGATGGAAGGCCAGACGGATGCCAAGCTGATCGCCGATCAAGCCACAGCCACCAGCGATATGTTCAGCGCCATGGCCGTCGGTACTCAATTGGCGACCCTTGAAGGCAACGACGTTGTCACCAAGTTGCACTACGCCAACAACCAGGTCGATTTCAATGGCCAGAAAATGACCGTTGAACAATTCTCGGCATTTGTGATGAGCAAGCTGGGCGGTGGCGTCGCCATCCAGTAAGCCCGTTCAAGCCACACCCAAGACCCGGCTCGTGCATGACGCACGGCCGGGTTTTTTTATGCCCACGGATCAACCCTGGGCCGAAATCTGTATCGATTCTGAAGAATTGTGGCGTTCCTGAAGATGACCCGCCCGAGAGTGCAAGACTAGGCCCATTAGAGCTTGGCTGGATTCCTTTGATCCGGCTTCCTGTTTGATGGGCAAGGGGGCACTGCGACCCGGCTGGCCATGTAAGGATGCTGACGAATGCCGCGTACTGTGGGTCCTTTTATTCAACGTGGTTTGCGCCCGTTGTTTCGCGTCGCGCTGTGCGGCCAACTGTGCTGGCCGGTGCTGGCGTTTGCCGATACCGCCTATGACCAAATGGTGCTCGACGCCCGTGCAGGCCATTACACGCCTGCGCTGACTGCGTTGCGCCAGGTGCCGGCCGGCCAGGCCAATACCGCGCAGATCAGTGACCACTTGCAGATCGCCAGTTGGGCCGGCCTCGATACCGAGGTGGTAACGGTCTATCAGGCCCAGGGCCGTAATCGAGCGCTGCCCGTCCAGGCGCTGACTGCGACGGCTCGAGCCTATCGCAACCTCAAGCGCTGGGATTCGGCGGCCGAGTTGTACCGCCAGGCCTTGGTGATCGATCCCCAGAACCCCGACTTGCAGCTCGGCCTGGCCTTGACCCAGGCCGATGCAGGCCAGCCCGACGAAGCCGTCACACGCGCCAAGGCCCTGGTCGCTGCCAAGCCGACAGATCCGATGCGTCGACTGGCACTGGGTTATGCGTTGACCCGCGCCAACAGCCCCCACGAAGCGCTGTTCGAATACGACCAGGCCTTCACGCGTGCCGGCAACAATCCAGAGGTTGCGCGCGAATACATCTACGCCCTGCAACGCGCACGGCTGCCGGAGCCGGCGCTGCGCCTGGCACGCTTGCAGCCGGGGCTGATCGACCGTGGCGTGCAACGACGCCTGGAGGGTGACGTCGCCGCCGAACGGGTGCGCCTGGCGGACATGGCCAGCCGCAGCGAAGAGGAGCGCTTCGTCATTGCCGACCGCGCCTTGGCCGACTACGACAAGTTGCTCGTCACCTGGACCCCGGTGGCCGAGGCCCATGACGACGTACTCCGTTGGCGCATCGATCGCATGGGCGCGCTCAATGCCCGCGCCCGTCGAGCAGAAGTGATTGCCGAATACCAGAAGCTGATCGCCGAGGGCGTGAGCATTCCCACTTATGCCCTGCGCTGGGTGGCCTCTTCCTATCTGGAACAGCGTGAGCCGGAGATTGCCGTCGATCTGTACCGCCGGGTCCTGACCGCGCCGGATGCCGACCCCGCGGAGCGTTTTGAAGACAGCACCGCGCTCTACTATGCGTTGCTGGAAAGTGAAAAATCCGAAGATGCCCGTGCACTGGCCGAAGACATGGCGAAAGCCCAGCCTCCGCGCATCGAGCTCAAGGGCCTGCCGATCGGCAACCCCAACGATGAATGGATGGACGCCCAGCAACTCGCCGCCCAGGCCGGTACTTACGGCGCGGACTTGCCCTCTGCCGAGGCGCGCCTGGAAACCTTGGTCAGCCAGGGCCCCGGCAATACTGGCATGCGTCTGGCCCAGGCCGATCTGTACCAGGCCCGCGACTGGCCGCGCCGTTCGGAAAACCTGCTCAAAGAAGTCGAGGCGACGATTCCGCGCAACCGTGACCTGGAAATCGCCCAGGCCCGCGCTGCCATGGATTTGCAGGAGTGGCGGCAGATGGATGCATTGACCGATGACGTGGTCGCCCGCTACCCGGAAAACGCCCATGTCAAACGTCTGCAGCGCCAGCGTGAGGTACACGACATGGCCGAGCTGCGCATCGAGGCCTACACCGGCAAGAGCTATGGCGGTGGCAACGGTGATGCCGGTGCAGTCACTGGCAGCCGGGACTTTGGTATCGAAACGCTGCTCTACAGCCCGCCTATCGATGAAGACTGGCGGTTGTTCGGCGGTGCCGGCTACGCCACCGGCGATTTTGAGGAAGGCACCGGCCACCACCGTTGGCAGCGCCTGGGCGTGGAGCGTCGCACCCGGGACATGACCCTGGAGGCCGAGGTTTCCAATCACTCGTATGGTTCTGGCGACAAGCAAGGCGCGCGCGTGGCCGTGGCCCGAGACATCGACGACCACTGGCAATACGGCGGCAGCCTGGATTACCTCTCGGCCATTACCCCGCTGCGGGCGCTCAACAGCGGCATCCGCGCCAACGGCGGGAGTGGTTTCGTCCGCTGGCGGGCCAATGAAAGCCGTGAGTGGCGACTGGCGGTGAGCCCTTCCCATTTCAGTGACGGCAACAACCGCCTCGAAACCCAACTGACCGGCCGCGAGGGCATCTACAGCACGCCGCGCCTGCAAGTGGAGCTGGGTCTGGAAGTCGGCGCCAGCCGCAACAGCGGCTCCAACGAAGTGCCCTATTTCAATCCGAAAGCGGATTTCAGCGTCATGCCGACCGTGAGCGCGAACCACGTGTTGTATCGCCGCTACGAAACCACGTGGAGCCAGCAATTCCAGGTCGGTGCCGGTACCTACAGCCAGCGTGACTACAACACTGGGGCCATGGGACTGCTTGGCTACGGCCAGCGTTTCATCTGGAACGACGTGCTAGAGGCAGGTGCTGCGCTGAGTTGGCTCAACCGCCCCTACGACGGCGATCGCGAAAGCGATTTGCGCCTGCTTGTCGACCTCACCTATCGCTTCTAGAAGAGTTTGAAGATGCCTGTCATTTCGCGATTCATCCTTCTGCTGGGGGTCTTGCTGATCAGCGCTTGTGCCCAGCAAGCCCCGGCGTTCACGCCGCCTTCGCAGCGTCCGCTGGCGGCCAACGACGCCCCGTGGCCGAAAAATCATGTGCTCGGCATCGCCTACCACGATGTCGACGACCGAGACCCGGACCAGGCGCTGGTGGCCGTGCGCACCGAACGGCTGATCGAGCAACTGGCGTGGCTGCGGGAAAACAACTACCAGCCGGTCACGGTGGACCAGATCATCACGGCCCGCAACGGCGGCCCGGAGCTGCCACCCCGTGCGGTGCTGCTGAGTTTCGACGACGGCTACTCGAGCTTCTATACCCGCGTCATGCCCATCCTGCGTGCCTATAACTGGCCGGCCATCCTGGCTCCGGTCGGTAGCTGGGTCGATACGCCGCTGAACCAGACGGTGGATTTCGCCGGGGTGCCGCGCAAGCGTTCCGAGTTCCTGACCTGGGAGCAGATTCGTGAGGTGTCGAAATCGGGCCTGGTGGAAATCGCCGCCCACACCGATGCCAATCACAAAGGCGTGCTCGCCAACCCGCAAGGCAACCAGCAACCTGCGGCGACGACCCGGCGCTACGATCCGGCCACCGGTCGCTATGAGAGCGAGGCCGATTTCCAGGCACGCCTGCGCAAGGACGTGGCGGCCATTTCCGAGAAAATCCGCAAGGTGGCCGGTTACAGCCCACGCGTCTGGGTCTGGCCTTACGGGGAAGCCGACGGCGTCGCGCTCCAGGTGATCGGCAGCGAGGGCTATCAGATGGCCCTGACCCTGGAGGATGGCCTCGACAGCCTCGATAACCTGATGAGCGGCCCGCGCTTTTTGGTGTCGTCCGATCCGGATGGCGCCCATTTCGCCGAAAGCATCGTGTCCGTACAGACGATTGACCCGATGCGCGTGGTGCATGTCGATCTGGACTATGTCTACGACCCGGACCCGGTGCAGCAAGAGGCCAACGTTGGCAAGCTGGTCCAGCGCATCTACGACCTGGGTGCCAACACCGTATTCTTGCAGGCATTCGCCGATCCGAAAGGCGATGGCCTGGTGCACTCGTTGTACTTCCCCAACCGCCACCTGCCGGTACGGGCCGATCTGTTCGACCGGGTCGCCTGGCAGCTGCGCACCCGGGCCAACGCCAAAGTCTATGCCTGGATGCCGGTGCTCAGTTTCGCCTTGGACGCGAAGCTGCCACGGGTACAACGCTGGGATCCGGAAACCGGCAAGACCGGCGTCGCCCCTGACCAATATGTGCGGTTGTCGCCGTTCGACCCGAATGTGCGCAAGGTCATCGGTGAAATTTATGAAGACCTGGCGCGGATGAGTTCGGTGGATGGCGTTCTGTACCATGACGACGCGGTGCTCTCCGATTTCGAGGACGCCAGTCCTGCGGCCCTGAAAGTCTATGCCGCCCACGGTTTACCGACGTCCATCGCCGCCCTGCGGGACGACCCTGCGGCGATGCAACGCTGGACCCGCTTCAAGAGCCGCTACCTGATCGACTTCACCCATGAGCTGACCGCCAAGGTCCGGGCGATTCGTGGTCCGCAGGTCCTGACGGCGCGCAATATCTTTGCCGAACCGATGCTCAACCCGCAAAGCGAAGCCTGGTTCGCCCAGAACCTCGACGACTTCCTCGGCGCCTACGACTGGACGGCACCGATGGCCATGCCGCTGATGGAAAAGCAGACCCGCGCACAGTCCGGCCTGTGGTTGGAACGTCTGGTCCAGACCGTCAAAAGCCGGCCCGGCGCACTCAAGCGCACGGTGTTCGAGTTGCAGGCGCGAGATTGGGACAGCCAACCGGTGACCGACATCGACGGCGAACTGCTGGCCGACTGGATGGGGCGCCTCAAGCGCCAGGGCGTGACCAGTTTCGGCTACTACCCGGACAACTTCATCGAAGACCAGCCCGCCGTGAAAACCGTGCGGCCGGCGCTCTCCAACAAGTGGAATCCTTGACATGCTCGACAGACTGCTCGCCCTGCTGGTGCTGGCGATCGTCCTTGGGGTGCCCCTGGGCCTGATTTTCCTGGTCACCGGGCAATTCCTGATGGACTTCGTGTTCTTTTACCCGCTGTTCATGTCCGGGCTGTGGATCGCCGGCGGCCTGTATTTCTGGCTGCACTGGGAACGCCACTGGCCATGGAAGGACGACACCTTGCCACCGTCCCTGGCGGGTGAGCCGCTGATCAGCATCCTGATCCCGTGCTTCAACGAAGGCGACAACGTCGCCGACACCATTCACGCGGCGCTGGGCCAGCATTATCCGAACATCGAAGTCATCGCCATCAACGACGGCTCCAAGGACAACACCGCCCAGATGCTCGACCAACTGGCAGCCGAGGACCCGCGCCTGCGCGTGCTGCACCTGGCGGAAAACCAGGGCAAGGCCGTGGCCCTGCGCATGGGCGCCATCGCGGCGCGCAGCGAATACCTGGTGTGCATCGACGGTGACGCGCTGCTGGCGCCGAACACCTGTGCTTACCTGGTGGCGCCGATGCTGGACAACGCCCGCCTCGGTGCGGTGACCGGCAACCCACGCATTCGTACCCGCTCGACCTTGATCGGCCGGGTCCAGGTCGGCGAGTTTTCCTCGATCATCGGCCTGATCAAGCGTACCCAGCGGGTCTTCGGGCGGATCTTCACTGTATCCGGCGTGATCGTCGCGTTCCGTCGCACCGCCCTGCACCGGGTCGGCTACTGGAGCCCGGACATGATCACCGAAGACATCGACATCAGTTGGAAGCTGCAGCTGGATCACTGGAGCATTTTCTACGAGCCGCGCGCGCTCTGCTGGATCCTCATGCCCGAAACCTTGCGTGGCCTGTGGCGGCAACGCCTGCGCTGGGCCCAAGGGGGCGCCGAGGTGCTGTTCAAGAACATCCGTGGCATCTGGCAATACCGCCATCGCTACCTGTGGCCGCTGCTGTTCGAATACTGCCTGTCCACCGGCTGGGCGTTTACCTTCCTGCTGTCGGTGATCTTCTGGGGCGCCGGCAAATTCGTCGAAATGCCAGCGGCCATCGCCGTGGATCACCTGATGCCGCCAGCCTTCACCGGCCTGTTGCTGGCCGTGGTGTGCCTGCTGCAGTTCGCGGTGAGCATCCTGATTGATCGGCGCTACGAAAAAGGCCTGTGGCACATCATGTTCTGGGTGGTCTGGTACCCGTTGGTATTCTGGCTGATCAGCCTCTTCACCACCCTGGTGAGCTTTCCCAAAGTGCTGTTCGGGCAGCATCAGAAGCGTGCGCGCTGGATCAGTCCGGATCGCGGTATCAAACCGTTCGATGATCAGGAAGAGGAAGTGATCCGATGAAAATTGTCAGGACCCGGCAACGGCCTTTTCTGGTGGTCATCGATGCGCTGTTCACCGTGCTGGCGTGGATGGGGTTGCTGTATTTGCTGGTCAAAGGGCTGTGGCCGCTGCTCGACGGCCAGGCCGGCCCGCGCCTGGGAGGGTCGCTGTTCGACACCCTGGGGACTTTGCAGGTCTATGGTTGGATCGCGTTGGTCAACGCGGTACTGCTGATTACCTGGGCGCGTTATCAACAGCGTAAAAGTCGCAGCTTCGCCCAGCGCCGGCTGCCGGCGCCGGTGGTGGATGACCAGGGCTTGAGCGCCAGTTTCAAGCTGACCGGCGAGCGCCTGGACACGCTGCGCCAGCCCGGCTCGAAGATCATCCACAACAACCAGGACGGCGACATCAGCCATGTCGTGCCGCATTTCCATTTGCTCAGCCCGGACTTGCAGCCACCGCCCCTGGCGCCATTGGAGCGACCACGGGTTATCCACTTGCCGGCCGATCAGTCTGTGCATTGATGCAGGCAGGGGGATTGGGGGCGTGGCGGATATTTCGGTCAACACAAGACAACCCTGTGGGAGCGAGCTTGCTCGCGATGGCGTCGCGTCAACCACATTGAGGTGACTGATCCACCGCTATCGCGAGCAAGCTCGCTCCCACAGGGGATTTGGGGTGTGGGACAGGTCTACGAAGAGAAATCCCGAACCAGCCGCCACGCCTCGTCCACCGGCAACGGTTGCTTCATGCGCTGGGCCAGCGCTGCCATGGCCCGGCCTTCATCGCAGGCCACGGCGGCGGCCACGAGGCCGTCCTTGCCTAGCAGGGCGATAAAGGGCGGGTGCTCGGGCGTGCCCTTGAATTCCACCTCGTCCCAATGTTCAGCGTGCCCGAGGTAGTCGTAGCGTTTGCCAAAGTGATAGGTCCAGAAAAACGGCACGTCCAGATAGTGCTCGTCGCCGCCGAGCATGTTCGCGGCGGCGATGCGTGCCTGTTGCTGGGCCAGGCGCCAATGCTCGATGCGTACAGGCTTGCCGTTCAGGGGAAATGTCGCGATATCGCCCACGGCCCATAAGCCATCAGCCACACGCATGCCCGCGTCAACGGACAGCGACTGGTCCTGTTCCCGTGGCAACCGGGCAAACGGCTCGGTGGCCGGGTGCACGCCGATGCCGACGATCACCAGGTCCGCAGCCAAACGCTGGCCGTTATCCAGCACCACGGCTTCGACCTTGTGCGTTCCCTCGATCCGTGCCGCTTCGCCGTCGGTGTGGTACACCACGCCGTTGGCCCGGTGCCGGGCCAGGATGGCCTGACCGACGCTCTCGCCCAATTGCGCGGCGAACGGCACCGGGTGCCGGGCCAAGACGGTGACGCTCAGCTCGCGCTTGCGCAGGGACGAGGCCACCTCCATGGCGATGAAACTGTCGCCAATGATCACCGCCCGTAGCCCTGGCCGGACAGTGTCGAGAATCTGCCGGGCATGAGCGATCGAACGCAGCACGAAGACTTGCGGCAAATCGATGCCGGGCAGCGCTGGCGTCTTCGGCTCCCCGCCTGTGGCAATCAGCGCGGCGTCATAGTCCAGGCGCCGGCCATCGGCGAGCTGGATTTGCCGGGCACTGGGGTCCAAATGGGTGACCTCGCCGTGGAGCCTTTCGATGCGTTGCTGGGTGAAATAAGTTTCATCGCGCAGCGGTGCCGTCTCGTTGACCGGCATGTCGCCGGCCAATACATACTTGCTCAGCACCGTACGGTCGTAGCCGGCTTCGGCTTCGCGGTCGATCAACAGGATCCGGCCGCCAAACCCCTTCTCCCGCAATGCCGCCGCGCAAGCCGTGCCGGCCGCGCCAGCACCGATGATGACAAAGGTGCGTGCGTCATCGGCCGGCGGGATTTTATCGGCTGGCAACGGTTGGTCATTGACCCAGACGTCATCACCGCGCACTTCGACGTGATAGCGCGCCAGGCTGTCGAGGGCCGGCGGCTCGCACAGGGCGCCGTCTTCAGCGCGGAAGGCCGCCTTGTGCCACGGGCAAATCAGTCGTCCATGGCACACCGCACCCTTGGCCAGTGGTGCGCCTGCATGGGGGCACTTGCCTTGGAAGGCGCGCACCTGATCGCCTGAGCGCAGCAACAGGATGGACGTGTCGTTGATTTTGACTTCGAGGCCGCGGTCTTCGCGAACATCGGCGAAACGGGCGATTTGATGCAGAGACATGGGCGTTCTCCGTCAGGCGTTTCCCTTTGGAGTCGAGGGCCGGAACGAGGTTCAGCATAATTGTCACTGCACCCTTGGCGACGCTGCGGCTATAGTTCGCAAGCCGTCCATGGCCAGACACGCACAAGGTGCCCCGGTATGACTCGATTGAACATTCTCACCCCTTGGCTGGCGGCCTTCGCCCTGGTGCTGTGCGCACAAGGGGCAGCCCAGGCCGAGGAGCGTTTTACCCTCAGTATCCCCGGCGTGTCGGACGACCGCCTCTTCACCGCGGCGGCGGCCAGTGACGCCAACGCCTGTGGTGGCAAGAACATTTCCCCGGCCTTGAGCTGGAACGCCGGCCCACCGGGCACCCTCAGCTATGCCATCGTCATGTTGGACCCGGACGGTCAGAGGGGACAGGGTGTCGATCACTGGGTCCACTACGGCATCAAGGCCACCACCCGGCAGATTCCAGCGGGCGCCGGTACCAAGTCCTCGTTGGAAGGCATGAGCGGCATCAACAGCAAGAACACCCACGGCTACATCGGCCCTTGCCCGCCCATCGGCGACAGCGCTCACCATTACCTGATCCAGCTCTTCGCCCTGGACCTGCCGCCGGAAGCCTTCCCCGCTGGCCTTACCCGGGCCCAACTGATGGAAAAAATCAAAGGTCACGTCCTGCGCAACAGCAGCGTCGTACGCCGCTACCACCGCTGACCCGAGACGACACAGCCCCGTGGCGAGGGAATTTATCCCCGCCGGGGTGCAAAGCACCCCTCGCCACAATGGCGCCGTCCAGACACAAAATTGGCGTCAAGCGCCAAAAGCGAGCACTATCGAGCCCCTGTTCACTCATGCCGGAGGATGGCGATGACGCAGAAACCCGACGGCATCGCCCGCCTCCTGAACTGCCCCACCAAGGGCGACGAAATACGCCGGGCCATCGCCCGGAGCCGCAAGGATTTCCTGCCTGTCGACGAGGCCGAAGACGCCGAGCCAGGCCAACCACCGGTTCAACCGGTGGACACTGATCGCGACGACTGAGCCGTCGCCCTCTTTCAACTTATCGTTCAAATCCGCCTATGACTGCCACCCCCGTTCTACCCGGTGACCGATTCAGCCGATCCGATTACAAGACCCTGGGCCTGGCCGCCTTGGGAGGCGCGCTGGAGATCTACGATTTCATCATCTTCGTGTTCTTCGCCCTGACCCTCAGCCAGTTGTTCTTCCCCCCGGAAATGCCCGATTGGCTGCGCCTGCTGCAAAGCTTCGGGATTTTCGCCACCGGCTATCTGGCTCGCCCCTTGGGCGGCATTCTCATGGCGCACTTTGCCGATCGCCTGGGGCGCAAGCGAGTGTTCAGCCTGAGCATCCTGATGATGGCCTTGCCATGCCTGCTCATCGGGGTGATGCCCACCTACGCGCAAATCGGCTATTTCGCCCCGTTGCTGCTGCTGGCGCTGCGTATCCTGCAGGGCGCGGCCGTGGGCGGCGAGGTGCCAAGCGCCTGGGTCTTCGTGGCCGAACACGCGCCGCTGCATCATCGCGGCTATGCCCTGGGTTTCCTCCAGGCCGGCCTGACCTTCGGCTACCTGCTGGGCGCCCTGACCGCCACGGCGCTGGCGCGGATCTACACGCCGGCGGAAATACTCGATTACGCCTGGCGCCTGCCGTTCCTGCTGGGGGGCGTCTTCGGTGTGATCGGCGTCTGGCTGCGCCGCTGGCTGAGCGAAACGCCGATCTTCATGGCCCTGCAAGCCGATCGCGAAGGCGCTGCGGAACTGCCGTTGCGCACGGTCCTGCGCGACCACCGCCAGGCCTTGCTGCCCGCCGCCATCCTGACCTGCGTGCTGACCTCTGCCGTGGTGGTGTTCGTGGTCATCACCCCGACCGTGATGCAGAAAAGCTTCGGCATGACGCCCAGCCACACCTTCGCCCTGAGCAGCCTGGGCATCGTCTTCCTGAATATCGGCTGCGTCCTGGCCGGCCTCGTCGTCGACCGCATCGGCGCCTGGCGCACCGTCATGCTCTACAGTCTGCTGCTGCCCCTGGGCATTGCCGTGCTCTACGCCAGCCTGATCAGCGGCAGCGCCTGGCTGGGCCTGGCCTACGCCGTGGCCGGCCTGGGTTGCGGCGTGGTCGGCGCGGTGCCATCGGTGATGGTCAGCCTGTTCCCGCCGAAGATCCGGGTGTCGGGCATCTCGCTCACCTACAACATCGCCTATGCGCTATGGGCCAGCATGACACCGTTGATGCTGATCGCCCTGGTGCCGTGGAGCCCGTGGGTGTGCGTGGGGTATTGCGTGGTGATGGGGGCGGTGGGCGTGGCTGCGGCGGCGTATTTCCCGGGGCGCCATGGCAGAGCTGCGCAGCCGTCATTGGTCTGTGAATCCTAGCCCGGCTGGCTTAACCTCAAGTGCCGGTGGCGATCCCCGAGACCGCCACCTATTGGATCGACACGTTCAACGTTGAAGTCGTAGGTAAAACGAACGCTTTCTGCCCGACGAAAAAGTCCGCGACCGGTTGCACACTGACTTGATCGTCCGCCTAGGCATGGCAGGTGCCCTGACGAACAGAGGCAACTCCGATGTCGAAGACTATTACACCGGCCAGTTGAGCCGCTTCATCGCCGATGATCTGCGGGGCATTCCGTCCCGCTAGCCATGCCTGCTGCAGCGTGCGGGCGATGGCTCCAATCGCGGTAACGGCCTGGCCACTTCGGGGAGGCCAGGCCTGTCTTGCGGCGCTTCAAAAGAATTTTTTGGTCGTTAACCCGAACCCCGTGCGCCCTGCGTCTGACTCTGTGAACGGATCATTCATTCACGAGGTTCAGCCCATGTCCCGTCCATTTCCCTTTATGCGTCCTGCTGCCCAGGGCTTCGCCGTGACCTTGCTGGTGGCGTTGGCCGGTTGTGGGTTGTCTTCGTCCCGGGAGGTCGCCAAGCCGGCCGAACCCGTGCCTGTGGCGCCCAGCGTTGCACCGCAAGGCGAGGTCGCCTATGTTCGCGAGCCCATGGCCAAGCGCATGGCCGTTCCGGCATCGATGCCCGCCCCCACGGTGGCGAACGACACCCTAGCCGGCGATTACCGCACCGAGCCACGGGAGCAGTACGAAAAACTGCCGGACAACCCGATCCACCGCGTCGCCGAAACGCCGGTCTCGACCTTCAGCGTGGATGTCGATACCGGCAGCTATGCCAATGTGCGACGGTTCCTCAACCAAGGTAGCCTGCCGCCCGAAGGGGCTGTGCGATTGGAGGAAATGGTCAACTACTTCCCTTACGCCTACGCCCTGCCCAGCGATGGTTCACCTTTTGGCGTGACCACCGAGGTCGCCCCCTCTCCGTGGAATCCCCACACCCGCCTGCTGCGCATCGGCATCAAGGCCAGCGACCGCGCTGTGGCGGACCTGGCGCCGGCCAACCTGGTCTTCCTGGTGGACGTTTCCGGCTCCATGGACCGTCGCGAAGGCCTGCCGCTGGTCAAGAGCACGCTGAAACTGCTGGTAGACCAATTGCGCGATCAGGACCGGGTGTCCCTGGTGGTCTATGCCGGTGAATCCCGGGTGGTGCTCAAGCCCACCTCGGGTCGCGACAAGGCGGCAATCCGCAACGCCATCGACCAACTCGATGCCGGTGGTTCCACCGCTGGGGCCTCGGGCATCGAATTGGCCTATCAGATGGCGCGCGAGAGCTTCATCGACAAAGGCATCAACCGCATCCTGCTGGCCACGGATGGCGACTTCAACGTCGGCGTCAGTGATTTCGACAGCCTCAAGCAGATGGCGGTGGACCAGCGTAAAAGCGGCGTCTCCCTGACGACACTGGGCTTCGGTGTGGATAACTACAACGAACACCTGATGGAGCAATTGGCCGACGCCGGTGATGGTAACTACGCCTACATCGACAACCTGCTCGAAGCGCGCAAGGTCCTGGTGGACCAGCTCAGTTCCACCCTGGCGGTGGTCGCCCGGGACGTGAAGTTGCAGGTGGAGTTCAACCCCGCCCAGGTCAGTGAGTATCGACTGCTGGGCTATGAGAACCGCGCGTTGAAGCGTGAGGATTTCAACAACGACAAGGTCGACGCAGGCGAGATCGGCGCCGGCCATACGGTGACGGCATTGTATGAAATCGTGCCGAAGGGCGAGCCGGGCTGGTTGGAACCGCTGCGCTATGCAAGCACGCCCAAGTCGCAGAGCACCTCAGGCGAATTGGCGATGTTGCGCGTACGCTACAAGCCGGCCGAGGGCGGAAGCAGTCGATTGATCGAACATCCCATTGCCAGCGTGCAGAACGACCGCAAGCCCAGCGATGACCTGCGCTTCTCGGCCGCTGTTGCCGCCTTCGCCCAACAGCTCAAGGGCGATGGACGCTACACTGGGACGATGACCTTGAAGGACACTGCGCAATTGGCGCGCTCGGCCCGTGGTGATGATCCGTTTGGGCTGCGCTCGGAGTTTGTGCAGTTGGTGGAACTGGCCCAGAGCCTTGAGCCTGCGGCCAAGCGCTGAGCCTGACTGCAACGAGGATCAAATGTGGGAGCGAGCTTGCTCGCGATAGCAGTAGCCCGATCATGTTCATCATTGACTGATCCGACGCCATCGCGAGCAAGCTCCCACAGGGCTCCCTTGTTGTCTGCCAGGATTGTGTTGCAATGACCGGAAAGGAGTTCGCCCCCCACATGCCCGCTGCGCTTGATTCTCCCAGCGACGAATCGCTGCTGGCCCGCTACCGCAATGGCGACGGGGCTTCTTTCGAAGTCCTGTACGCCCGTCATCGGCAAGGGCTTTACCGTTTCCTGCTGTCCTTGAGCAACAAAGCCGAGCTGGCCGAGGAGGTTTTCCAGGACACCTGGCTCAGCCTGATTCGCAGCACCACCCAGCCACAAGGCCGGGCGAGTTTTCGTACCTGGTTGTTCCAGATTGCCCGCAACCGCTTGATCGACCAGTGGCGCAAACACGGTGTCCACAACCCGTTGCACGACAGTTATGACGAGCAACTGCACGTCCAGCCCGACGACACCGGCAGCCCCGAGCGACAGCTGAGCCTGAGCCGCGACCAGGCGCGTCTCGACGCCGCGTTGCAGGCCTTGCCCGAGGATCAGCGAGAGGTCTTCCTGCTGCGCCTGCATGGCGACCTGGAGCTGCCACAGATTGCCGCCCTGACCGGCGCCCCGCTGGAAACGGTCAAAAGCCGCTTGCGTTACGCCCAGCAGAAATTGCAGCGACTGCTGGCCGAGGAGGTACCCGCATGATCGACCCCAAGCACACCCCGGATCCCAACGACGAAGTGCTGATCGAGCATTTCCGCCAACACGCCAGCGGCGAGCCGCCGGCCTCCCTGGACACCTTCATCCTGGCCACCGCCCGTCGCGAAGCACCGACGCCCACGCCAAGCCTGTGGCAACGCTGGCTGCAAGCCTGCCAACGGCCGCGCTGGCAAATGGCATTCGCCACGGTCGCCGGTGTGGCGCTGATGATCGGCCTGGTAGTGCGCTCACCCGTGCCCCACGAGGAGCTGGCCTCACCCGCCTCGATGGAGTTTTCCGCCGATCGGCAAGCGCCTGCCGTTGCCGCCGCACCACCACCGGCCATGCCCGCCCCGGTCACCCCCATGGCGCCCCAGGGCGAACTGGCCCGGGCCCCGGCAAGCCCGGTGCAATCCTTGGCGGAAAAGCCCGCGGCGAAAATGAGCAAACCCGCGCCGGCAGCATTGCCATCGCTGGAGCAAGGCCTGATGGAGATCCTGCGCTTGCGCGAGGCGGGTGAGAGCAAGGCCGCTGATGAGAAACTGCTGGCGTTGCAAAAACGCTTTCCCGAGGAAGACCTGCCGGCGCGGTTGGAGGCGTTGCGCAAGCGTTGAGTGAGATCGGCGCCCACAAAAAAGCCCCAAGGTCTTGCGACCTGGGGCTTTTGATTCTGAAGATGGTGCACCAGGCGGGATTCGAACCCACGACCCCTGCCTTCGGAGGGCAGTACTCTATCCAGCTGAGCTACTGGTGCGACGCGGGCGCCATGATACTCATATGCATGGCGGGCGTCCATGCTGCTGAATCGCCTGCGTTTTTGGGCAGCTCGCCGGGTGTTGGCTACGCTGATCAGAAAAAGCGGGCAAATTCGGTTTTTTCGTTCTTTTTTTCGAACAGGCTATTGTCCTTCACCCCCATCGGCCCTAGGATTCGTTTGAGATTTCAAACGCTCTTGTCTGGGTGCTGAACCGCACGTCTGTGCTTATGTGCGTTATTTCTGTGCTTCAGCCCGGTGAATGATTTCCCTGACGGCAGCCCCCGAGGCGCCTTTCTACAAATCTAATTCGCTCCGCGTGCGCGCGGTGCTGTTAAGGAAAGCCGACATGCAGCTTAAAGACACCCAGTTGTTCCGCCAGCAAGCCTTTATCGATGGCGCTTGGGTCGATGCGGACAATGGTCAGACGATCAAGGTCACCAACCCGGCGACGGGCGAAGTGTTGGGCACCGTGCCGAAGATGGGCGCGGCCGAAACCCGCCGGGCGATTGAAGCCGCCGACAAGGCACTGCCGGCCTGGCGTGCACTGACCGCCAAGGAGCGCGCCAACAAGCTGCGCCGCTGGTACGAATTGCTGATCGAAAACCAGGACGACCTCGGTCGCCTGATGACCCTGGAACAAGGCAAGCCGCTGGCCGAGGCCAAGGGCGAGATCGTCTATGCCGCCTCGTTCATCGAATGGTTCGCCGAGGAAGCCAAGCGCATCTACGGTGACGTGATTCCCGGCCACCAGCCCGACAAGCGTCTGATCGTGATCAAGCAGCCGATCGGCGTGACCGCGGCCATTACCCCGTGGAACTTCCCCGCCGCGATGATCACCCGCAAGGCCGGTCCGGCCCTGGCCGCCGGCTGCACCATGGTCATCAAGCCGGCTTCGCAAACCCCGTTCTCGGCCCTGGCCCTGGTGGAACTGGCGCACCGTGCCGGCATTCCGCAAGGCGTGTTGAGCGTGGTCACCGGCAGCGCCGGCGACATCGGCGGCGAGCTGACCAGCAACCCGATCGTGCGCAAGCTGTCCTTCACCGGCTCGACCGAGATCGGTCGTCAGCTGATGGCCGAATGTGCCAAGGACATCAAGAAAGTCTCTCTGGAACTGGGCGGCAACGCGCCGTTCATCGTGTTCGACGACGCGGACCTGGATAAGGCCGTCGAAGGCGCGATCATTTCCAAATACCGCAACAACGGCCAGACCTGCGTCTGCGCCAACCGCCTGTACATCCAGGATTCGGTGTACGACGCGTTCGCCGAGAAACTGAAAGTGGCGGTGGCCAAGCTCAAGATCGGCAACGGTCTGGACGAGGGCACCACCACCGGTCCGTTGATCGACGGCAAAGCGGTCGCCAAGGTGCAGGAACACATCGCCGATGCGGTCAGCAAAGGCGCGACCGTGCTGTCGGGCGGCAAGGCGATGGAAGGCAACTTCTTCGAGCCGACCATCCTGACCAACGTGCCGAAGAACGCCGCTGTGGCGAAGGAAGAAACCTTCGGCCCGCTGGCACCGCTGTTCCGCTTCAAAGACGAAGCCGAAGTGATCGCGATGTCCAACGACACCGAGTTCGGCCTGGCTTCGTACTTCTATGCCCGCGACCTGGGCCGTGTGTTCCGTGTGGCTGAAGCCCTGGAATACGGCATGGTCGGCGTCAACACCGGGTTGATTTCCAACGAAGTCGCGCCGTTCGGCGGCATCAAGGCCTCGGGCCTGGGCCGTGAAGGCTCCAAGTACGGCATCGAGGACTACCTGGAAATCAAATACCTCTGCCTGGGTATCTGATCCGCTTCAAGCGCAAAGGGCACGAGAGCGCTGTCCCTTTGCGCGTTTCACCCGTTCTGTTTCCTGTGGCCGGAACGCTGCGGCAGTCGATCATCGCATGCTGTCGCCGTTGTCTCCCCGCCATGTATTCCTTGAACTACGCCGACCGATGAGCGGCGAATGAGGACATTTTAATGAGCAAGACCAACGCAGACCTGATGGCCCGCCGCACCGCCGCTGTTCCACGCGGCGTCGGCCAGATTCACCCGATCTTTGCCGAGTCGGCGAAGAACGCCACGGTGACCGACGTTGAAGGTCGTGAATTCATCGACTTCGCTGGCGGTATCGCCGTGCTGAACACCGGTCACGTGCACCCGAAAATCATCGCCGCCGTGACCGCGCAGTTGAACAAGTTGACCCACACCTGCTTCCAGGTCCTGGCCTACGAGCCGTACGTGGAACTGTGCGAAAAAATCAACGCCAAGGTCCCGGGTGATTTCGCCAAGAAAACCCTGCTGGTCACCACCGGTTCCGAGGCGGTGGAAAACGCCGTGAAAATCGCCCGCGCCGCCACGGGTCGTGCCGGTGTGATCGCTTTCACCGGCGCGTACCACGGTCGCACCATGATGACCCTGGGCCTGACCGGTAAAGTCGTACCGTACTCGGCTGGCATGGGCCTGATGCCCGGCGGTATCTTCCGTGCGCTGTACCCGAACGAGCTGCACGGCGTGAGCATCGACGATTCCATCGCCAGCATCGAGCGCATCTTCAAGAACGACGCCGAGCCCCGTGACATCGCCGCCATCATCATCGAGCCGGTGCAGGGCGAGGGTGGTTTCTACGTTGCGCCCAAGGCATTCATGCAGCGCCTGCGCGCCCTGTGCGACCAGCACGGCATCTTGCTGATCGCTGACGAAGTGCAGACCGGTGCCGGCCGTACCGGCACCTTCTTCGCCATGGAACAGATGGGCGTTGCCGCCGACCTGACCACCTTCGCCAAATCCATCGCTGGCGGCTTCCCGTTGGCCGGTGTGTGCGGCAAGGCCGAGTACATGGATGCCATCGCCCCAGGTGGCCTGGGCGGCACCTACGCCGGTAGCCCGATCGCTTGCGCGGCGGCGCTGGCGGTGATGGACGTGTTTGAAGAAGAACACCTGCTGGATCGCTGCAAGGCTGTGGGCGAGCGTCTGGTCACGGGCCTCAAGGCCATCCAGAAAAAGTATCCGGTCATCGGTGAGGTACGTGCCCTGGGCGCGATGATCGCCGTGGAACTGTTCGAAAACGGCGACACCCACAAGCCGAACGCAGCGGCAGTGGCCCAGGTGGTGGCCAAGGCACGTGACAAGGGCCTGATCCTGCTGTCCTGCGGCACCTACGGCAACGTTCTGCGGGTGCTGGTGCCGCTGACCTCGCCGGACGAGCAACTGGACAAAGGCCTGGCGATCATCGAAGAGTGCTTCTCCGAGCTCTGATCCGGCGAACGCCGACTGTGCACTGATCCACAAAAAACCCGCTTCGGCGGGTTTTTTCATATCCGCGGGCATATCCCGCAGGTTTGAGCTGTCTGGAACGGCCTTCATTGTCTAAGGTGCATGTATGGCAAGGGAGCGATGCTGCATGACTGCTGTGGTTTTACCCGCTGTACCCCGTGTGTTGATCGCCGAGGCCGACCCGGCGTCCCGGGAGATGCTTGAGCAAGTGCTGTCGGGCGTGCGCTGCGATGCCCGAGTGGACACCTGCGGCGAGGGGCAACAGGCCCTGGATTTGCTGGCGCATAACGCGTACGACCTGGTCATCGCCGATTGGGAGCTGCCGGGTGTCGATGGCCTGACGATCCTGCGTGGTCTTCGTCAACAGCATCGAGCTACGCCGTTACCGTTCATTCTGATGAGTCGGCGTAACGACAGCGCCAGTGTGCGTGAGGTCGTTCCACTGGCGCCGACGGCGTATTTGACCAAGCCGTTGAACCGGGAAAGCCTGACCCTGCGTTTGCAAGGGTTGCTGTTGAGTGGCACTGAAGAAACCGTCGGCGATGTGCCAGTCCCCGGCCCGGGGCTGACCCTGGTAGCCTTTCTGGAACGACGGCGTGATCTGTCCGAAGGCGCACCGCTGATGACCGATGTGCAGGTGGCGGTCAAGCGCTGCCTCAACCCCACGGGCCTGGATCTGAAACTGCTGGAAGAAGAGATCCGCACCGACCCGCAAATCACTGGGGTGCTGATTGCGGCGGCCAATAGCGCTGCCCAGCATCAGGGTGGCGGTCCGGTGCAGACGGTGGCCCAGGCGCTGCACCAGCTCGGCACCGGGCAGAGCATGAACCTGATCCTCGGCCTGACCCTCAAGCGCTGCGCCCGGCTCACCGTTCCCTGTCTGGCGGACTATGCCAAGCGCTACTGGGAATTGTCGCTACACACCGCCGAGTACGCCCGGATCCTGGCACGGTTGCTGGATCTGGAACAGGAGCGTTGTTACTGCGCGGGGCTGTTGCATCGCCTGGGCGATCTGGCGCTGCTGCGTTGCCTGGAGGAATGGACGCAGGCGGGGGGCGAACTGGATGAGTTGGAGGAAGTCGGGAACGCCCTCGATCAATACGGCGCCGGCTTCGGCTCGGCGCTGCGCACTCGCTGGCGCCTGCCGCTGGAGTTGCGTGAGTTGATCGCGGCGGCCTATAGCCTGGGTGGCGGGGTTTATTCCCGCGAGGCGCTGGTGATGAACATGGCGGCGCAGATGGCCCATCTGACCGAGCATGAAGGGCTTGAGGAACTGGCCCGGGGGCGCACGGCGCGGTTGCTGAAGATCGGGTTGCCGGAACTGATGCGGTTGCGCCGCAAGTAGCACCGCCGCCTGACCCCTGTGGGAGCGAGCTTGCTCGCGCTCGGCTCTGTAGGAGCTGGCGAAGCCTGCGATCTCTTGATCTTTCACTTGAGACTCAAGTGTCTGGGGAAAGATCGCAGCCTCGCTCCGCTCGACAGCTCCTACCGCGCGGCCCAGCGGGAGCAAGCATGACTGGGTTCAACTGCGCTGCGATTGGCGTCAAGCCGCGATGATGCGGTTCTTCCCCCTGCGCTTGGCTTCGTACATGGCCGCGTCGGCGCGGGAGAACAGGCTGTCGAGGGACGGGTCTTCGGGGGTAATGGCGGTCAGGCCCTGGCTGACAGTAATGCCGAAGGTCTGTTCGCCGCAGCGGAACATCAGGCGCTGGATTTCCCGTTGCAACCGCTCGGCCACTTGCAATGCCATGTCGGGGGGGCAGCCAGGGAACACCGCAGCGAACTCTTCGCCACCGATCCGCCCGAACAGGTCGCCGCGTCGGAGCACGGACCGGCCGCTTTCGGCGATCTTCTGCAACACGGTATCGCCTTCCTGATGACCGTAGGTGTCGTTGATCACCTTGAAGTCATCGATGTCCAGCAACAGGAACGCCATGGGCGTCCCTTGTAGCCGCGCCTGCTCGAACTCTCGGTGGGCGCATTCGAAAAAGTGCCGGCGATTGCTGCTCTGGGTCAGCACATCGGTGGTTGCCAATCGCTGCAGCTCACTTTCCAAGAGCTTCTTTTCGGTGATGTCCTCGGCGATGCCGACCACGATCACCGGTTGCCCTGGCTCGGCCTGGCGGTTGATGAAGCATTTGTCGCTCAGCCAGCGAACCTGGCCATCGCCGGCGATGATGCGGTATTCACGGTCTTCGACGGCCCCCTTGACCAGGACTTCGGCCAGGCTGCGTTCGGCGTACTCCAGGTCGTCGGGATAAATTGCGTCGCGCCATTCGTTGTAGTCAGCCAGGACCAGGCCGGCGGGGCGGCCGAAGATCCGTTCGTAGGCGGGGCTGACATACAGCACTTGCCGGGTTTCCCAGTTGAACGCCCACAACACGGCATTGACGCTGACCAGCAGCGAGCTGAACAGTTGCTCACGTTCGCTCAGGCGCGCCACTTCGCCTTGGGCGTGCATCAGCGCCATGAGCGTCTGGGCCGCCTCGGGCCAATGAGGTAGGGCGTAATCCTGTAGGTTCTTGTCGACCATCGGCACAAATCTCAAAGAACGTGCACTGCTGTTGTTTTGCACGCACTTTTCTCCAAATCCCGCCTGGATGGCGAAGTGCTCTTTGAGATAGGGGATTCGGGACGAAGTTCCTTTTCAGGCGACGAAGGGCGGGGCGGTGATACAAGTAGGAGCTGCCGCAGGCTGCGATCGTTTGATCTTGAGCTTTTGCTTTGGACTCAATGGGCAGGGGAAAGATCGCAGCCTCGTTGCACTCGTCAGCTCCTACGGCCCGGCCCGGCGGGATAATTTCTCATCACAGGGGCGCGTTGGAAAGAAAAGCCCCACCTGATGGCAGGGCTGGTCGGTGTCAGGCCGTGGCAGGCCGTAGCGAGTAGGTCTTGAGCTGATCGGCGAAGTCCCGCAGGGACTGGATGCCGCTGGCCTCGGCTTCGTGGACCCATTCCTTGATGGCCGCGAGCATGTCATGGCCGTTGCTGCTGGTCTTGACCCAGATCTGCTGCAAGGCCAGGCGTTTCTCGTAGATGACCTTCAGTGCCTGGCTGTGTTCGAGCATGTTCTGGATTCGCACGTGGTGACGGTCATCCAGCAGGCTGGTTTCCCGCGACAGCAGCCGTTTGGCCCGGTGGAACTGGTGACGCACCGAGTGATCGACCTTTTCCAGTTCCTGCTTGACCAGCGGCGCGATGACCAGCCGGCGGTACTGCGCCATGATCTGGAAGCGGTTGTTGAGGATCGCCATGGCCGTGTCCATGTCCAGGTGGCCCTTGCCTTCGACCCGGTGGGCGATCGGCGCAACGCGCTGGACCTTGGCCAGGCGCAGGAAACTGAACACCCGGATCCAGGCCCAGCCCAGGTCGAACTCCCATTTGCGTACCGACAGCTTGGCCGAGTTGGGGTAGGTGTGGTGGTTGTTGTGCAGTTCTTCGCCGCCGATCAGGATGCCCCAGGGCACCAGGTTGGTCGCCGCGTCGCGGCATTCGAAGTTGCGGTAGCCCACGGCATGGCCCAGGCCGTTGACCACGCCAGCGGCCCAGACGGGAATCCACATCATCTGGATGGCCCAGATGGTGATGCCGATGGTGCCGAACAGCAGCAGGTCGATGACGCCCATGATCGCCACGCCCAGCAGCGGGAAGCGGCTGTAGAGGTTGCGCTCGATCCAGTCGTCGGGGCAGTTCTTGCCGTAGATGCGCAGGGTTTCCGGGTTTTCCGCTTCGGCGCGATACAGCTCGGCGCCTTTGCGCAGCACGGTGGACAAGCCCTTGATGACCGGACTGTGAGGGTCATCCTCGGTTTCGCACTTGGCGTGATGCTTGCGGTGGATGGCGGTCCACTCGCGGGTGTTCTGCGCCGTGGTCAGCCACAGCCAGAAACGGAAGAAATGTTTGAGACCAGCGTTGAGCTCCAGAGAGCGATGTGCCGAATAACGGTGCAGATAGACCGTGACGGCAATGATCGTGACGTGGGTCATCAGCAGGGTGACTGCCACCAGTGACCAGGCCGACAAGCCAAGAAAACCTTCGTACCACATAGGCTGTAGGGCCCTCGATAAAGATAGAAACCGCCGTTGCATTATCACCAGCCCCACGGATAAAACCAGTCGGCCTTTCAGATAAGAGTGGCTGAATGTTTCTTCCTCTATAATCCACCTCTTTGTAAGGACATGGATGGCCGAATGCCTGCCTATCAACTCAGTGCCATGCGCGTAGCGCTGCTTTACCTCGTACTGTCAGTCGTCTGGCTGCAGCTGATTGGTTATTTATTGAGCAGTTTCTTCGATCAATTCGCTGACAGGCAGCGCTGGCTCCTGATCAACGGGTATGCCTGGATCCTGTTCAGCGCCGGGCTGATCTTCCTGGCCCGGGCGCGGATCTCGCGGTTTTTCGCCAAGGGCGAGCACGGTGCCGATCGCGAGCGCCTGCGCCAGGCCGCCGCCGTCTTCGATTGCACCCGCGAAGGGGTGTTGGTGACCGACCGCAACGGCCTGATCGTGCATGTGAACCGGGCTTTCATGGCGATCACCGGTTATGCCCGGGACGAAGTGCTGGGCCAGCGACCCAATCTGTTCAAGTCCGGTCGCCATGGACCGGATTTCTATCGCGAAATGTTTGGCGCCCTGGTCAGCCTGGGCGAGTGGAGCGGCGAGATCTGGAATCGGCGTAAAAGTGGTGAAATCTACCCGCAATGGCAGACGATCCGCGTCATTCACGATGACAACGGCCAAGTCAGCCATTATGTCGCGGTGTTTTCGGACATCAGCGCCATCAAGGATTCCGAGCACGAACTGGCCTATCTGGCCCATCACGACCCGCTGACAGGCTTGCCCAACCGCCTGCTGTTTTCCGATCGCACCGAGCAGGCCCTGGCGTCGGCGCAGTTGCACAAGCGTGGCTGTGCCTTGTTACTGGTGGACCTGGATCATTTCAAGAACATCAATGACAGCCTCGGCCACAATGTCGGCGACGAGTTGCTCAAGGGCGTGGCCGAGCGATTTCGCGGGCTGTTTGCCCCGGGCGTGACCCTGGCCCGGCTGGGGGGCGACGAGTTTGCGGTGCTGGTGGAAAACTGTTCCCAGCCTGGCCAGGCCGCGGCGTTGGCCCGACGCATCCTCGACGCCTTGAAAGAACCGCTGCGGTTCGATGAGCACGCGTTGTTCATCAACGCCAGCATCGGCATCAGCCTGTTTCCCGGCGATGCCCTGAACGCCGGGCAGTTGTTGCGCAATGCCGATTCGGCGTTGTTCAAGGCCAAGAGCGCCGGACGCGACGGCTACGCCCTGTATACCGAAGAACTCACCGCCCATGCGCAGCAACGGGTCGAAATTGCCTTCGAACTGCGTCGCGCGCTGCAGCAGCAGGAGTTGCGAGTTCATTACCAGCCAGTACACGACCTGGCGAGCAGCCGTCTGATCGGTGTCGAGGCGCTGGTGCGCTGGGAGCATCCCACGCGGGGGCTGGTGTCGCCGGCCGAGTTCATTCCCATCGCCGAGCGTACCGGCCTGATTGCCCAGGTCGATGCCTGGGTCATGGACCAGGCCTGTCGGCAGATGTGCCGGTGGCAGCAGGCCGGCGTGGCGTTGTCGTTCGTCGCTGTCAACGTCTCGAGTCGGTTGTTTGCCCATCGCGAGTTGTACGAGCAGGTTGCCCAGGTGTTGCACGACACGGGCCTGGATCCGGCCTGCCTGGAACTGGAAGTGACGGAAAGCGCGGTGATGGAAGACCCGGAGGT
Organism: Pseudomonas sp. NFACC13-1; assembly: GCF_900104425.1. Lineage (NCBI taxonomy): Bacteria > Pseudomonadati > Pseudomonadota > Gammaproteobacteria > Pseudomonadales > Pseudomonadaceae > Pseudomonas > Pseudomonas sp. NFACC13-1. The sequence goes on along the minus strand of NZ_FMXV01000036.1, from coordinate 29,420 downwards.
GGCGCTGGAGCAGATGCACCGCCTGCGGGAGTTGGGCGTGCGCCTGGCCATCGACGATTTCGGTACGGGCTACTCGTCGCTGCTGCGGCTCAAACGCTTGCCGGTGCAGAAGCTCAAGATCGACCAGGGCTTTGTCGCGGGGTTGCCATGGGATGAGGATGACGCGGCGATCGTCCGGGTGATCATCGCCCTGGCCCACAGCATGGGCATGCAAGTGCATGCCGAGGGCATTGAACAGCGCGAACAGGCGGCCTTTTTGCTTGGACAGGCGTGTGAGCTGGGGCAGGGCTACTGGTTTGGCCGGCCGGTGGCGGCGGCGCAGTTGGATTGGAATTGCGCGCCGGTCATTGCCTGATGACCGGTGGCATCGATGTTGACTGGCACTCGGCTATCGCGCCCGCCGCAGGGCAGTGAAAGCCCAATAACATTTTAGTTATATAAAAATTCTTAAATAGTCTTTTTAAGAATATCCGCACTTATCTAGTATTGCTCCCACGCCGCAAGCAGTGCCGCCCACTGCCAGGCATTCATTCAAAGGAGCAGCAGCATGAGCGCATCTCTACGTAGCGTTGACGGCCAGGACGAAGCAACCATCTTGCGCGAGATCCAGAGCGCGTTGCGCGATCTACGCTTTGGGGCAGTGGAAATCACCGTGCACAACGCCCAGGTGGTCCAGATCGAACGCAAGGAAAAGTTCCGGCTGCAGCAACCGAGCCATAAACCGTCTTGAAAACCAAAAGATCGCAGCCTTCGGCAGCTCCTACGGGGGGCTAGGTGTAGGCGCTGCCGAAGACTGCGATCTTTTTCCACAAGCCTAACGAATTTCCAGAAGCCATAAGAAAACCAGAATTCCAGGAGCTTTCACCATGTCGTCCATTCGTCGTTATGCCCTGGCCGCGCTGGCCAGTGCTGTTTTTGCAGGTTCCGCCGTCGCCAAGGATTACGAGCTGCTCAACGTGTCCTACGACCCGACGCGCGAGCTTTACCAGGATTACAACGCCGAATTCGTCAATTTCTGGAAGAAAGCGCATCCGGACGACAGCGTGAAGATCCAGCAGTCCCACGGTGGTTCGGGCAAGCAAGGCCGGGCGGTGATCGACGGTCTGCGGGCCGACGTGGTGACCCTGGCCCTGGCCGGCGACATCGATGAAATCGCCAAGCTGGGCAAGTCCCTGCCAGCGGACTGGCAGACACGCCTGCCGGATGCCAGCACGCCTTACACGTCCACCATCGTGTTTCTGGTGCGCAAGGGCAACCCCAAGGGCATCAAGGATTGGGGCGACCTGATCAAGAACGACGTGTCGGTCATCACCCCGAACCCGAAGACCTCCGGCGGTGCGCGCTGGAACTTCCTCGCCGCCTGGGCCTACGGCCTGAAGGCCAATGGGGGTGACGAAGCCAAGGCCAAGGAATACGTGCAGGCGTTGTTCAAGCACGTGCCGATCCTTGATACCGGTGCCCGTGGCTCGACCATTACCTTCGTCAACAACGGTCAGGGCGACGTGTTGCTGGCCTGGGAAAACGAGGCCTTCCTGGCGCTCAAGGAAGACGGTGGCGCCGACAAGTTCGACATCGTCGTGCCGTCGCTGTCGATCCTCGCCGAGCCGCCGGTGGCGGTGGTGGACAAGAACGCCGAGAAAAAGGGCAATGCCGAGATCGCCGAGGCGTACCTCAAGCACCTGTACAGCCCGGCCGGCCAGGAAATCGCCGCGAAAAACTACTATCGCCCGCGTGACAAGGACGTGGCCGCCAAGTACGCCCGGCAATTTCCAAAGGTGGAGCTGGTGACCATCGACAAGGACTTCGGCGGCTGGAAAACTGCCCAACCGAAATTCTTCAACGATGGCGGCGTGTTCGACCAGATCTATCAGGCGCAGTAAGCTGCGGCTTGTCTTAGTGTCTGCCAGTTAAGCCACAAACCTGTGGGAGCGAGCTTGCTCGCGATGGCGTCGGTTCAGTTTGCATTGATGTTGACTGATGCACCGCTATCGCGAGCAAGCTCGCTCCCACAGTAAACCAAGGACTTCTATGTCGCGTCGCATATCCCCCGTCATACCCGGCTTCGGGCTGACGCTGGGCTACACCCTGGTGTACCTCAGTCTGATTGTGCTCATACCCCTGGCGGCGATGTTCGTGCATGCCGCCCAACTCACCTGGGAACAGTTCTGGGCGATCATCTCGGCGCCGCGGGTGCTGGCGGCCTTGAAACTCAGTTTCGGTACCGCGCTGTACGCCGCGGTCATCAACGGCGTGATCGGCACGCTGCTGGCCTGGGTGCTGGTGCGCTACACCTTCCCCGGCCGCAAGATCATCGACGCGATGATCGACCTGCCGTTCGCCCTGCCCACCGCCGTGGCCGGTATCGCCTTGACGGCGTTGTACGCGCCGACCGGCCTGGTGGGCCAGTTCGCCACCGACCTGGGCTTCAAGATCGCCTACACCCCGTTGGGCATCACCCTGGCGCTGACCTTCGTGACGTTGCCGTTCGTGGTGCGCACGGTGCAGCCGGTGCTGGCCGATATTCCCCGTGAAGTGGAAGAAGCCGCCGCCTGCCTGGGTGCCAAGCCGTGGCAGGTGTTCCGCCACATCCTGGTGCCGGCGTTGTTGCCGGCCTGGTTGACCGGCTTCGCCCTGGCCTTTGCCCGTGGCGTGGGCGAGTACGGTTCGGTGATTTTCATCGCCGGCAACATGCCGATGAAAACCGAGATCCTGCCGCTGTTGATCATGGTCAAGCTCGACCAATACGACTACACCGGCGCCACCTCCATCGGCGTGCTGATGCTGGTGGTTTCCTTCGTCCTGTTGCTGCTGATCAACCTGCTGCAGCGGCGCATCGAAACCCCATAAGGAGGCGCGAACATGTCCCAATCGTCTATTTCCGCAGCCTCCACCAATGCCGCCCGTCGCGGCAGTGCGACGTCGCGGCGCGTGCTGATCGGCCTCGGCTGGCTGATTTTCGCGCTGTTTTTGTTGTTGCCGCTGTTCATCGTGGTGTCCCAGGGCCTGAAGCTCGGGTTGGGGGCGTTCTTCACCGCGATCTTCGAACCCGACGCGCTGTCGGCGTTGAAGCTCACGGTGATCGCCGTGCTGATCTCGGTGCCGCTGAACCTGGTGTTCGGCGTCAGTGCCGCGTGGTGCGTGAGCAAGTATTCGTTCCGTGGCAAGAGCATGCTGGTGACGCTGATCGACCTGCCGTTCTCGGTGTCGCCGGTGATCGCGGGCCTGGTCTACGTGTTGATGTTCGGCGCCCAGGGCCTGTTCGGGCCGTGGCTGTCGGATCACGACATCCAGATCGTGTTCGCGCTGCCGGGCATCGTCCTGGCGACCATCTTCGTCACGGTGCCGTTCGTGGCCCGTGAGCTGATCCCGCTGATGCAGGAACAAGGCACCCAGGAAGAAGAGGCCGCGCGCCTGCTGGGCGCCAATGGCTGGCAGATGTTCTGGCATGTCACCGTGCCGAACATCAAGTGGGGCCTGATCTATGGCGTGGTGCTGTGTACCGCCCGGGCCATGGGCGAGTTCGGCGCGGTGTCGGTGGTGTCCGGGCACATTCGCGGGGTGACCAACACCCTGCCGCTGCACGTCGAGATCCTCTACAACGAATACAACCACGTGGCCGCGTTCGCTGTGGCGAGCCTGTTGCTGATCCTGGCGCTCTTCATCCTGCTGCTCAAGCAGTGGAGCGAAAACCGAATCAACCGCCTGCGCGCCAGCGCCGCGGAGGAATAAGTCATGTCGATCGAAGTCCGTAACGTCAGCAAGAATTTCAACGCCTTCAGGGCCCTGGACGAGATCAGCCTGGACATCCAGAGCGGTGAGCTGGTGGCGCTGCTCGGCCCGTCGGGCTGTGGCAAGACCACCTTGCTGCGAATCATCGCGGGTCTTGAAACGCCGGACCAAGGCAGCATCGTGTTCCACGGCGAGGACGTGTCCGGCCACGACGTGCGGGATCGCAACGTCGGTTTCGTGTTCCAGCACTACGCCTTGTTCCGCCACATGACGGTGTTCGACAACGTCGCCTTCGGCCTGCGCATGAAGCCCAAGAACCAGCGCCCGAACGAAAGCCAGATCGCGACCAAGGTCCACGAACTGCTGAACATGGTGCAACTGGACTGGCTCGCCGACCGCTACCCGGAGCAGCTGTCCGGCGGCCAGCGTCAGCGGATCGCCCTGGCCCGCGCCCTGGCTGTGGAACCCAAGGTACTGTTGCTGGACGAACCGTTCGGCGCCCTCGACGCCAAGGTCCGCAAGGAACTGCGTCGCTGGCTGGCGCGCCTGCACGAGGACATCAACCTGACCTCGGTGTTCGTGACCCACGACCAGGAAGAAGCCATGGAAGTCGCCGACCGGATCGTGGTGATGAACAAGGGCGTGATCGAGCAGATCGGCTCGCCGGGCGATGTCTATGAAAACCCGGCCAGTGATTTTGTGTACCACTTCCTCGGCGACTCGAACCGCCTGCACTTGGGGGAGGACCGGCACGTGCTGTTCCGCCCTCACGAAGTCTCGCTGTCGCGCTCGGAGCTGGAAGACCACCACGCCGCCGAAGTGCGCGACATTCGCCCGCTTGGCGCGACCACTCGGGTGACGTTGAAGGTGGAAGGCCAGAGCGAACTGATCGAGGCGGAAGTGGTGAAGGACCATGACAGCCTGGTGGGCCTGGCGAAGGGCGAGACGCTGTTCTTCAAGCCGAAGGTCTGGCAGAAGGTTTCCAACCTCTAAAAGCATCGCGAGCAAGCTCGCTCCCACAGTAGAACTTCAGTGAACACACTATTTGTGTACCTATGGAGATCCATTGTGGGAGCGAGCTTGCTCGCGATGGCGTCCTCACTGCCCCCGATCAAAATCTGAATAACTCTACCCAGCCTTGCTTCGATTGGTTCTACGCTAACGCCTTTTTCCCGCCAAAACCCTACCTAGACTCTGACATGCCAGGAGGCAAGTGAGAGTCCAACGACGGACCGGTGTTATCTCCTGGCGCCCTGATGCCAAGGAGATGAAGTATGAGAATGGAAGTCAGTCGGCATGGCCCGTTTGGCTATGCATTGTTAGGCGTCTTGCTGGTCCCGGCCGCCAGCGCCGCCCCTTCGTTATCGCCGCAGATACCCTTCGATGTCACGGTGACCCAACCGGTTTCACTGCCCAGCCTGCAAGCCGATTTCGATGACCTGTCATGGCAGACCTTCATCGCCCTGAACTGGCCGGCGCTGGACAACGGTCATCCGGATACCGGCACCTCCATTGGCAAGCAGGATGGCGCCACGGTGTGGGAAAGCTGGAAGGAGAGTTACCAGATCTTCCGGGCCAAGGGCCAGGCGCCGCTGCCCTGGAACGCATCGGCGACTCTTCCTGAAGCGTGCAAGTCGCTCAAGCCAGGTCGCCTGCTCCAGCAGATGGGCAAGGTTCCCGATGTGCTGGATGAGTTTATCCAACCCTTCGAGAGCGGCCCGCTGGTGGACCAGAACGGTACCTACACGCGCAACGAAATCGTGGTCAACCAATCGATGTTCGACGGCATCGTCGACAACGGTCTGTACAGCATTGAAGGCCAGCAGAAATTCTTCGCCGCCAACCCGAACAACACCGTGGCGTTCAGCTGTGGTTCCACCCAGACCAAACAGGTCGGCGCGGTGATGGTGAAGGCATCGTGGAAAGTGCTGGGCCCCAACGACAACCGCCAGGATTTCCATACCGTCGATGCACTGGTCTACACCCCGGGCAACAACGACCCGAGCCATGGGCCGATCGTCGCGGAGTCATGCGTGTCCGAGCCGGTCGGGTTGGTGGGGTTGCATATGGTCCATAAGACCGACAGTGCGGCGCAATGGGTCTGGTCAACCTTCGAACATGTGAAAAACGTGCCGGAAAAAACCACGCCTGTGGCCCAGCGCACGGGGCCTTATCTGTTCTACAACGCGGCCAGCAAAAGTGACATCAACCAGCCGCCGCCACGACCGTGGAACCCGGCAGTCAAGGCGACACCCTCGCAGATCGTGCGGGAAGTGCCGCTGACCGAAGCCACCAAAACCCTCAATACCACCTATCAAACGCTGTTGCGTACGGTGAACAAGCAGAGTGTCTGGGCGAACTATCAACTGATCAGTACCCAGTGGCCGTCAGACCCGCCCAAGAACTGCCAGGTATCGGCCGCCAACCCGCTGGGCAGCCCTGCGCCGTTGTTCCTGGCCAACGCCACGCTGGAAACCTACATCCAGGGCACCGTGCCCCAGGCGTCCTCCAGTTGCATGGCCTGTCACGGCAACGCGGCCACCCATGTCACCGAGTCTGCGCGCACCAGCTTCGCGGATTTCACCTATTTGCTTGAACGTGCACAGTCCACTGGCGGACAAGGAGTCAACCATGAGCAGTGATCTGGACAATTTCGTAGGCCTGTCTTCGGCCCTGACTGGCATTCCCACGGATCGGCTGGCGCCGACGATCGATCAGGTGGGTCTGCCGCCAACTTTTCTCGCGTTCATCACCCCGCGTATCACCCCTGCTGTACTCAACGCCTTGCTGACTCAGTACGCCACGCTGGCGGCGGACAATGTGCCCCCTGACCAGATCGCCCAAGCGGTGCTGATGGACGGATCGCGCCCGGCTGTCACCCAAGCGGCCCAAGCCGCGCGTTCGATCATGAAGCTGTGGTTGTTGGGCGTCTGGTATCAGCCTTATACCGCCGGTGACTACGCATCGACCGATTCGACGGTGGTGTCCGACCAGGCCTACATCCAGAGCTGGGCCTGGAAAATCGCCCAGGCCCATCCCATGGGCTACAGCGAGATGTTTTTCGGCTATTGGAACACCACGCCACCGAGCCTTGAGGACTACACCGGCGTGCCTGCCAACACGCAAGGAGCCTCGTCATGAGTACCGAACAAGCCGAGGTGATCATCGTTGGCGCGGGGCTGGCCGGCAGCATCATCGCTTATCAGTTGGGCATGGCTGGCGTGGATGTGCTGGTGCTCGAATCGGGTCCGGAGATCCCGGCCAACCGTGCGCAATACCTGGAGCGTTTCTACACCGCCACCCTGAAGACCCCGGAGTCGCCCTATCCGCCAGTGTCGACCCTGGACTCGTCGCGTGACCCGAGCAAGGAAAATGCGCCTCGAGCGACCATCGCCGACCTGATTCTTGGCTGGAACAAGCCGAAAACCAGCTACCTGGTGCAGAAGGGCCCGCTGCCTTTCAACAGCACTTATGAACGGGTGGGTGGTGGCACGACCTGGCACTGGGTCGGGACGTGCCTGCGCATGGTGCCGAACGATTTCCGCCTGAGGAGCAAGTACGGCGTCGGGGTGGATTGGCCGATCGGCTACGACGACTTGCAAAGCGCCTATTGCCGGGCGGAGGCGGAAATCGGGGTGTCGGCCAATGTCGCCGACCAGGCCTACCTGGGCATGACCTTTCCCGAGGGCTATTCATTCCCGATGCACAGCATTCCGTTGTCGCTGGTCGATGGCAGTTTTGTCGCGGCCGTGACCGGCAAGAGCTTCGACGGGTTACCGCTGGTGGTCAGTCCGACCCCGGCCGGGCGCAACTCCCAGCCCTACGCCGGGCGCCGGGTGTGTGCCGGCAATACCAACTGCACGCCGATCTGCCCGATCCAGGCCAAGTACGACGCCACCGTGACCCTGAACAAGGCCCTGGCCACCGGCAAGGTCCGGGTCATGTACCGGAGCGTGGCCAGCAAAGTGACCGTGGGCCCGGACAAGCACATCAATGGCGTCGAATTCATTCAATACCAGCTTGGCGAGGGACCGAAGACGGGCACCGGCGTGGCCATCGGGCAACGTTACGTAATCGCGGCCCATGCCATCGAGACCCCTAAATTGCTGCTCAACTCCAAGACCCCGGCCTGGCCCGATGGCGTGGCCAATAGCAGCGGCCAGGTCGGACGCAGCCTGTCCGACCATCCGATTTACCTGGCTTGGGGGCTGATGCCGGAAGGCAAGACGGTGTTTCCGTATCGTGGCCCGGTGTCCACGGCAGGCATCGAGAGCCTGCGTGACGGCGACTTTCGCAGCCAGCGAGCGGCGTGGCGCATCGAAATCGGCAACGAGGGCTGGAACTGGCCGGTGGGCGACCCTTACGTCACCGTGGCCGATTTTATCGATGGCAAGAACAAAAGTTGCACCAACCCGTTGCCATCGAAAGAGAACCCGCCGCAGCCCACTGAAGCGCTTTACGGCACGGCCCTGATTCAACGGCTCAACGACCTGTTCATCCGCCAGTTCCGGATCGGCTTTTTGGTGGAGCAGGTGGAGAAGGATCCCGACAAGGCCAAGAGCTACATCGTGCCCTCGACGGACAAGCTCACGGACGGGCTCGGCATTCTTCGGCCGGAAATCCACTACGACCTGTCCGATTACACCAAGGAAGGTTTCAGGCAGGCGAAGAGATTGGCGAGCCACATCATCCAGAACCTGCTGGGCGCCGTGGAGCTGACGGCACCCATTGGCCAAGGGAAATTCAGGTACAAAGAAGAGGATTACACCTTCCAGGGCGCCGGGCACCTGATGGGCACCTATCGCATGGGCGATGATCCGGCCAAGTCGGTGGTGGACAAGGACCAGCGCAGTTGGGACCACAAGAACCTGTTCCTGGTGGGCGATGGCGTGTTCCCCAGCACCGGCACCTCGAACCCGAGCCTGACGATCGCGGCGCTGTCGTTCCAGGCCGGGGACACTGTGGCCAACGACCTGAAGGCGGTGACGATGCAGGTCCAATCCAACGTCGCCTGGCAGGGCACTGGCGTGCAGGTCAACGGCTTGGTACCGCGCCTGGTCCGCTACGTCAGTGGGCTATGGTGTGCCAGTCCGCAGGGTGGCAATGTCGATGGAAATGGCGGTTCGAGGCACATCGACTACAGCAGCTATGCCTTGCCCGGTGCCGCCGAAGGCGCCTTGATCGGTCGCGTGGGCAACGGTGGCAAGCCCTTCCTGGTGGGGGATCTGGCGCAGGTTCCGGGCAATCAGCAAGGGGAGCTGCAACTGTGCATCAACGATGACCTGACCGGGCAGTACGGGTCTGGCTTGAAAGATAACACCGGCGCGCTGACCATCCGGGTCGAGTTCGGTGCCCTGTAACGCTTGAACGGTAAGGCCTGACGCCTGTGGGAGCGAGCTTGCTCGCGATAGCGGTGGACCAGTCGACACGGATGTGTCTGGCCGAGCGCAATCGCGAGCAAGCTCGCTCCCACAGAGGGGCATGGTTTTTTCACGCCGCCGAACGCTGGTTGCGCAACACCACCGGCCCGACACGCTCTTCGATGGCCCGCTTCAGTTCGCCGCGAAGCCCCAGCAGGAAGCCCGCTTCCACCACCACGAACAACGGCCCGACAATCAGCCCGGTGAGGTCGTCGACGAACGCCGGCTTGCGGCCTTCGTAATAGTGGCCGACGAACTGGATCACCCAGCCCACCACGAACATTCCCAGGCCACTGCCCAGCCATACCCAGGTGCTTTGCGCGGCGAGCACCTGGCCCAGCCATACCGCCAGGCCCAGCAGCACCGTCATCAGCACCCCCAGGCGCAACTCCAGGCGCAGGTAGAACCAGGCACTGGCCACCGCCGCCAGCAGCGCTGGCGACACCAGCACTGTGCCCACTGGCCAGCCGGGACGTGACAGCAGCACGGCGACGGCGACGAAGATCAGCGGAATCCCGATGAAATGACTGGCGATATTGCGCGGGTCTCGGTGATAAGCAGCGTATTGACTGAGATGATCGACGAGGCTTTTCATTGTTGTTCCTCCTGAGGTGATGACTGCATGATGCCCGGGTACCACGAGGCGTTCTGTCAGTTAGCCGACACTTGTCCCGGAGTTTCCATGAATTCGCATCCCTGGCACTCACACCTGATGGCCGGCCACTGGTACAGCCATCTGCCTGATGAGTTACAGAATAGTCTGCTGGACATGGCGCGGGTGCGCCGCCTGCCAGCGGGGCATCGGCTGTTCCAGCGCGGCGATCCACCCTGTGGGCTGTATGCCGTGCTGGAAGGCGCGGTGCGCGTCGGTGCGGTGAACGAACAGGGCAAGGAAGCGTTGCTGAGCGTGGTGGAGGCACCTCACTGGTTCGGTGAAATCTGCCTGTTCGATGGCCAGCCACGGACCCATGATGCGGTCGTGGTGGGTCAAGGTACGCTGCTGCATGTGCCCCAGGCGCCGTTGCTGGCCTTCCTGCAAGCGCAACCGATCTACTGGCGGCATCTGGCATTGTTGATGAGTCACAAACTGCGCCTGACCTTCATCAACCTCGAACACCTGAGCCTGATGCCCGCCCCGGCCCGCGTGGCCCACCGCCTGCTGATGATCGCCGAAGGCTACGGCGAAATCGAACCGCCGCGCCGGGTCTTGCAACTGCCCCAGGAGCAACTGGCGCTGATGCTCTCGCTGTCCCGCCAGACCACCAACCAGATCCTCAAGGACCTGCAAGCCCAGGGCATTCTTCACTTGGGGTATGGCGAGATCGAAATTCTCGACATCGAACGGTTGCGCGGGTTGACCACTATCTGAAACCGACTGAGCCCTGTGGGAGCGAGCTTGCTCGCGAAGGCGACAGGTCAGTCGACATCAATATTGACTGATACACCGCCATCGCGAGCCCAGGCGCAACAAGTTCCTAGCGCAACCCGTCCCGAAACTGCCCCGGCGTCATCCCGGTCCAGCGCTTGAAAGCGCGGCTGAAGCTGCTGGTATCGGCGAAGCCCAGCAGGTAGCTGACTTCGCTCAGCGAGCATTGGGGATCGCGCAGGTGCAGTAGCGCCAGGTTTTCCCGACATTCGTTGAGCAGTGCGTCGAAGCGGCAACCTTCGTCGGCCAGGTGCCGTTGCAGGCTGCGCAGGCTCAGGTGCATGGCCTGGGCGATGCGTTCGGCGCTGGGCTCGCCTTCGGGCAGTTGGGCCTCGATGGCCGCGCGCACCTTGCGTTCCCAGGTCAGAGGCTTGAGCTGTGCGAGGGTGCGTTCGAGCACCGTTTCATTGTGCTCGGCCAGTTCCGGATTGGCGTCGTCCAGGTGGCTGTCGAAATCGCTGAGGTTGAACTCCAGGCAGTCCTGGGCGGCGCCGAAATGCACCGGCGAGCGAAACACCTTGTGCCATGGGCTGGGGTCCGCCGGTTCCGGGCGGCGCAGGTACACCGCCAGTGGCGCGTAGTCACGGCCGAGGCGGTTGCGACAGGTGCGCACGTAAATCGCCGCGAACGCATCGATGGCTTCAAAGGCCGGTGACGGGCTGCCCTGGGGCACATCGAGATTGAAGCGGTAGCGGTCTTCGCCGCGGCTCAGTTGCAGGGTCAGTGCATCGCTGACCACCGGGTGATAGCGTACGATCCGCTCGAACACTTCCCGCAGGCTGCCGCTGGCCACTAGGGCATAACCCAGTGCGTGAAATGTGGTGGGGCTGACGAAGCGCGACACCCGCAGGCCGATGGCCGGGTCGCCGCTGGCCTGCACGGCCAATGCCCACAGGCGTGTGGTGGCCGAGAGCGGATAACGGGCGTTCGGGTCGTCCATCCATTGCGGGTCGAGACCCGCCTCGACGCACAGGGCATGGCTGTCCAGGCCCAATGCATCGAGCTGCTTGCGCAGGGCGCGGGTCCAACTGGCGAGGGAGGTCGGTTCCGTCATGACGATTGGCGCTTGCGGTCAACAGGTTGGCGTTTACGGCTACCACCCCATGGGACAACGCCCGGCAGGATGAGCACATCTCTAACAGAGGATGTAAGCCATGCACGGCACTTGCGCAAGCCCCGAGCGATTGAATGCACAACACCGAGCCGCCCATATTCGCCAGGTGGTCCTGGCCCGGGGCGATGAACTGCGCCAGCGCTATCCGATCCTGCGCCACCAGGATGCGCTGGGCGCGGGCATCCTGGCGCTGGCCCTGGCTGGGATGATCGGTTCGGCGCTGCTCTACATCGACGGTTACCTGGCCGGGTGGGCGTGCCTGTTGCTCAACGCGTTCTTCGCGTCCCTGACCCACGAGCTGGAACACGACCTGATCCACAGCATGTATTTCCGCAAACAGCGCCTGCCCCACAACCTGATGATGGGGCTGGTGTGGCTGGCGCGGCCGAGCACGATCAACCCTTGGATCCGCCGCCACCTGCACCTCAACCATCACAAGGTGTCCGGTAGCGAGGCCGACATGGAGGAACGGGCGATCACCAACGGCGAACCCTGGGGGCTGGCGCGGTTGCTGATGGTGGGCGACAACGTGATGTCGGCCTTCATCCGCCTGCTGCGGGCCAAGACCTGGGTGCACAAGCGCAGCATCCTCAAGCGTACGCTGAAGGTTTATTTCCCGCTGGCGTTGCTGCACTGGGGCGCCTGGTATGTGTTCCTCGGCTTCCACGGGGCCAACGGTGTCGCCAGTCTGCTGGGGACTTCAATTGACTGGTCGGCCACCACGCTGGCGACGATGCGGATGATCGACATCGCGGCGGTGGTGATCATCGGGCCGAACGTGTTGCGCACCTTTTGCCTGCATTTCATCAGTTCGAACATGCACTACTACGGCGACATCGAGCCGGGCAACGTCGTCCAGCAAACCCAGGTGCTCAATCCCTGGTGGTTGTGGCCGTTGCAGGCGTTCTGCTTCAACTTCGGCAGCAGTCATGGCATTCATCATTTCGTGGTGAAGGAACCGTTCTACATTCGCCAATTGACGGTGCCGGTGGCTCACAAGGTGATGCGGGAGATGGGCGTGCGGTTCAATGACTTCGGCACGTTCGGGCGGGCGAATCGGTTTGTACGGGAAGAGGCTGTGGCGCGGGAGCAAGCTCCCGCCGGGCCGGCAGGAGCTGTGTAGGAACTCTGTAGGAGCTGACGAGTGCAACGAGGCTGCGATCTTTCCCCAGACACTTGAATCCCAAGCGAAAGATCAAAAGATCGCAGGCTTCGCCAGCTCCTACAGAGTCCAGCGGGAGCAAGCTCCCTCGCCACAGGAACGGGTTACAGTCAGAACTGGTAACTCACCGTCGCCGCCACATTGCGCTCTTCGCCCATGTAGCAATAGCTCAGGCTCGCGCACGAGGCGACGTAGCTTTCGTTCGTCAGGTTGTTCGCGTTCAGGCGCACGTCCACGCCCTTCAAGCCGACCTTGCCCAGGTCATACCCCACCGAGGCATCGAACAACGTGTAGGACGGCACCTTCATGGTGTTCTCCGCGTCGGCCCAGCTATAGCCGACATAGCGCACGCCGCCGCCCAGGCGCAGGCCATCGAGGGTGCCGCTGTCGAACGTGTAGTCCGCCCAGGCCGAGGCCATGTGGCGCGGCGCCTGGGTCGGTGAGTTGCCTTTGTTTTCGATGATGTCGGTGGGCGTGCTGAGGGTGCTGACCATCGATTTCGAGTATTCGATATCGGTGAAGGTGTAGCTGCCCAGCACTTTGAATTGTTCGGTCAACTGCAGGTGCGCTTCCAGCTCCAGGCCCTGGGAACGCACGGCCCCGATGGCGCGGTAGAAATTGTCCTGGGGCAGTTTGGTCGCCAGGTTTTCCTGGTCGATGCGGAACAGCGAGGCCGTGTACAGGTCATCGGTGCCCGGCGGCTGGTACTTCACCCCCAGTTCCCACTGCTTGCCATCGGTCGGCGGCAGCGGGTTGCCGGCGCTGTCGGCATAGGAGTTCGGGTTGAACGACTCGGAGTAGCTGATGTACGGCGCCAGGCCGTTGTCGAACAGGTACAGCGCCCCGGCACGGCCTGTGAGCTTGGTGCGTTTGTCGTTGATCTCGGTGCCTTCTGGACGGCCGAACTCAGCGATGCGGTTTTCATCCGAGGTTTGCACCCAGTCCTGGCGCAGGCCGAGGGAGAAGCGCCACTTGTCCATTTCGATCAGGTCTTGCAGGTATACGCCGGTCTGCTCCAGGCGCCGCAGGTAGCTGGTGGGGCTGAAGTAGGTGATGGCCGAGTTGCCGTAGACCGGGTCGAAGGCGTTGATCGGCGCCAGGCTGCCGCTGGTCCAGTCGACCACGGTTTTGCGGCGCTGGTAGTCGGCGCCCATCAGTACGGTGTGCTTGGTCGCGCCAGTGAAGAATTCGGCTTGCAGCATGTTGTCGACGATGAACGAATGGAGCTTTTCTTCGGCACCGGTGTAGTAGCGGTTCAGCTCGTTGCTGGTGGGCGTGGTCCAGTCGTAGGCATAGACCTGATCGTTCTTGACCTCGGAATCCAGGTAACGGAAGTTCTGCCGGGCGGTGAAGACATCGTTGAAGCGGTGTTCGAATTGGTAGCCGAACGACTGCTGGTCACGCTCATAGCGGTCGATGCCGGGTTCGCCTTCGAAGAAGTGCTCGGAAATCCGTCGACCGTTGCGCTGATGCAAGGTGCCGTCGGCCGGCATGCCACCGTGGTAGCCGCCGTCGGGGTCATGCTGCAGGTAGGCTTGCAGGGTCAGCGAGGTGTCCTCGCTGAAGTCGATGTTCACCGTGGGGGCGAGGGCGAAGCGTTTTTCCTTGTTGTGGTCGAACTGGGTGTCGGAGCTGTCCGCCAGGCCGATCAGGCGATAGGTGATGCGCTTTTCGTCATCCACCGGGCCGCTGAAGTCGAAGCCCATGCCGCGCTGGCCCTGGGTACCGACCGTGGCCTGGATCTGGTGATAGGCCTCGTACAGCGGCTTCTTGCTGGTCAGCGCCACCAGGCCGCCCGGCGAACTGCGGCCGTAGAGCACCGAGGACGGGCCCTTGAGAATGTCGACCCGCTCGAGGAAGTACGGATCGACCTGCATGGAGCTGTAGGTGCCGCTGTCGCCCATGGACTTGAGGCCGTCGAGGTAGATGTTATCCACCGAGCCGTCGTTGAAGCCGCGCATCGCCACATAGTCGTAGCGGTGGGTGGCGCCGTAGGGATTGGTCAGTACGCCGGGGGTGTAGCGCATGGCCTGGGACACGGTTTGCGCGCCCTGGTCGTCCATTTGTTCGCGGGTCACCACCGACACGCTCTGGGAGGTTTCCCGCAGGGCGGTGCTGGTCTTGGTGGCGACCTGGCTGTGGGTGGCGTTGTAGCCTTCCATGCTGCCCAACGCGTTACCCAGGGCGAAGCCCTTGATGTCGGTGGTCGGCAATTCCAGTGTGCTGCCAGCGGTCTCGGTTTGCAGCACGTAGCTGCTGCCATCCTGGCTGACGGCAACCAGTCCTGAGCCGCTGAGCAACTGGCTCAGGGCCTGGTCGGGCGAATACTCGCCCTTGAGCCCCGGGGAGTGGACGCCGCCGGTTTGCGCCGGGGTGCTTGCCAGGGTGATCCCGGCCTGGCGGGCGAACTGGTTCAGCACATCGCTCAATGGGCCGGGGGCAATGTTGTAGCTCTGACGGCTGGCGGTGACGCCGTTTTGTGCGGCCAGCGCGAGCATCGGCACGACGCTGACCCCCAGCGCCGTGGAGAACAGCGCGGCGTGAATCGCCTGGCGCAACAGGCCCGGTTGCGAAGAGAAGCCGAAGGGGTTCTTGAGAGGTACGCGCTCAGTCATTGTAGGTTCCGTAGGAGTCGCTGAAGGCAGATAAGGGGTGCTTACTGTCCTAGCCGGACGCCGGCCTGAAACCCGCCAAAAAAAATCAAGCCAGGCGTTCCACCGTGATCCACCAACGGGTTCGATAGCGCAGCTGTACCGGGAGCGTGCGGGGCAGGACGGCCAGCAATTTGTCGGTGTCCTCCAAGCGGAACACCCCCGACAGGCGCAGGTCGGCGATCGACGCCGCGCAGCGCAGATAGCCCGGGCGGTAGCGTCCTACTTCATTGAGGAAGTCTTCCAGGCGCATGTTGCGTGTGACGATCAAACCGTCGGCCCAGGCGCCTGCATCCATGTCCAGCGGCGGTGCCAGGGCCGCTGTCGATGCAGTGATCAGATAGCTTTGCCCGGCCTCGACCTGGATGGGCGTGCCATCGCTGTTGGGGTGCGAACGGATGACGACGTGTCCGCTGGTGACGCTCAAGCGCGTGCAGTCGCTGTCCTGGCGCACGACGAAGCGCCCCTCCAGCCCTTCGAACAGGCCATGCCGGCTTTTCACCAACAGCGGCCGCCCCGGGTCGCGGCCACAGGTGACCATGATTTCACCGCGGGCCAGGGTAATCAGGCGCTGCCGGGCGCTGAAGTCCAGGTCGGCGGCGCTGTGGGTATTGAGCTCGAGCCGCGTGCCGTCCGGCAACCGGAAACCTCGGCGTTCACCGGTGGCGGTGGCGAAATCGGCATTCCACGCTTGCCAGCCCAGGTCCTTGCCCAGCCATGCCGCACCGCTCACCACGGCGATACCCGACAGCAACTTCAGGGCCTGGCGACGACTGAGGCGCTGGGCACTGTTTTCCAGGGTGTCCAGGGCGACATGAGCACCGGGCACCGCCCGCAGGTTCGAGGTCAATTCGCTATGCAGCGATTGCACCCGTTGCCAGGCCAGTTCGTGTTCAGGGTGGGCGGCGCGCCAGGTGTCGCACTGTTGGCGCAGGGTCGGGTGAGCGGTGTGATTGCGCAGGCGCAACAGCCAGTTGATCGCCTGCCTGACCACCTGTTGCGACGGGCCGTTGCGGCGGCTCTGCAAGTGATCCGCCGGCTCAGCTTTCATAGCGCAACACATAGCAGTGGTACAACGCATCGGCGACGTAGCGCTCCACCGAGCGCAACGAGATGCCCATCTGTTCGGCGATCTGCTTGTACGTCAGGCCTTCGCACTGGGCCAACAGAAAGGCCCTGCGCACTTTCGGCTTGAGGCCTTCGAGCATCCTGGCAATGGCTTCGAGCAGTTCCAGGATCAAGGCCTGGGCTTCAGCGCCAGGGGTTTGGGCTTGCGGCAGGTGAGCGATGGTTTCCAGGTAGGCGCGTTCGATTTCCGCTCGCCGCCAATGGTCGATCACCAGGCCTTGGGCGATGGTTCGCAAAAAGGCACGTGGCGTCCTAAGCTCCAGGCGTTCGCTACGCTGCAACAGGCGCACGAAGGTGTCCTGGGCCAGGTCCGCCGCATCGGCGGCATTGCCCAACCGGGTGCGCAGCCACGTATTGAGCCAGCCGTGATGCCGGCTGTAGAGCGCCTGTACTGCAAACTCGGGAGATGACATGGACGCGACGGCCTGGATGTTACAAATGATAATAGGTCGCATTGTCATCATCGCCCGGCGAATTTGCAACCACCGTTCGCCCGCCTTGTCCTCCCGTCGCCTATTTCTTCGAATCCCTAATTATTTGTACAGGCTTGCCGACAGATTGATATGCGTGCACCAAAGTGGAGCGAAGTGACAACCGCCCGCGCTGTTATATGGAACGTTGCAATCTGGAATGCACCCCCACTCCTTGCATAAGAAGCCCCATCGATGAATCTAAAGTTCAGCCACAAAATCCTTCTCGCCGCCTCTGGTGTGGTGGTTCTGGCTTTTGCCCTGTTCACGCTCTACAACGATTATTTGCAGCGCAACACCATTGGCAGCAGCCTTGAGTCGTCCATCGAGCAATCCGGCGACCTGACGGCCAGCAGCATCCAGAACTGGATGAGTGGCCGGATACTGGTATTGGAAAACCTGGCGCAAAACATCGCGCACCAGGGTGCGACTGCCGATTTGCCCGGGCTGGTCGACCAGCCGGCGCTGACGTCGAATTTCCAGTTCACTTATGTGGGCCAGGCCAACGGTGTCTTCACCCAGCGGCCTGACGCGAAAATGCCTGACGGCTACGACCCGCGTCAGCGCCCTTGGTACAAACAGGCGGTGACCGCCGATAAAACCATGCTGACCCCGCCTTATCTGGCGGCGGTGGGTGGCCTGGTGGTGACCGTTGCCCTGCCGGTGAAGCACAACGGCGAACTGCTCGGCGTGGTGGGCGGCGACTTGAGCCTGGAAACCCTGGTGAAAATCATCAACTCCGTGGATTTCGGTGGTATCGGCCATGCGTTCCTGGTGAGCGGCGACGGTCAGGTGATCGTCAGCCCGGATAAAGACCAAGTGATGAAGAACCTCAAGGACATCTACCCCGGCACCCCGGTGCGCATTGGCAAGGGTATCCAGGAGGTCGAGTTGAATGGGAAGGACCGCATTCTTTCGTTCACCCAGGTGGCGGGCCTGCCGAATGCCGAGTGGTACATCGGCCTGTCGATCGACAAGGCCAAGGCCTACGCGCCGTTGAGCCAGTTCCGTACGTCGGCGTTGATCGCGATGTTCGTCGCGGTGGCGGCCATTGCGTTGCTGCTGAGCATGCTGATCCAGGTATTGATGCGCCCGTTGACCACCATGGGTCGCGCCATGCAGGACATCGCCCAGGGCGAAGGCGATCTGACCCGGCGCCTGGTGGTGCAGGGCAAGGATGAGTTCGCGGTGCTGGGTGGTTCGTTCAACCAGTTCGTGGAGCGGATTCACGCGTCGATCTCGGAAGTGTCTTCCGCTACCCGCCAGGTGCATGACCTGTCGCAGCGGGTGATGACTTCGTCCAACGCTTCGCTCGTCGGCTCGGATGAGCAAAGTGCCCGCACCAACAGCGTGGCCGCGGCCATCAACCAGTTGGGCGCCGCGACCCAGGAAATCGCGCGCAATGCCGCCGATGCCTCGCAGCATGCCAGCGGTGCCAGCGAACAGGCCGATGACGGTCGCCAGGTGGTGGAAAAAACCATCCAGGCCATGACCGAGCTGTCGCAGAAGATCAGCCTCTCGTGCACCCAGATCGAAACCCTGAACGCCAGCACCGACAACATCGGGCACATCCTGGACGTGATCAAGGGCATCTCCCAGCAAACCAACCTGCTGGCCTTGAACGCTGCCATCGAAGCGGCCCGTGCCGGTGAAGCCGGACGCGGTTTTGCGGTGGTGGCCGATGAAGTGCGCAACCTGGCGCACCGCACCCAGGAGTCGGCGGAAGAAATCCACAAGATGATCACCTCGCTGCAAGTCGGTTCCCGTGAAGCGGTCACCACGATGAACGCCAGCCAGACCTCCAGCGAAGAAAGCGTGGAAGTCGCCAACCAGGCCGGCTTGCGGTTGGTCAGCGTGACGCAGCGCATTGGTGAGATCGATGGCATGAACCAGTCGGTGGCCGCCGCGACCGAAGAACAGACCGCCGTGGTCGAAACCCTCAACATGGACGTCAGCCACATCAACCTGCTGAACCAGCAAAGCGTGGCCAACCTCAATGAAACCCTGAAGGATTGCGATGCCTTGTCCCAACAGGCCAATCGACTGAAGCAACTGGTGGACAGCTTCAAGATCTGACCCCAGTCGCAAGCCGAGCCACCGCCATCGCGAGCAAGCTCGCTCCCACAGGGGATTGGCGGTGAGCCCGGATCTTGGATTCACGCCAGCTCAATGTGGGAGCGAGCTTGCTCGCGATGACGGCAGCCCAGCCACCGTCACCGGCACAGGTCCAGCGCCTTCGCGAGCAAGCCCGCTCCCACAAGGGACTGGTGCTTATTTGAACATCTCCTGCACGTTCCCCATCGCCTCATCGGCGAAGCCCTGGAGGAAATCCCTGAAGCCCGACGGGGTGTGGTCGTCGGTGTGGTCGGCGATGATGGTCCAGGTGGCGCGGCAGCGGTTGTCCGCCAGGGGTTCGACGCGCATGGCCGCCCACAGGTTGTCGATGCCCAGGGTGTTGTAGATCAGCGTCCAGGTCATGTGCATGGCCTGGTCGTCACGGCTGTTGAGCTGTTCCACCACCAGGTTCTGCCCATCGCGGAAGAATTTCTTGCGCAGGGACCTCACGCCTTCGCCGGTCATTTCGATGTGCTCCAGGGCCGGGATGAAGCGGTTGAATCCGCCAAAATCACCCACCACGTCCCAGACGCGCGCCGCGTCGGCCGTGACCTCCACCGAGGTTTCGACCTGGCAGGCGTGAGGGTTTTTGATCAGGGTGTCGGGTTGCAATGCACTCATGGTCTTGCTCCTTGCTTTGGGTTGAGGGTGTTTCAAATGAAGTCGATGGCCTTGAGGTAGTCGGCGCCGCGACGTAGCAGGGCCGGGGACTTTTCCGGGTAGCTGGCGCCCATCTGCCGCACACCGGCGCGGGCGTTGTCGTGGCTGATCAGCGAGATGTCGCCGATGTCCTCCTCGAAGCCGTTGAGGTAGAACCCCAGCACGCCAAACAACGCATTGTCGGCATCGACCCGCGCCAGTTGCCGTTGCCACTCGGCGACGCTCACCAGCGAAAATTCCCGGCCGCTGTCGCGGAACGACGCGACGTAAGCGTCCCAGCTCAAAGGCTGCGGGTTGTGCAGGTTGAACACCGCTTGGGTGGGCTGGTAGCGGCTGGCGTGGAAGGCGATGAAGCGGGCCAGGAAATCCACCGGCATCAGGTCGAAATTGAGCGACAGGTCTGGCACCTGGCCGAGTTGGATCGAGCCCTTGAGCATCAGCATCAAGCGATTCTTGTGGGGCTGGCAGACCCCGGTCAGGCTGTTGAAGCTGATGTTGCCGGGGCGGAACAGGTTGACCCAGACCCCGCGATCGCGGGCCCGTTGCAAGATCCGCTCGCCGACCCATTTGGACAGGTTGTAGCCGTTCTTGATGTAGATCGGCGGCGTCTCGGCGGCAGGCTGTTCCAGCACCTGGCCATCGGCGTCCAGGGCACTGGAGGCGGACAGCGTGGAGACGAAATTGAAGATTTTCTTGCTGCGCCCTTCACACAGGCGCAGGCACTCGAAAATCGGTTCCACGTTGTCCCGCGCCAACGACCCGTAGTCGAGTACATGGTTGACGTGGGCGGCGTTGTGCACCAGCGCGCCGAACGTGCGATCGATGCGGGCGTAGACGTCGTCCGGCAAACCCAATTGCGGTTGGGTGATGTCGGCGGCGTACACGCTGACGCGGTCCAGGTCCAGGTGGGTCAGGTGATTGTCCCGCAGGGCCTGGGAGAAACGTTCGGCCGCGCTGTGCTCGGCGCTCGCGCGCACCAGGCACGCGACCTCCGTGGCGCCCCAGGCCAGCAGCGCTTCGACGATGTGCACGCCGAGAAAGCTGTTGGCGCCGGTCACCACCACCTTGTGCACATCGCCGCATTGGCTGATGGGCAGCGGATCGAGGTTGAGCTCGGCCTCGGCATCGATGAAGGCCTGGGGGTTGAGGACCGATGCGTTGCTGTGTTCCGGGTCGTCCAGCAGCTTCGCCAAAGTCATCAGCGTCGGCGCCTCGATGAAGCGGTTGATCGACAGGCTGCGGCCGAACACCTGGCGGATGCTCAGCAGCAGTCGCGACAGCAGGATCGAGTGCCCGCCAAGGTTGAAGAAGCTCTCGTCGGTGGCGATGTCGTCGACCGGCAATTCAAGCAACTCGGCCCACAGTTGCTGCAGTTGTGTTTCCAGGGCGTTCTGCGGTTGGCGCCGTTGGCCGTCGACGTGCACCTGCACCGCCATGGTGAGCAATGCCCGGCGATCGACCTTGCCGTTGCTGGTGTAGGGCAGGCTGGGCAATTCGACGTAGGCCGCCGGATGCATGTAGCTGGGCAAGCTGTTCTGCACATGCTCGCGCAGTGCCTGGAGGGCCGCGCCGGGGGGCGTCTGTTCGGGGTGAACCAGAAACGCCAGGATCCGCCGCTTTTCATCGACCCCCACCGCCACCTGGCGAAACAGCTGGCTGTCGCGCAGGCAGTGCTCGATTTCCTCGGGCTCGACCCGAAAACCGCGGATCTTCACCTGGTTATCGCGGCGGCCGCACAGTTCGATGCCGTTGTCGGTCCACTGGCCGATATCGCCGGTGCGATAGACCCGCAGCGCTTGCCCGGTGGGCAGCGCCAGGTCGAGGTAACGCGTCGCGGTCAGCGCCGGGTCGTTCAGATAGCCGAGGCCGACGCCCGGGCCGGCGATGTACAACTCGCCGGGGACACCTTGGGGAACCGGTTGCAACTGTTCGTCCAGGATCAGGACCCGGCCATTGGCGATGGGCACGCCGAGGTTGCGGTTGTTGTCGCCGACACCGAACTGGCGTGTGGTCGCCAGCACCGTGGTTTCGGTCGGGCCGTAGATGTTGTGGAACCGGCATTGTGGCGCCAGCCGTTCGATCACGAACGGCTCGCAGACATCGCCCCCGGTGATCAGGTGTGCCAGGCCCAACGGCGTATCCAGGGGCATGACGCTCAGCAGCGCAGGCGGCAGAAAGGCGTGGCTGACATGCTGCTGGCGAATCAACGCGACCAATTGCTGCGGGTCGCGGCGCTGGTCTTCGTTGGGCACCACCAGCAGGGCGCCGTGGATGAAGGTCGGCAGGATATCCAGCAGCGACGCGTCAAAGTTGATGGTGGAAAACTGCAACGCCCGGCTGTCGCGCTGCAATCCGACGTAGTCGCCGTACCAGGCACAGAAATGGCTGAGATTGCGGTGGCTGAGCAACACGCCTTTGGGCTGGCCGGTGGTGCCGGAGGTGTAGATCGCCACGGCCGGCTCGTCGATGTTCACCGTGCGCCGGATCAGCGAGGCCGGGATGCTCGATTTGAGCACAGGCAGCCGCTGGACATCCAGGGCTGGCAATGCCACGTCATCCAGGTCGTTGTCGCCGTCGTGCAGCAGCAGGTCGGCCTTGGCATTGTCCAGGATGAAGCGCCGACGCTGCGCCGGGTGCTGCGGATCCAGCGGCAAGTACACCGCACCGCAACCGAGCACCGCCAGGATCGCGGCGTACAGTTGCATGGACTTGGGCAGGCATACGCCGATCACCAACGGGCGGTCGGTCGCCGGGCGTAGGCTGGCGAGCATGGCCTGCTGCATCCTCAGCGCCAGGCTGCGCAAGGTCTTGTAGTCAATGAGGTGCCCATCGACCCACAGGGCTGGTTGCGTGGCGTCATCGAGCAGGCGCTGTTCGATGCTGTGCATCACTGGCACGTCGGCGGCGGCCAGCAGCCAGGGTACCGTCGGCCGATTGAGACCGTGCTCGAAGGCCAGCGGCTCCAGCGCATCGAGCCCGAGCAGGGGCGGGTCGATAGCGTCAGCGTGTACCGTTAGCCAGTGATCGAAACAGGTTTCGTCCCGGGATAACTGGCTGACCAGCCGTGCGCCGGTGTCGACCAGCGTCGCCAGCGTACGCAGGCGCAACGACTGGCCATTGCCATCGCGTTGCGGCGCGATCACTTCCTGGCACAACAGCCGCTGCGCACCGTAGCGGAAAACCAGCACCGGTTGTGGCAATGTCTCACCGGGCAGCGTGCACAGGGCCACGCGGATCTGAAGGCATGAACGGGCTTCAATGGCTCGCGGTGTCGTCCCGTCGTCGATCAACAGGTCGACCGCGTCGTGGCCGGCCGGTGAGTGCCGAACCACTGCGTGGCCGTGCAGTTCCAGTTCCCGGGCCAGTTCGGTCATGGCCTGGCTGGTGCCAGGCACTGCAATGTCGAGGCGTCTCATCGAAAGGTCCTCATGGGGTCAGGTAATCGGCAAGGGCGTCGCGTACGCAGGGGGACGCGAGCATCGAGCTGCCGCGGAAAAAACGCGTGATGTTGCCCACCAACGGGTGAAAACGATTGATGGGGTACGCCAGCGCACTGGCGTCTTCACGCAGCGACTGGCGTACCGATTCGTCGACGGGCAGGTGGGCGATCAGCTCGAAGTCGAAGGCTTGTTGCAGGTCGCTCGCCAGGTACTGGGCGATGAAACCGGGCATCAAGCGCGCGATCGCCGCGCGATCCTCTTCGGGTGCGGTGCGCCAGTAGATCTGCACCAGCCGCGTCCAGAAACCGGAGTGCCGGCCCTCGTCGAGCAAGTGATCGGCCATCAACCCCTTGATCGAGGCCTTGACCGAGTCGTCCCGGGCGAAGGCGGCCACTTCGTTGGTCACGGTGTTCTCGGCGATGGCGATGCAGATCAGCTCCACGGCGCTGAGCAAATGCTCCGGCGCTCGGGCCAGGGTCGCCGGTATGGCGCGGCTGAGTTCGATCTGCCCCGGCAACGGGATGGGATCGATGCCGGTCATGTCGATGGTCTGCTGCATGAAGTCCATCGCCACCAGGGCGTGGTAATCCTCGTCCACCACCACGGTCATCGCGTCGTAGCGGCAGGCGAACGGGAATTCGATGCCGAAGCGGTTCTTGGCGATGCGCCGGGCGGTGTGGTCCACCAGTTCGGTCTCGAAAATCACCACGTCGTTGATGAACTTGTAGAGGCTCTGCACCAGCACAAAGTCGCGCAGTCGCGCACAGTGGCTGAGGAAGGTCTGGCTGTGCACCAGCGGTTGGCGGCTCATGGGGAAGATCAGCTTGTCGTCGTCTTCGACCCGGCGCCGTGGCCGGGTACGGATCGTGGCGCGGCTTTCCCAGGCGTCGGCGAAGGATTGGTAGGGGATGGCGTTCATGGCATCACCTGCGCAACCGGTTGGGTCATGCTCTGGCGCAGGCCATCCCACAAGGCTGCGCGGCTGTGGACGGCGGCGAGGGCGGCGGCCAGGACTTCGGTTTCGCGCTGCGGGTCGCCGTCGATCAACCGTGCCAACAGTTTTTCCGCGGCCGGCCCGTGGTCTTCGGAGTCGACTTCGATGTGCCGTTGCAGGTAGTAACGGAAGGTCGGTGCCTGATCCAGGCCAATGCCCCAGGCGTCCAACATGCGCTGGAACATCTGCGGGATGACACTCTCGCGACCATGTACGAAGGCGGCGGCCACGCTGTGGGCCGGGGCATGCAGGGCGGTGTGCAAGGTCTGGCGGACGAACCGCGCCGCCGCCGGCTCGACCTCGACACTGTCCAGCGCGGTCTCGGGGCTGACGCCTTCCTGCTGCAGGGTGATGAACTGCTCTATGGCACGGGTATCGGCGCCGATTTCCCGCATGGCGTCCAGGTACAGTTCGAAATGGCTGCAATAGCCGGCGCCAGGGCGGTCATCCGACTCTTCCCCCAGCACGATCTCATTGATCAAGCGGGCCGCGTGGGGGTCGGCCGGCGGCAGCCAGGGCAGGTGGACACAGGTGAGCTCGCGTTGCAGTCGCTTGGTCAGTGACATGAAGTCCCAGACGGCAAAGACATGACTTTCCATAAAGCGGCGTAACAGATCGATTGATGTAATCTCGGAAAAAACCGGGTGTTGGCCAAGTTCGTGTTTCTTTAGAGATAGTTGTTCTTTGGATGGCTGCATTGGAACGTCCTCATCAATGATTTTTTGTCCGGAAGGCGGCTCGTTAGTTAATGGGGGCGAGCGGGTGCCTGAACCGAAATCCATGAATTGCCAAGGTGGCTTAAGTATTCTCTTTAAATCGTTTTTCCGGCTTGTGCGCCCTTGTTTGCTTGGGTTTTAGCAAGTCGGAAGGGCCGCCAGTAACGCGGCGAATAAAAAACTAATACACGGAACAAGTAAGCGGCAAGTACTTTTTTAAATATTTAAAGTGGCTGTTTTATTAGGCGCGAAGAGGGCTTTTAAAACTTTTAATATAAGTTTTATTGGGGCGAAGAAGCTCCTTCCGATTTAGGAGTATCAGAATCGAATAGTTCGAGTGAATGCCTCACTCGGAGCACTTCAGGGATCGGGGAATAAGGAAGTTTTATTTTTATGGGCAGGACGTCGGTCGGACATCCGATCATCCCGCCGGTTGGACGACGCTCCTTGCGTATTGGCTTCGATTCGCCTGGCCTCAGCCAAGCGTTGACTTCTTCAGGTCTGTTTTGAATCGATAAGCGCAAGAGTGAGCCCAAATCGATGGCAGTGCCATTGAACTGATGGGGCGATGAGCCGCGGCCACGGTCAGGCCGCGCCGCGCTGGCGACAAGTGGGTCGGAAGGATATGTAAGAATTTTTTACGTCGGACGGAGCGCCGACGTGGGATCACTGATTCGACGGCTGTTCCAAGTACCGGCGCATGGTGACAGAGGCTTTTTCCAGGTGCAGTTCCAGCAATACGATCGCTTTATCGATGTCTTTGGCCCGGGCGGCCTCAAGCAGCGCGCGATGATCGTCCTGGCTCAACTTGCCCAGGCCCATGGACGACAGATGAAAGCGCAGGAAGCGCTCTTCTTCATTGAGCTCGCGCTCGATCAGGTCCAGCAGCTTGCCGTTGGGTGCCTTGTGATAAAGCGACATGTGGAACAGCCGGTTGAGCTTGCCGATCTCGGCGTGGTCGGTTTCCGTTTCCAGCTGTTCGATGTACCGGGCTGCCAGTGCCAGGTCGCTGTCATCGAGCAAGGGAATGGACAGGCGCAAGGCGAAAGACTCCAGGACCGAACGCAGGGCGTAGGTTTCTACCGCATTGTTGGTGATCAACGGCGCCACGACGGCGCCCTTGTGCTGAACCACATTGAGCAGCGACTGCGCTTCGAGCTGGCGCAACGCCTCGCGCACCGGCATGCGGCTCACACCGAACAGGTCGGCCAGTTCCTGCTGGCGCAGGGCGGTACCGCAAGGCAAGCGGCCATCGAGGATGGCCTCGCGCAGGGACTCTTCGATGATCGAGCGTGCCTGGTCAGCGGGAATGGGACCGTTGATCTGGATAGTGCTGAGCGGTTTGGGCTTCTGTGTCACGACAACGCACCCTGATTGGTAGTAAAAATTGGATCCAGGCTCACGTTAGTTACAGGTTGGCGAACCGTCAAAGTCTCTCGACCGGAGGTGCCTGGACTAAAGTTTAGTCTGCCTGCGGTGATTGCACCTTGCCATTGTCTTTTAGTGGGCCAGGCGTCACCATCCAACGAATTTCCAACGACCCTTTTCGGACGTATATCCCTTGGCTGCACCGTTCCCTGTCTTCAGGTCCTTGCGCTGGCTGTGTTCGGCATTGTTGCTGGCCGGCCTGATGCTGGGCGGCCTGCGGGCCGACTGGGACTTTGCGCAGATCAGCCGGCGGGCGCAAGCGTTATATGGCCCGCTGGGGGAAGGACAGCAACGGATCGACGCCTGGCAGCAATTGCTGGCGACCCAGAAACAGATCCCGGAACTGGAGCAGCTCAAGGTGGTGAACCTGTTCTTCAACAAACAGGTGCGCTACGTGGAAGACATCGACCTGTGGCGTGAAGTCGACTATTGGGAAACGCCGATCCAGGCCCTGTGGAAGGGCGCCGGCGATTGTGAAGACTACGCCATCGCCAAGTATTTCAGCCTGCGTCATCTCGGGGTGTCCAGTGACAAGCTGCGCATCACCTACGTCAAGGCCTTGCGGCAGAACCGTGCCCACATGGTGCTCACCTATTACGCCACGCCCGAGGCGATGCCGCTGGTACTCGACAGCCTGATCGACGGGATCCTGCCGGCCAGCCAGCGAACCGACTTGCTCCCGGTCTACTCTTTCAATGCCGAAGGGCTGTGGCTGCCGGGCGCCAAGGGCAACAAGAAAGTGGGTGACACCAAGCGCCTGTCCCGGTGGCAGGATGTGTTGAAAAAAATGCAGGCCGAAGGTTTTCCGGTCGAGACGACTAACTAGGAGCGCGCGCTCAGATGTCCTTGTTCAAACAGCTGTTGATCGCTATCTGTCTGTTCCTGGTGGTTGCCTTCAGCGGCAGCTTCATGGTCAGCCTGGAGAGCTCGCGGGCCCAGTACGTCAACCAGTTGCGCTCCCACGCCCAGGATGCGGCCACGGCGCTGGCGCTCTCGCTGACGCCGAACATCGACGACCCGGCGATGGTGGAGTTGATGGTCAGCTCGATCTTCGACAGCGGCTACTACGCCAGCATCCGCGTGGTCGACGTGGCCACCGACAAGACCCTGGTCGAGCGCACCGGCACGCCGGACGCTGGCAGCGTGCCGCAATGGTTCGTCAAGCTGATCGGCCTGGAACCGGCTGGTGGCGACGCCATCGTCAGTCGCGGCTGGGAGCAGGCGGCGCGGGTCGAAGTGATCAGCCACCCCATGTTCGCCCTCGCCAAGCTCTGGCAGAGCGCCCTGGGCAGCCTGGGCTGGTTGCTGTTGTGCGGCGCCGTGAGCGCGGTGCTGGGGGCCTTGCTGCTGCGTCGCCAGCTCAAGCCATTGGACTATATGGTGCATCAGTCCCATGCCATTGCTCGTCGCGAGTTCCTGAGCCTGCCGGAGCTGCCACGCACTCCCGAGCTGCGGCGCGTGGTGCAGGCGATGAACCAGATGGTCGAGAAACTCAAGGCGCTGTTCCAGGAGCAGGCCGAGCGCAGCGAGAAGCTGCGGGTCGAGTCCTACCAGGACACCCTCACGGGCCTGGCCAACCGGCGCTATTTCGAAATGCAGCTCAATGCCCGGGTGAGTAACCCTGAGCAGGCCAGCTCCGGTTACCTGCTGTTGCTGCGGGTCAAGGACCTGGCCGGTTTGAACCAGCGGTTGGGCGGGCAGCGCACTGACCAGCTGTTGATCGCGGTGGGTGAGCAATTGCGGCGTGAGTGCGCCCGCTACCCGGAAACCCTCAATCTGGTCACGCGTATTCGCGGCGGCGAGTTCGCGGTGCTGGCTCCCGGGCTGGTGCGTGAGGAAGCCCTGCAACTGGCGCAACACCTCGAAGCCGCCCTGGCGAGCCTGCATGCCACTGGCGCGACGGACGTGGCTTCGGTGGCCTCCATCGGGCTGGCGCCGTTTGTCCACGGCGACTCGCCGCAAGCGGTGCTCCAGCTTGCCGACCAGGCCCTGGCCCAGGCCGAAAGCCAGGGTGAACCCGGCTGGGCCTGCCTGGACCACAGCCTGGCGGCCAGTGTCGGCGACGATCACCATGCCTGGCACACGTTGCTCGACCAGGCCTTGAGTCATCAGCGCTTCGAGCTGTACTTCCAGCCGGTGGTGGCCGCCCGGGACACCCAGGTGGTGCTGCATTACAAAGTGCTGTCGCGACTGCTGGACGAGCAGGGCCAGACCATCCCCGCCGGGCGTTTCCTGCCCTGGTTGGAGCGTTTCGGCTGGACTGCGCGCCTGGACCGTTTGATGCTCGAACAAGTGCTCAGGCAAATGGCCGGGCATGAACAGTCCCTGGCGTTGAACCTGTCTTCGGCGACCTTGGCCGATCCTCAGGCGCTGAACAAGATCTTTGAGATCCTGCGGGCCCATTCCAACCTCGGGCCGCGCTTGACCCTGGAGATTGGTGAAGAGCAATTGCCGGAGCAGGTCGTGCTGGAGCAGTTGACCCGGCAACTGCGCGAGCTGGGCTTTTCCCTGAGCCTGCAGCGTTTCGGTGGGCGGTTCAGCATGATCGGCAACCTGTCGCGACTGGGGTTGGCTTACTTGAAAATCGACGGCAGTTACATTCGTGCCATTGATCAGGAAAGTGACAAGCGTTTGTTCATCGAGGCGATCCAGCGCGCGGCCCACAGTATCGATTTGCCGTTGATTGCCGAGCGGGTGGAGACCGAGGGGGAATTGATGGTGATTCGGGAGATGGGGTTGTTTGGGGTGCAGGGGCAGTTGGTTGGGGAGCCTCGGCGTTGGGGGTGAGGCTTGTTGACGAGGCGGCCTTATAGCCGACCTGGCACTTTGGCCGTACCCGATCCAACTGTGGGAGCGAGCTTGCTCGCGAAGACGGCGGTACATTCAGCATCGATGCAAGCAGACCCACCGCTATCGCGAGCAAGCTCGGCTCCCACAGGGCTCGGCGGTGGACGCTGATCTTGTAAA
>NZ_FMXV01000024.1:43411-103251 GCF_900104425.1 Pseudomonas sp. NFACC13-1 | reverse complement strand
TCGATCATTCTTGACGGTATCAATGGTTTGCAGGTCAGAGCGATAAACAACTATTTCGGCCTTGGCGACATCAATGCCAACAACCGTTTGCGAGGTAAGGATTGTCATGACGAATCCTCGGAGCTAGGGTTTAGGTGCTTGTCGGGGTCTACCTTTGCGCTGGCTTGCCTCTATCGTCGGTCTTGCCGATGAATTCCTTATCGGCGCTTTAGGTAGAAAGGGCGGGACGAGAAGTCTCCCACGGTCCGTACTGGCTAGAGTCGGAATCGAGCTTTTAGTCCCGCCCACCCCTTCAAGTCTAAACATACAAGCGAGCTTGCTCGCGATGAAGACAACTCGGTCCGATTTGTTTGCATACATGGAGATTCACCAGCGAATGCCCTTATCATGCCGCCCATGATTAAAGATCCCTTTGCCCGACTGGGCCTGGACCGCGAGGTCCTGACTGTCAGCCAGCTCAACGGCCGTGCGCGGGTGTTGCTTGAAGACGTGTTCAGCAACATCTGGGTCGAGGGCGAAATCTCCAACCTTGCCCGTCCGGCCTCCGGCCATGTGTACTTCACCCTCAAGGACAGCGGTGCCCAAGTTCGTTGCGCGCTGTTCCGGCAGAACGCCGCGCGGGTGCGCCAGGCCTTGAAGGATGGGCTGGCGGTGAAAGTACGCGGCAAGGTTTCGCTGTTCGAAGGCCGGGGCGATTACCAGTTGATCCTCGACACCGTGGAGCCGGCCGGCGATGGCGCCCTGCGCCTGGCCTTCGATGCCCTGAAGGAAAAACTCAGCGCCGAGGGCCTGTTCAGCGCCGAACGCAAGGTGCCGTTGCCGGCCCACCCACAACGCATCGGCATCATCAGTTCGCCCACGGGCGCGGTGATCCGCGACATCATCAGCGTGTTCCGCCGCCGGGCGCCGCAGATCGCCCTGACCCTGATTCCCACCGCCGTGCAAGGTCGTGAAGCCACCGGGCAAATCGTCCGCGCCCTGAAACTGGCCGATGCCCGTGGCTTCGACGCACTGATCCTGGCCCGGGGCGGCGGTTCGCTGGAAGACTTATGGTGCTTCAACGAAGAAGCCGTGGCCCGGGCGGTGGATGCCTGCGTCACGCCAATCGTCAGCGCCGTCGGCCATGAAACCGACGTGTCCATCAGCGATTTCGTCGCCGACGTGCGCGCCCCGACCCCGTCCGCCGCCGCCGAACTGCTGGCACCGGATGCCGGCGACCTGGTGCGCCGGGTCGAAAGCCTGCATCGCCGGTTGGTGATGCGCATGCGCGACCGGCTGATGCGCGATCAACTGCGCCTCGAAGGCCTCACCCGGCGCCTGCGTCATCCCGGTGAACGCCTGCGCCAGCAAGCCCAGCGCCTCGACGACCTGGACATGCGCCTGCGCCGGGCCTTCGAGCGCAGCCTCAATACCCGCCGTGAACGCTTGATCCGCCTGGAAACCCGCCTGGCCGGGCAACATCCGGGCCGGCACCTGGCGTTGCTGCGCCAGCGCCTGGACAGCCTCGCCGAACGCCTGCCCCGGGCCATGCGCGAAGGCCTCAAGGCGCGCCGGGTGCAACTGCACAACCAGATGCAGACGCTGCACATCGTCAGCCCCCTGGCGACCCTTGGCCGCGGCTACAGCATCTTGCTCGACGAACGTGGTCATGCGATCCGCAGCGCCGGGCAAACCCAGACCGGCCAGCGCCTGACCGCCAAGCTTGGCGAAGGCGAACTGCTGGTGCGGGTCGAAGACAATCACCTGACGCCAGTCACCCTTTCTTTACTGGACTGATTCATGCCGCTCTATCTCGCCCCACTGCTGTTGCTGTGCCTGACGTTCAATGCCCATGCCGACAGTTACATCACTCGCTTGTTGAACAAGCCGGTGCCTGGCGGCGTGGCCGTGGTGGACCTGGGCAGCGCGGCCCAGGCACCCAAAGCCACTTACCAGGGCAAGCCGGTGCTGGTGGTCAAGGAACAGCAGAACTGGCTGGCGATTGTCGGCATTCCATTGACTGTCCAACCCGGCACCCAACAGATCAGCAGTGGCGGCGGCACCCAGCCGTTCGTGGTCGGCTATAAAAAGTACCCCGAGCAACACATCACCCTGGCGAATAAACGCCAGGTCAACCCGAACCCGGCGGACCTCAAGCGCATCGACGCCGAGCTGGCGGTACAACTGAAGGCCTATCGCAGCTTCAGTCCGAACATCCCCAGCAACCTGCTGCTGGACAAACCGGTCAACGGCCCGCTGTCGAGCAAGTTCGGCGTGCGCCGCTTCTTCAACGGCGAGGAGCGCAACCCCCATGCCGGCCTGGACTTCGCCGTGCCCGCCGGGACACCGATCAAGACCCCGGCCGCCGGCAAGGTAATCCTCACCGGCAATTACTTCTTCAATGGCAACACGGTGTTCGTCGACCATGGCCAGGGTTTCATCAGCATGTTCTGCCACATGTCGAAGATCGACGTGAAGGTCGGCCAGCAACTGGCCCGGGGCACCGTAGTGGGCAAGGTCGGCGCCACCGGCCGCGCGACCGGGCCGCATATGCACTGGAATATCAGCCTGAACGATGCGCGGGTGGATCCGGCGATTTTCATCGGGGCGTTCCAGCCCTGAGATGTGTGCTGAGGCGACTGGCCTCATCGCGAGCAAGCTCGCTCCCACAACGGGATTTGTTGTGAATACATCTCTCGCAACCCACAGAGATCCCCTGTGGGAGCGAGCTTGCTCGCGATGACGACAGCCGCATCGCCACCGCCCGTGAATTGCCAAGCTCAAAACATCGACGCAATTTCCAATATCGACATCTCGAATATGCGCGATTAAATCTCGCAAACCCGCTCAAAAACAGAAGTTCTCTCAATTTTTTCCGACTGCTTGCGATCCGCCGTTCACGCGGTTAGGGTTGGAGCATGAAAACCTCTCACACCCTCATCCAGCTTCGCCAGCACCGCAGCCTGTGCCTCGTCAGCGCACGACTGCCGGGCTGAATCGCGGCACCTCGTCCAGGCTTCAAGCCACCCCATTCGAACCACCGGCAGGCCGCCTTTTTCCGGCCACGACAATAAGGATTTCCCCATGAGCATGCTCAAAGACCCGTCTTCCAAATACCGTGCCTTCCCGACCATCAACCTGCCGGATCGCACCTGGCCATCGAAGACCATCACCGCCGCGCCGATCTGGTGCAGCTCCGACCTGCGCGACGGCAACCAGTCGCTGATCGAGCCGATGGACGCGGTCAAGAAGCTGCGTTTCTGGAAAACCCTGGTCGCGGTGGGCGTGAAGGAAATCGAGGCATCGTTCCCGGCCGCTTCCCAGACCGACTTCGACTTCGTCCGCACCCTCATCGAAGAAGGCCACATCCCGGACGACACCACCATTCAGGTGCTGACCCAGGCTCGTGAAGACTTGATCGCCCGTACGTTCGAATCCCTGCGCGGTGCGAAAAAAGCCATCGTCCACCTGTACAACGCCACCTGCCCGTCATTCCGCCGCATCGTGTTCAACCAGGACAAGGAAGGCGTGAAGGAAATCGCGGTGAACGCAGCCAAGCTGTTCGTCAAATACGCCGCCCAGCAGCCGGAAACCCAATGGCAGTTCGAATACTCGCCAGAAACCTTCAGTGCCACTGAGCTGGAGTTCGCCAAGGAAGTCTGCGACGCGGTGATCGAAGTCTGGAACCCGACGCCCGAGCGCAAGGTGATTCTCAACCTGCCCGCTACCGTGGAAGTCGCCACCCCGAACATCTACGCCGACCAGATCGAGTGGTTCCACCGCAACATCACCCGGCGTGACAGCGTGCTCATCAGCCTGCACACCCACAACGACCGTGGCACCGGCGTGGCCGCCACCGAGCTGGGCCTGATGGCCGGCGCCGACCGTGTCGAAGGCTGCCTGTTCGGCAACGGCGAACGCACCGGTAACGTCGACCTGGTGACCGTGGCGCTGAACCTCTACACCCAGGGCATCAACCCGGAGCTGGACTTCTCCGACATCGACGGCGTGCGCAAAGTGGTCGAGGAATGCAACCAGATCCCGGTGCACCCGCGTCATCCGTACGTCGGCGACCTGGTCCACACCGCGTTCTCCGGCTCGCACCAGGACGCCATCCGCAAGGGCTTCGCCCAGCAGAAACCGGATACCCTGTGGGAAGTGCCGTACCTGCCGATCGACCCGGCCGACATCGGCCGCAGCTACGAGGCGGTGATTCGCGTCAACAGCCAGTCGGGCAAAGGCGGTATCGCCTACCTGCTGGAACAGGAATACGGCATCAGCCTGCCGCGTCGCATGCAGATCGAGTTCAGCCAGGTGGTACAGCGCGAAACCGATCGCCTGGGCCTGGAAATGACCGCCCAGCAGATCCACGGCCTGCTGCAGCGTGAATACCTGCAAGCCAACACCCCGTACGCGCTGGTCAGCCATCGCCTGCAGGAAGAGAACGGCAACAGCGCCGTAGAGGTGGAAGTGGCGAGCAAGGGCCAGGGCGAGACCAACCTGCACTGGCGCGGCAAGGGCAACGGCGCCCTGGAAGCGCTGGTGGCCGGCCTGCCGATTCCGGTGGAGATCATGGACTACAACGAACACGCCATCGGCGCCGGCACCAATGCCAAGGCGGCGGCCTACATCGAACTGCGCGTCAACGGCGAGCGTGCGGTGCATGGCGTGGGTATCGATGAGAACATCACCACGGCGAGCTTCAAGGCGCTGTTCAGTGCGCTGAACCGCTCGCTGAGCCAGCCGGAAGCCAAGGCGGCCTGATTCCTGGGCTGAAATGCAAAAAGGCCCCGGGGTTGAACCCTGGGGCCTTTTTGTTTGGCCGATGATTGAGTGCTGGCTGTACAGGCCTCATCGCGAGCAAGCTCGCTCCCACAGTGGATTTATGGTAGCCACAGATCCACTGTGGGAGCGAGCTTGCCCGCGATGGCGGCCTGTCAGACAACCAAAGTCAGGCATGGGTATCGACAGAAACGGTCATGGCCTGCAACAGCGACGCCCGCAAGGTTTGCAGCATCGCCTGGGTCCCCATGATCTGGGTCTGGATAGCCATGGCTTGCTGGAGCTTCTGCTCTTCATTGGCCTGGCTCTTCTGCACGCGGGCCAGTTGGGCTTGCTGCTGGGCCAGCAGTTTTTCGGCCTGCTCGATCTGCTTTTTCAGCTGTTCGATAATGTCCCCACCGCCGCTGGCGGGAGCGCCGGCGACATTCGCGCCGCGGGTATCGACCTGCAGTGTCTTGTCTTTGTCGTCGGCGTCAGTCGATGCCACTGGACTGACCGCTTTCTCTTCTTCAGCCCCGCGGATGGAAACTTTAGGGGCTGACAATGGATAAGGGTTTACGGTGGTTGCGCTGATACTGGTCATAGGGACTTCTCCTTGGCTGACCGGTTATCGGCACGCAACAACGTTCCTTGAGGCTGAATCGTTTCAATTCGTGAATTCGAAGCGATCGGCATCCAGGTTCGCCGGAAACCGCGTGCGATACGCCGCCAGGTCCGCCGCATTCAAACACACGGTGAACACGCCATCCGCGTCGCCGGCGCTGAGCAAGGTTTCACCCTGGAAATCCAGCACCTGGCTGTCGCCGGTGTAGGCGAAGCCCTTGCCGTCGGTGCCGACGCGGTTGACCGCCGCCACGTAGCACAGGTTCTCGATCGCCCGGGCCGGCAGCAGCCGATTCCAGTGCATACGCCGCGCTCCGGGCCAGTTGGCGGTGTACAGCAGCAGGTCGGTGTCCTCGGCATCGCGGCTCCACACCGGAAAGCGCAGGTCGTAGCAAATCAACGGGCGAATCCGCCAGCCCTTGAGCTCGAACAGTACCTGTCGCTCACCCGGCGTGTAGTGGTTGTGCTCGCCGGCCATGCGAAACAGATGGCGCTTGTCGTAATGCAGCACTTCACCGTCCGGTCGCGCCCACAGCAGGCGATTGCGATGGCTGCCGTCGCCGGCCTGGACGATCACGCTCCCGGTGATGACAGCATCCAGTTTCGTCGCCAGGTTTTTGAGCCAACGGCTGGTGGGGCCGTTTTCCGGCTCCGCCAGGGTCTCGGACTCCATGGAAAAACCCGTGGTGAACATTTCCGGAAGGATGATCAGGTCCGCCCCGCGCGCCTGCTCGAGCAGCGCTTCGAAATGTTCCAGGTTGGCCTCGCGGTCGTGCCAGGCCAGGGTGGTCTGGACCAGGGCAATGTCGAGGTCCGGCAACGCACTCAAATCACGCATAGTTTTTCCGCCGCTTCGCGCAGCGTCTCCTCGCGTTTGGCAAAGCACAGGCGCACCAGGCGCTGGCCTTGGGGTGGGTCCTGGTAGAACACCGAGATCGGAATCGTCGCCACGCCATGCTCGCGGGTCATCCACACCGCCATGTCGACGTCATTGAGGTCCGGGCGAATCCGCGAATAATCCACCAACTGGAAATAAGTGCCGGTCACACGCTTGAAGCTGAACCGTGACGGGGCCAGCAGATCGCAGAACAGGTCGCGCTTGGCCTGGTAGAAGTCCGGCAGTTCGTCGACGTGTTCCGGATGTTCGGCCATGTAGTCGGCCAGGGCGTACTGCAACGGCGTCACGCCGCAGAAACTGACGTACTGGTGCACCTTGCGCAGCTCTGCCGTCAGGGCCGCTGGCGCCACCACGTAGCCGGTTTTCCAGCCGGTGACGTGGTAGGTCTTGCCGAACGAACTGACCACGAAGGCGCGGCGGTACAGTTCTTCGTGGGCCAGGACACTGGCATGGGCGACGCCGTCGAACACCAGGTGTTCGTAGACCTCATCGCTGACCAGGTAGATGTCACGGCCGCGAATCAGTGTCGCCAATTGATCGAGTTCGGCACGGCTGATCAGGGCGCCGCTGGGGTTGTGCGGCGAGTTGAGGATGATCATGCGCGTGCGCGGGCTCAGGGCTTCGCCGAGCTTCTCGAAGTCGATGGCGAAGTCATCCAGGCCCAATGGCACGTGCACGCAGCGCCCACCGGCCAAGAGAACGGAAGGCTCGTAGCTGTCATAGCTCGGATCGAAAACGATCACTTCGTCACCGCTGTGGACCACCGCCGCGATGGCACAGAAAATCGCCTGGGTCGCGCCAGGGGTCACGGTGACCTCTTGATCGGCATCGACGTTGGCGCCGTAGCTGCGGGCGATCTTCGCCGCGATCTGCTGGCGCAGCGCCGGCAGGCCGGTCATCGGCGAGTACTGGTTATGGCCTTGAGCAATGTGCCGGCCAACCGCATCGCGCAGGGCCTGCGGGCCATCGAAATCGGGAAAGCCCTGGGACAGGTTCAGCGCGCCCGTCTGCGCGGCGAGCTGGGACATCTGGGTGAAAATCGTGATGCCGACGTTCGGCAACTTGCTGGTGATCATGGAAGGTCCCTGCTCTGCACCCGGCTCTGGTGCGGCGCGGGAGAGCTCGAGGATAGCCCAATCGCCAGGCATGAAAAAGGGTGCCACAAAGGGCACCCTTCTCACACTGACACAACTCATACCCTGTGGGAGCGAGCTTGCTCGCGATGGCGGTGGATCAGCCTGCATCCCTGTTGATGTACTGCCGCTATCGCGAGCAAGCTCGCTCCCACAGTGGATCTGCGGTGACTATCGATCAGCGCTTGTCGCGGCGCTTCTTGTCGGCCTTCTTGTGGTGCGACATCAAGCGGCGCTTCTTGTTGACCTGGCGGTCGGTGAGCGTGTTCTTGTTGCCTTCGTACGGGTTCTCGCCGCCCTTGAACTCGATGCGGATCGGCGTGCCGACCAGCTTCAGGACGCGACGGTAGGTGTTTTCCAGGTAACGGACGTACGACTTGGGCACCTTCTCGATCTGGTTACCGTGGATCACGATAATCGGCGGGTTGGCACCGCCCAAGTGGGCGTAGCGCAGCTTGATCCGACGGTTGTTGACCATCGGTGGCGCGTGCTCGCCTACCGCATCTTCGAGGATCTGGGTCAGGCGGTTGGTCGGCCAGCGGGTGACCGCCGACTTGAACGAGTTCTGCACCGAAGCGTAGAGGTTGCCCACGCCCGTGCCGTGCAGGGCCGAGATGAAGTGGATGTCGGCGAAGTCGACGAAGAACAGCCGGCGCTGCAACTCCACCTTGACGAAATCCCGCTCGCTCGGCGTCATGCCGTCCCACTTGTTGATCGCGATGACCAGCGCACGCCCGGCTTCCAGGGCGAAGCCCAGCAGGTTCAGGTCGTGATCGACCACGCCTTCGCGGGCGTCCATCACGAAGATCACCACGTTGGCGTCTTTGATCGCCTGCAAGGTCTTGACCACGGAGAACTTTTCAACTTCTTCGTGGATCTTGCCGCGCTTGCGCACACCGGCGGTGTCGATCAGCGTGTACTTCTCTTCGTTACGCTCGAAGGGAATGTAGATGCTGTCACGGGTGGTGCCAGGCTGGTCGTAGACGATGACCCGGTCTTCACCGAGCATGCGGTTGACCAGCGTCGACTTGCCCACGTTGGGGCGGCCGATGATCGCGATCTTGATCCCGTCTTTTTCGCTCGGGCCCGGAATGCGCTTGGCTTCCTCGCCCTCGGCAACGATCTCTTCCTCGCCCTCTTCCGGCTCTTCCGCGTCGTCCTTGGGGAAACTCTCCAGGGCGATTTCCAGCATCTGGGTGATGCCACGACCGTGGGCGCCGGCGATCGGGATCGCCTGGCCCATGCCCAACGGTGCGAACTCGGCGCGGGCCATGTCCGGGTCGATGTTGTCGACCTTGTTGG
Organism: Pseudomonas sp. NFACC13-1; assembly: GCF_900104425.1. NCBI lineage: Bacteria > Pseudomonadati > Pseudomonadota > Gammaproteobacteria > Pseudomonadales > Pseudomonadaceae > Pseudomonas > Pseudomonas sp. NFACC13-1. The sequence goes on along the minus strand of NZ_FMXV01000024.1, from coordinate 94,554 downwards.
CGACCACGTAGGAACGCTTGTTACGCTTGCGCAAATGCTCGGCGATCATCTGGTCGGCGGCGGTAAAGCCCGCCTTGGCGTCTACCAGGAACAGCACCACATCGGCTTCTTCAATGGCGAGCAGCGACTGCTCGGCCATTTTTTCGTCCATGCCATGTTCATCACCGGAGATGCCGCCGGTGTCGACCAGAATATAGGTACGCCCTTGCCACTTGGCCTCACCGTATTGGCGATCACGGGTCAGACCGGACAAGTCGCCGACAATGGCGTCGCGAGTCCTGGTCAGGCGGTTGAACAAGGTGGACTTGCCGACGTTCGGTCGGCCCACCAGGGCGATTACGGGAACCATGCGGCTCTCCACTTCGTTATTTCAGAAAATACAAAAGCCGCTGCGAGGCAGCGGCTGGTGCTCGGGGCAGTCTGTGCAAGCCCTGCAAACCTTGAGAACAAGGCCGCTTGGGGGGATTAGCCCCAAGCATAGTCTTACTTGATGGTCAGGGCTTCCAGTTTGCCGCTGTTGCCATACACATAGATCATGTTGCCCACCACCAGCGGACGGGCACGCAGGCCGTCGCTGTCGATGCGCTCACGGCCGACGAAACGACCGTCCACCTGGCTGAGCAGGTGCAGGTAACCTTCCAGGTCACCCACTGCGACGTAGCTGGAGAACACTTCCGGGGCCGACAGTTGGCGACGGGCCAGGGAGTCGTTGCTCCACAAGGCGGTGGTGGAACGCTCGTCAACGCCTTCGACGGTGCCCGAGGACAGGCTCACGTAGACGCTGCCAAAGCCTTGGGCGACACCGGCGTAGCTGGACGCATCGCGCTGCCACAACGGACGGCCGCTTTCCAGGTCCAGTGCCGCCACGCGGCCCTGGTAGCTGGCGACGTACAACGTACCGCCGGACAACAGCAAGCCGCCGTCGATGTCGACCACGCGCTCCAGTTCCGAACGACCTTGTGGGATCGCCACGCGCTGTTCCCAGACCGGCACGCCGTTGGAAATATCCAGGGCTACCACTTTACCGGTCGACAAACCAGCCACCGCGAGGCGGTTGGTGACGACAGGCGCGCTGGTGCCACGCAGGGTCAGCACCGCCGGGGTACTGTCGTACACCCAGCGCTGGTTACCGGTGGCGGCATCCAGGCCGATCAGACGGTCGTCCTGGGTCTGGACCACCACCACGTCACCGTTGGTGGCCGGCGGTGCGAGCACTTCACTGGTCACCCGGGCGCGCCATTTCTCTTCACCGCTGCTCGCGTCAAGGGCGACGATCTCGCCCTTGAGCGTGCCGATCATGACCAGGCCGTAACCCACGCCAACGGCGCCGGAAACGGGCAGTTCAAGATCTTTCTTCCATTTGACGTCGCCGTTGCTGCGATCCATCGCCATGACCACGCCCGTGACGTCGCCGGCATAGATGGTGTCGCCATCGATGGCTGGCACCAGCATGTTGTAGGTTTCACCCTGGCCATCGCCGATGGAACGGCTCCACTGCTTCTGCAGCACGACTTCTTCTTTGAAGTCGGTCAGTTCGGCTGGCGGCAGTTCTTTCTTGCTGTTGCTGCTGCAACCCGCGGCCAGAATGGCCAGGGCCAGCAATGCTGCATGTTTCCAACGGATCACGTCACGCATCCCCTTTGGCCAGGTCGTCCAGCTTGATTTGCAGGCCACCGACTGCGGCTTCATCCGACAGCGCAGCCTTGGCTTTTTGGTAGGCCGCATAGGCCTCATCGGCACGACCGAGCTGTACCAGCAGGTCGCCCTTGAGTTCTTCGCGGGTCGCCAGGAACGCCTTGTCGGCATCGCCGTCGAGCAGTTTCAAGGCGTCTTCGGCCTTGTTCTGTGCCGCCAGTACCTGTGCCAGGCGCTGACGCGCCACTTCGCCCAGGGTCGGGTTGGCCGGTTTGTCGACGATACCTTTGAGCTCGGTGGCCGCGTCGTCCAACTTGCCGCTGTCCACCGCCACCTTGGCCACGAACAGGCGACCGTACTGCGCGTAAGCAGTGCCGCCGAATTCCTTGTCCAGCTTGCCGGCCAGGTCCGCCACGCGGGCCGCGTCAGGCTTGCCGTCCGGGGTCAGGGTGGTTTCCAGCAATTGCTGGTAGAGCACCGAGGCGCCTTGCGACTGGTTGCTCTGGTATTTCTGGTAGGCCTGCCAGCCGAACACGATGACCAGCGCCAACAGGCCGCCAGTGACCAGCGGCTTGCCGTTGCGCGTCCACCAGTCCTTCAAATCCGCCAGCTGTTCATCTTCGGTACTCGACACCCCAATACTCCTTAATCGCTAAATCGGCTGTTTGACAGCTTCAACCCTGCACGACGCAGGTGGCCAGGTGTGCAGCAAGCGCATCCCAGGCAATGCTTTGTTGTTCGCCCTGGCCACGCAGGGGTTTGAAACCTACCACTTGTTGGGCCAGTTCGTCGTCACCGAGGATCAGTGCATACAGCGCACCGCTCTTGTCGGCCTTCTTGAATTGGCTCTTGAAGCTGCCGGCGCCGGCGTTGATCTGCAAGCGCAGGTTGGGCAACTGGTCGCGGATCCGCTCGCTCAGCGACAAGGCGGCCAGTTCGGCGGCCTCGCCAAAGGCGCACAGGTAGACGTCGACCTGGCGGGACAGTTCTTCGGGTACCTTGTCCAAGGCTTCCAGCATCAGCACCAGGCGCTCGATGCCCATGGCAAAGCCCACGCCCGGGGTCGGCTTGCCACCCATCTGCTCCACCAGCCCGTCGTAGCGGCCGCCGGCACAGACGGTGCCTTGGGCGCCGAGTTTGTCGGTGACCCACTCGAAGACCGTCTTGCTGTAGTAATCCAGGCCGCGAACCAGCTTGGGGTTGATCACGTAGGGAATGCCCACGGCGTCCAGGCGCGCCTTCAGCCCTTCGAAGTGCGCACGGGATTCGTCGTCGAGGTAGTCGGCCATTTTCGGCGCGTCGACCAGGACCGCCTGGGTGTCGGCATTCTTGGTGTCGAGCACACGCAGTGGATTGGTCTTCAGACGGCGCTGGCTGTCTTCGTCGAGCTTGTCCAGGTGCGCGGAAAGAAACGCCACCAACGCTTCACGGTAGCGGCCACGGGACTCACTGGTGCCCAGGCTGTTGAGCTCGAGCTTGACCGCATCACGCAGCCCCAGCTCGCCCCACAGGCGCCAGGTCATGACGATCAGCTCGGCGTCAATGTCCGGGCCCTCGAGGTTGAACACTTCCAGGCCAATCTGGTGGAACTGGCGATAACGACCTTTCTGCGGGCGCTCGTGACGGAACATCGGGCCGATGTACCAGAGCTTCTGCACCTGGCCGCCGCCGGTGATGCCGTGTTCGAGCACCGCACGCACACAGGCCGCCGTGCCTTCGGGGCGCAGGGTCAGGGAATCGCCGTTGCGGTCGTCGAAGGTGTACATCTCTTTTTCGACGATGTCGGTCACTTCACCGATAGAGCGCTTGAACAGCTCGGTGAACTCGACGATTGGCATGCGGATCTGCCGGTAACCGTAGTTATCCAGCAGGCGCGCCACAGTGCCCTCGAAATAACGCCACAGGGGCGTCTGCTCGGGCAGGATGTCGTTCATGCCACGAATGGCTTGCAGGGACTTGCTCACAGGTAATCCTTAAATTCGTTCGACTCAACCACGCGCAATCACTGCGGCGTCGGCTTCGACCTTTTCGGCCGCTTTCTGGCGAATCAGCCGTTCCAGCTCATCCACCAGATTGTCATTCGTCAGTTTCTGCGACGGCTTGCCGTCGATGTAAATCAGGTTCGGTGTACCGCCAGTCAGGCCGATATGGGCCTCCTTGGCTTCGCCCGGGCCGTTGACCACGCAACCGATCACCGCGACATCCAGCGGCACCAGCAGGTCTTCGAGGCGCCCTTCCAGTTCGTTCATGGTCTTGACCACATCGAAGTTCTGCCGCGAGCAGCTCGGGCAGGCGATGAAGTTGATGCCACGGGAACGCAGGTGCAGGGACTTGAGAATGTCGTAGCCGACTTTCACTTCCTCGACCGGGTCAGCCGCCAACGAGATGCGGATGGTATCGCCAATCCCTTCGGCGAGCAGCATACCGAGGCCGACGGCGGATTTCACCGTGCCCGAACGCAACCCACCAGCTTCGGTGATGCCCAGGTGCAGCGGCTGGACGATTTCCTTGGCCAGCAGGCGGTAGGCTTCGACGGCCATGAACACGTCGGACGCCTTCACGCTAACCTTGAAGTCCTGGAAGTTCAGGCGCTCCAGGTGCTCGACGTGGCGCAGGGCGGATTCCACCAGCGCAGCCGGGGTCGGTTCGCCGTATTTCTTTTGCAGGTCTTTTTCCAGGGAACCGGCGTTGACGCCGATGCGGATCGGAATGCCCCGGTCGCGGGCGGCATCCACCACGGCGCGGACCCGGTCTTCGCGACCGATGTTGCCCGGGTTGATGCGCAGGCAATCGACACCCAGCTCGGCCACGCGCAGGGCGATGCGGTAGTCGAAGTGAATGTCGGCGACCAAGGGAACCTTGACCAGTTGCTTGATCTTGCCGAACGCCTCGGCGGCGTCCATGTCCGGCACCGATACCCGCACGATGTCGACACCGGCGGCTTCCAGGCGGTTGATCTGCGCGACCGTGGCGGCCACGTCATTGGTGTCGCTGTTGGTCATGCTCTGCACAGCGATAGGCGCATCGCCGCCCACGGGCACGTTACCGACCCAGATCTTTCGGGATTCGCGACGCTTGATTGGAGATTCGCCGTGCATGACTTATTGACCCAACTTCAGGCGAGCGGTCTCGCCACTGGTGAACGGAGCGATGTCGACCGGCTGGCCGTTGTAGCTGACCTGCGCGCCACGGGCATAACCCAGGCGTACGGCAAACGGCGGTTTGCCGTTGACGGCGGTGCTGTCGCCCTTGCGCTTGAGGCCGCTGAACAGCACCTTGCCGTTGCCGTCGGTGATCTGCGTCCAGCAGTCGGCGACAAACTGGATCTGCACCTGGCCTTCACCCGCGACTGGCGCCGGGGTCGGGGCCGCTGGAACTGCCGGGGCGACTGGAGCGGTAGGCGCGGCGTGGGTCGCAGGCGTGGTCGGTGCTGGCGTGCCCGGTGCGGCCGGTGCCGTGGCAATCGGTGCGCTGCCGGTGTTCGGGGCAGCCGGTGCTGTCGGTGCCGGGGCTGGAACAGCCGGCTCGGCACCGGCCTGGGCATCGGCGTCGTCCTGGCTTTGTGGCAACGCCAGGGTGGTTTCGCCTTCGGCCTGGCCTTCGACGACAGCCTGGTCTTCCGGCTCGTCCAGCGGATGGATCTGGGTGGTGCCGTCAGCGCCCTCGACCTCGACGTGCTCGGGGTTCATGGCGACGGGCTCCTTGTTGCGCAGGGACGCCTGGTCCTGCCACCAGACAAAACCGCCACCGATCACCGCGATCAGCAGCAACAGGCTGACGATTCGCAAAATGGTGTGGGAAACACGAACCGGCTCCTCGATGCGCCCCAGGCTGTGCACGTTGCTGCCCTGGGCATCGGAGCCGGTGTATTGATCGAATTGCTGGACCAGCACGGTCTGGTCCATGCCGAGCAACTTGGCATAGGCGCGGATGTAGCCCCGGGCGAAGGTGTGCCCGGGCAGCTTGTCGAACGCGCCCGCTTCCAGATTGCCGAGGGAAGCCACGGTAAGATTGAGCTTGAGGGCCACTTCGGCCAGCGACCAACCATTGCTTTCGCGGGCTTGACGCAGGGTCTCACCGGGATTTACGCGAGTCGCTGCTACAACTTCGGGATGCGCCGCTTTCATCATTGCTCCGACAGGTATTGCTGATATTCCGGCGTACCGGGATAGAGTCTTTTGAGTTGCAAGCCGTAACTCGCAGCTTTGTCGCGATCTTCAAACACATGTGCCAGCCGAACGCCGAGCAATAGACTACGTGCATTTTGCTCGCTCAGCAGGCTAAAACGCTCGTAGTAGTCACGGGCGGGCACATAATGCCTGTCTTCGTAAGACAACTCAGCCATTTCCAGCAGCGCCCGTGGTTGCTGGCGGTTGAGCCGCAGCGCCTTTTCGAGTTGCTGGCGGGCCAGGTCACGCTGGCCCAACTGCGCGGCCGTCATGCCGAGGTTCTCGAACACCCGCGAACGCTCGGGGTAAAGGGTATCGGCGGCAGCCTGCTCGAAGCGCTCGTAGGCTTCCTTGTAGCGTTTCTGCTCGAAAAGAAAGCTGCCGTAGTTGTTCAGGATCCGTGCATCCTGGGGCCGGCCGGACAGCGCCTTGCGAAAATGCTGGTCGGCCAGTTCCGACTCCATCTCGGCCTGGAACACCAGGGCCAGGGCCGCGTTGGCATCCGGGTCGGAATCGTCCAGCTCCAGGGCCTTCTTGAGCGGCACCTTGGCCCGTTCGGTCATGCCCTGCTGCAGGTAGCCGATGCCCAGTTGCACATAGGCCACACGTGCCTCGTCACGCCCTTTGCTGGTCTTCATCGGGTTGTAGTCACCCGACAGGACACAACCGGAACACAGGCCGGCCAACAGCAAAACGAGCGCGAAGCGCAGGGACATGGAGTTCCTCTCTTAGTGACTGTTCGCAGCGTTTTGCACCGCATCGTCCGCGGCGTTCAACTCACGCACGGCAATGTAGCGTTCGCTGCGACGGGTGCGATCCAGCACCTGTCCTACCAATTGGCCACAGGCGGCGTCGATGTCTTCGCCGCGGGTGGTGCGCACGGTGACGTTGAAGCCAGCGTGGTGAAGCTGATCCTGGAAGCGACGAATCGCATTGTTGCTCGGACGCTCGTAACCGGAATGCGGGAACGGGTTGAACGGGATCAGGTTGATCTTGCACGGGATGTTCTTGAGCAGCTCGATCATCTCGACCGCATGCTCGACCCTGTCGTTCACGTCCTTGAGCAGCGTGTACTCGATGGTCAGCACACGTTTTTCGCCCAGGGACGACATGTAGCGCTGGCACGACTCGAGCAGCATCTTAAGCGGATATTTCTTGTTGATCGGCACCAATTGGTTACGCAATGCGTCATTGGGTGCGTGCAACGACAACGCCAGGGAGACGTCGATGTGCTTGGCCAGCTCATCGATCATCGGCACCACGCCGGAGGTGGACAGGGTCACGCGGCGCTTGGAGATGCCGTAGCCCAGGTCGTCCATCATCAGGTGCATGGCGGCAACGACGTTGTCGAAGTTCAGCAGCGGCTCACCCATGCCCATCATCACCACGTTGGTGATGGCACGGTCGACGGTCGCCGGGACGCTGCCAAAGGATTTGTTGGCAATCCACACCTGGCCGATCACTTCGGCGGCGGTGAGGTTGCTATTGAAGCCTTGCTTGCCGGTGGAGCAGAAACTGCAATCCAGGGCACAGCCTGCCTGGGACGAAACGCACAAGGTACCGCGCTTGCCCTGGGGAATGTAGACGGTCTCGACGCAGCTGCCGGACGCCACGCGCACCACCCACTTGCGGGTGCCGTCGCTGGAAATGTCCTGGCTGACCACTTCGGGGCCGCGAATCTCGGCAACAGCCTTGAGCTTTTCACGCAGGGCCTTGCCGACATTCGTCATGGCGTCGAAGTCGTCGACGCCAAAGTGGTGAATCCATTTCATCACCTGGCCGGCACGGAAACGCTTCTCCCCGATCGAGTCGAAGAATTTCTCCATTTCCGGCTGGGTCAGGCCCAACAGGTTGGTTTTGCCGTTCGATGTAGTCATGGATTCACCTTCACTCAAAAGCCTGGGCTTAGCGAGTGGTTACTTCAGTAGCGGAGAAAAAGTAAGCGATTTCGCGAGCAGCAGCGGCTTCGGAGTCCGAACCGTGGACGGCGTTGGCGTCGATGGACTCGGCGAAGTCGGCACGGATGGTGCCGGCAGCAGCTTCTTTAGGGTTGGTGGCGCCCATCAGCTCACGGTTGCGAGCGATGGCGTTTTCGCCTTCCAGCACCTGAACGACAACCGGACCGGAAGTCATGAAGGCAACCAGTTCACCGAAGAAACCGCGCTCGCTGTGCTCGGCGTAGAAACCTTCGGCTTCGGCTTTGGACAGTTGCTTCATTTTCGAAGCTACAACGCGCAGGCCAGCGTCTTCGAAGCGGGTAACGATCTTGCCGATCACGTTTTTAGCAACGGCGTCAGGCTTGATGATGGAGAAAGTACGTTGAACAGCCATGGTGTAACTCCAGAAACGGTAATTTGCGAAAAATTAAACCCGCGAATTATACGCGGGTTCAGGGGTATTGCCTAACCTGCCAGGTCGATCAGTCGATTTCTTCGATCCAGAGCGTCTGGACCGCTTCCAAGACCTTCTCGCCACAACGGCCAGAGGTATTGTCGAAATCGGGTAGTTCCATGATCCAGCGCTGCAAATCGACAAAATTCACAGCCAGCGGATCCACGTCCGGCTTGGCTTCGGCCAGTTCTTCTGCGATGCGTTGAACATCATTCCAACCATAGCTCATGACAGTGTCACCATCAGTGCGGCGCTTCGGCCGCATGGTTAAGCGAATATTTCGGGATTTCGACCACCAGGTCCTCGGTGCCGACCTTGGCCTGACAGGTCAGGCGAGACGTCGGCTCCAGGCCCCAGGCCCGATCAAGATAGTCCTCTTCCAGCTCATCGGCTTCATTCAGCGAGTCGAAACCCTCGCGGATGATGCAATGGCACGTGGTGCAGGCACACACGCCGCCGCAGGCGCTCTCGATCTCGATGTGGTTGTCATGGGCCACTTCAAGCAGGGACTTGCCGGTTTCGGCCTCTACCACCATACCGTCCGGGCAATGCTCGGCGTGTGGCAGAAAAATGATCTGCGGCATCAGTTATTCCTCGATTTCATTCAGGTTGCGCCCCGCCAGGGCGGCTTTCACCGTCGAGTCCAGGCGGCGGGCAGCAAAGGCATCGGTGACTTGCGACAGACGCTTGGTCTGCTGCTCGATGGCATAACCATCGGTGCCTTTGATCAATTCGGACAATTCCTGCATCTGCAGCTCGATGACCACGCGTTCTTCTGCGTCGAGCAAACGCTCGCCGTCGGCTTCAAGGGCACCTTGCACGGCTTCGATCAGGCGCTGGGCGTCGACCTGTTGCTCGCGCAGCACACGCGCCACCTTGTCGTCGCTGGCGTGCTGGAAGGAATCCTTGAGCATCTTGGCGATTTCGCCGTCGGTCAGGCCGTAGGACGGCTTGACCTGGATGCTCGCTTCCACGCCCGAAGCCAGTTCGCGGGCGGAAACGTTGAGCAAACCGTCGGCATCGACCTGGAAGGTCACGCGGATCTTCGCCGCACCGGCCACCATCGGCGGGATGCCGCGCAATTCGAAGCGGGCCAGGGAACGGCAGTCGCTGATCAGTTCACGCTCGCCTTGCAGCACGTGGACCATCATGGCCGACTGGCCGTCTTTATAGGTGGTGAAGTCCTGGGCGCGGGCAACCGGGATGGTGGTGTTGCGTGGAATCACCTTCTCCATCAGGCCGCCCATGGTTTCCAGCCCCAGGGACAACGGAATCACGTCGAGCAACAACAGTTCGCCGCCGTCGCGCTTGTTGCCGGCCAGGGTATCGGCCTGGATCGCGGCGCCGATGGCGACCACCTGGTCCGGATCGATTTCAGTCAGCGGCTGGCGGCCAAAGGCCTCGGCAACGGCTTCGCGAACCCGCGGCACGCGGGTCGAACCGCCCACCATGACCACGGCTTTCACATCTTCAAGCTCGACACCGGAATCGCGCACGGCACGGCGGCAGGCCTTGAGGCTGCGGGCGACCATGGGCTCGATCAGGGCATCGAAGGCTTCGCGGGTCAGCGAGGCTTTCCAGTCGCCATAAGCGACTTCAACGGTGGCGGCGTCGGTCAAGGCTTCCTTGGCGGCGCAGGCGGCTTGCAGCAGCTGGCGTTGCGCCCCCGGGTCGAGGTCGGCGGACAAGCCGGCTTGCTCGATGATCCAGCCGGCGATGGCGTGGTCGAAGTCATCGCCGCCCAGGGCACTGTCGCCACCGGTGGCCAGGACTTCGAAAACACCGCCGGTCAGGCGCAGGATCGAAATATCGAATGTGCCGCCGCCCAGGTCGTAGATCGCGACCAGGCCTTCGGCATGCTGGTCCAGGCCATATGCCACGGCAGCGGCAGTCGGCTCGTTGAGCAGGCGCAGCACGTTCAGGCCGGCCAGCTTGGCGGCGTCCTTGGTGGCTTGGCGCTGGGCGTCGTCGAAATAGGCCGGGACGGTGATGACCGCGCCCACCAGTTCACCGCCCAGCGCCGCTTCGGCACGCTGGCGCAGGACCTTGAGGATGTCGGCGGAAACCTCGACCGGGCTTTTCGGGCCCTGCACGGTTTCGATGAACGGCATGTGGGATTCGCCGCCGACGAAGCGGTACGGCAGCTGGTCGCCCAATTGCTTGACGTCGGACAGACCACGACCCATCAAGCGCTTGACCGAGACAATGGTGTTCAGAGGGTCGGTGGCGGCGGCCAGCTTGGCGGACTCGCCCACTTCGACGCGGTCGGCGTGATAACGCACGGCGGACGGCAGGATCACCCGCCCCTGCTCATCGGCCAGCGGCTCGGAAAGACCGCTGCGCAAGGCAGCGACCAGGGAATTGGTGGTACCCAAGTCGATCCCGACAGCCAGGCGACGCTGGTGCGGTTGTGGACTTTGGCCGGGTTCGGCGATCTGCAGTAGGGCCATCGTAATCAGGACTTATCTGTAATCAGGCGTGCGACCGGAGCGGCACTGGGTTAATCGTCGAGGCGCTCTTCTAGCTGGCGCACTTCGTAGGTGAGCTTGTCGAGGAACTGCATGCGCCGCATCAGGCGTTCGGCCTGTTCGCGTTGCGCGGCATCGTTCCAGCAGGCTGCGAAGCTTTCGTTCAGTGTTTGCTGGGCGTCTTTCAAGCGCCGCTTGAATACCGCGACACCGGCCAGGTCGGCGCTGTCCTGCAGGTCCTCGAGCTCTTCGCGCCACTGCATCTGCTGCAAAAGAAACTCGGGATCGTGGACCGTGACCTCCAGCGGCAACTCATGACCGCTGATGGCGAGCAGGTAACGCGCGCGCTTGGCAGGGTTCTTGAGCGTCTGGTAAGCCTCGTTGAGGTTCGCCGACTGCTCGAGCGCCCGCCGCTGCTCCGCCTCGGAGGCATCGGCAAAGCGGTCGGGATGGACGCCACGGGCCAATTCAAGATAACGCGCGGACAACTGCTCGAGATCCAGCTGGAACGCAGGCTGCATCTGGAACAACGCAAAATGACAAGGAGTACCCACAAGCCGCCTCAGATGTTGAAGCTTTCGCCGCAGCCACATTCACCGCGCACGTTGGGGTTGTTGAACTTGAAGCCTTCGTTCAACCCTTCCTTGACGAAATCCAGTTCGGTGCCGTCCAGGTACGTCAGGCTTTTCGGGTCGATGATCACTTTCTGACCATGACTTTCGAATACCTGATCGTCTTCGCCCACTTCGTCGACGAATTCCAGCACATAGGCAAGGCCAGAGCAGCCCGTGGTGCGAACACCCAGGCGGATACCCTCGCCCTTGCCGCGCCCCGCGAGGGAACGCTGCACATGCTTAGCTGCCGCTTCTGTCATCTGGATAGCCATGGAAACTCCTTACCGTAACGCGGATCAGATCAAGCCTTTCTTCTGCTTGTAATCGCGGACGGCGGCCTTGATGGCGTCTTCGGCGAGTACCGAGCAGTGGATCTTCACTGGCGGCAGGGCCAGTTCTTCGGCCAGCTGGGTGTTCTTGATGGTTTCGGCTTCATCAAGGGTCTTGCCCTTCATCCACTCGGTGGCCAGGGAGCTGGACGCGATGGCCGAACCGCAGCCGTAGGTCTTGAACTTGGCATCTTCGATGATACCCTGCTCGTTGACCTTGATCTGCAGGCGCATGACGTCGCCGCACGCCGGGGCGCCGACCATGCCGGTGCCGACATCAGGATCCTGCGCGTCCATCTTGCCGACGTTGCGCGGGTTCTCGTAGTGGTCGATGACCTTTTCGCTATATGCCATTTGCTTCAATCCTCATCAGTGAGTCGCTCTGGTGGCGACTTCTTCAGTGCGCCGCCCACTCGATTTTCGAAATGTCGACGCCGTCTTTGTACATGTCCCACAGCGGCGACAGAGCGCGCAGCTTGGTAACGGCCTCGCAGACTTTCTGCGCGGCGTAATCGATTTCTTCTTCGGTGGTGAAGCGGCCGAAGGTAAAGCGAATGGAGCTGTGGGCCAGTTCGTCGTTGCGGCCCAGGGCGCGCAGTACGTACGAAGGCTCCAGGGACGCCGAGGTGCACGCCGAACCGGACGACACGGCCAGATCCTTGAGCGCCATGATCAGCGACTCGCCTTCAACATAGTTGAAGCTCAGGTTCAGGTTGTGCGGTACGCGGGCGGTCAGGCTGCCGTTGACGTAGAGTTCCTCGAGGTGCTCGACCTGCTTGAAGAAGCGGTCGCTCAGGGCCTTGATGCGTACGTTCTCGGCGGCCATGTCTTCCTTGGCGACGCGGAAGGCTTCGCCCATGCCGACGATCTGGTGGGTCGCCAGGGTACCGGAACGCATGCCGCGCTCGTGACCGCCGCCGTGCATGGTCGCTTCGAGGCGAACACGCGGCTTGCGGCTGACGTACAGGGCGCCGATGCCTTTAGGACCATAGGTCTTGTGGGCCGAGAACGACATCAGGTCGACTTTCAGCTTGGACAGGTCGATGTCGACCTTGCCGGTGGACTGGGCCGCGTCGACGTGGAACAGGACGCCCTTGGAGCGGGTCAGTTCGCCGATGGCCGCGATGTCGTTGACGGTGCCGATTTCGTTGTTCACGTGCATGATCGAGACCAGGATGGTGTCGTCGCGCAGGGCGGCTTCGACCATGGCCGGGGTGATGATGCCGTCTTCGCCGGGCTCGATGTAGGTGACTTCGAAACCTTCACGCTCCAGTTGGCGCATGGTGTCCAGGACAGCCTTGTGCTCGATCTTGGAGGTGATCAGGTGCTTGCCCTTGGTGTGGTAGAAATGCGCGACACCCTTGATTGCCAGGTTGTCGGATTCGGTGGCACCGGAGGTCCAGACGATTTCACGCGGGTCGGCGTTGACCAGGTCGGCGACCTGGCGACGGGCGTTTTCGACCGACTCTTCGGCCTTCCAGCCAAACACGTGGGAACGGGACGCCGGGTTACCGAAGTTTCCGTCGACCAGCAGGCATTCACTCATTTTTTGCGCAACACGCGGATCAACCGGGGTGGTCGCAGAGTAATCAAGGTAAATCGGCAATTTCATGGACTTTCTCCTAAATCAGGCTGGCTGGCGTTCCGCGTGCTCTGCGGCAGTCATTCGACGGCGGACGCTTCAATCTTGTCCAGGTGCGGCGCCTTGCTGTTGCAACGGCGCTGGTCCTGACGCTGGGCTACTTCTTGCACCTCACGGCGAGTTACAAGGTCAGCCAAGCTGATACCGCTCAGAAATTCGTGAATCTGCAGGCTGAGGTCACACCACAAGTGGTGGGTCAGGCAAGTATCGCCGCCATGGCAGTCGCCAAGGCCCTGGCACTTGGTCGCATCGACCGATTCGTTCACCGCATCGATCACCTGGGCGACCTGGATGCCTTGCATGTCCCGCGACAGCTGGTAGCCGCCGCCGGGGCCGCGAACGCTGGACACCAGGTTGCTGCGGCGCAGCTTGGCGAACAGCTGTTCAAGGTAAGACAGGGAAATGCCCTGGCGCTCGGAGATATCGGCCAGGGACACCGGCCCGTGCTGCGCATGCAATGCCAGATCCAGCATTGCGGTCACGGCGTATCGGCCTTTTGTAGTCAGTCGCATGGACAATTACCACGGAGTTCGGAATGGGGGCGAGTATGCAATTCCCGAGTATTTAAGTCAAGTATAAGACCTAGTGGGTTACTCGGGTTTACCCGCGAAAGAGCGCGCGCATGATAGCAAAGGCTGGTCGGCGGCGACCAGTGATACCGCGTTGTCGTTTATCGCGAGCAAGCTCGCTCCCACATTGGATCACGGGCTGATGCGATCCCTGTGGGAGCGAGCTTGCTCGCGATGAGGCCAGCAGGGTTTCAACTAGCCTGGCTCTCATCCTTGTCCTTCACACACGCGAAGTCTTCCTCGCGCAGTTCAGGCAGGTCCTTGGCACAGTAATTACTGCCCAGGTCCTTCAGGGCGCCGCACATCCCCTCCAGGCGCCCATCGACGGCCTGCAGGTGATCGAGCAACTGGTTGATGGCCCGGGCGACCGGGTCGGGCATGTCTTCGCCGACACCATAGGCATCGAAGCCGATCTTCTCGGCCATGGCCTTGCGGCGAGCATCCTGCTCCTCATCGGACTTGACGATGATCCGCCCCGGAATCCCCACCACAGTCGCACCCGGCGGCACGGCCTTGGTCACCACGGCATTGGAGCCGACTTTCGCCCCCGCCCCCACCGTAAACGGCCCGAGCACCTTGGCGCCGGCACCGACCACCACGCCGTCTTCCAGGGTTGGGTGACGCTTGCCTTTGTTCCAGCTGGTGCCGCCGAGGGTCACGCCCTGGTACAGGGTTACGTCGTCGCCGATCTCGGCGGTTTCACCAATGACGATGCCCATGCCATGGTCGATGAAGAACCGACGGCCGACCTTGGCGCCCGGGTGGATCTCGATCCCGGTCAGCCAGCGGCCGAAGTTCGAGACCAGCCGCGCCAGCCACTTCCAGCCCATGTTCCACAAGGCGCCGGACAGGCGATGGATCCAGATGGCGTGCATGCCCGGGTAGCAGGTCAGTACTTCAAAGGCATTGCGCGCCGCCGGGTCACGATGGAAAACACTTTGGATATCTTCACGCAAACGTTCGAACATTTTATTTCTTCCGCTTAATCAGCTCGCCACGGGCCGCCTTCTGGGTTTCCGTGAGGATGCCGCGCAATATATTCATCTCCGCCCGGCTGACCGAGCTTCGTCCGTACAACCGACGCAGGCGCGCCATCAAGTGCCGCGGTTTTTCCGGGTCGAGGAACTCGATGTCCACCAGGGTCTGCTCCAGGTGCTCATAGAATCGTTCCAACTCGTCCATGGTCGCCAGTGTCTCACTGCGCGGCGACGTGACCTCGGTTTTTTCGACTTTGCTGGGCTTGCCTTCGGCTGCCAGCCAAGCCATGCGCACTTCATAACTCAACACCTGCACCGCCGCCCCCAGGTTCAAGGAACTGAACTCGGGGTCGGAAGGGATATGCACGTGAAAGTGACATCGCTGCAGCTCGTCGTTGGTCAGGCCGGAGTCTTCACGGCCGAACACCAGGGCGATTTCAAAGCCTTGCGCGGCCTCCTCGACCACTTTGGTGCCGCATTCCCGGGGGTCGAGCAGCGGCCAGGGGATACGCCGGTCGCGGGCGCTGGTACCGAGCACCAGGTTGCAACCCACCAGGGCATCTTCGAGGGTGGCGACGACTTGCGCGTTGGCCAGGATGTCACCGGCACCGGAGGCCCGGGCGTCGGCTTCGTGATGGGGAAACAAGCGCGGCTCGACCAGCACCAGGCGCGACAGGCCCATGTTCTTCATGGCCCGCGCAGCTCCGCCGATGTTACCCGGATGGCTGGTATTGACCAGGACGACACGAATGTTCTGCAACAAGGGAGGCGCTCTCGAACACGATAAAGGGAGCAAATCTTACATAAGCACCTACCGTTAAGCTATGAAAGCGAACACCAACCTTCTCCTCGGAAAACTTTCTGATAGAATGCGCGGCTTTCTTTAACAACCTTAGGTGACACATCCATGCAGCCCATGCTGAATATCGCGCTGCGCGCCGCCCGCAGCGCCAGTGAACTGATCTTCCGCTCCATCGAGCGCCTGGATACCATCAAGGTCGATGAAAAAGACGCCAAGGACTACGTGTCCGAGGTCGATCGCGCCGCCGAACAGAAGATCGTCGACGCCCTGCGCAAGGCTTACCCGAACCACTCCATCCTCGGTGAAGAGACCGGCATGCACGCCGGTACTGGCATCGAAGGCGAAGAGTACCTGTGGATCATCGATCCGCTGGACGGCACCACCAACTTCTTGCGCGGCATTCCTCATTTCGCTGTCAGCATCGCCTGCAAATACCGTGGCCGCCTGGAACACGCTGTCGTGCTGGACCCGGTTCGCCAGGAAGAATTCACCGCCAGCCGTGGCCGTGGCGCCCAACTGAACGGTCGTCGCCTGCGCGTCAGCGGTCGCACCAGCCTGGACGGCGCCCTGCTGGGTACCGGCTTCCCGTTCCGCGATGACCAGATGGACAACCTGGACAACTACCTGGGCATGTTCCGCGCCCTGGTCGGCCAGACCGCCGGCATCCGTCGCGCCGGCGCTGCGAGCCTGGACCTGGCTTATGTGGCTGCTGGTCGTTTCGATGCGTTCTGGGAGTCGGGCCTGTCCGAGTGGGACATGGCAGCCGGCGCCCTGCTGATCCAGGAAGCGGGTGGTTTGGTGAGCGACTTCACCGGCGGTCACGATTTCCTTGAAAAAGGCCACATCGTTGCCGGCAACACCAAATGCTTCAAGGCTGTGCTGACGGCTATCCAGCCGCATCTGCCGGCTTCGCTGAAACGCTAAGCTTCGGTTAGAAAAAAAGCACCTTTCGGGGTGCTTTTTTTATGCCTGCTAGAATTTGCCCTCATGCAAGCAAGCACCTCGCCACAATGAATGTCACCCTGAACATGGATGCAGGCTGATCCACCGCTATCGCGAGCGAGCTCGCTCCCACAGAGTGGACTGCCCCCACACCAATCTGACTTTTGGGGTCAGTCCAGGGGAAATTGGGATTGGCACAGGTTTATATCCACTGGAGATCCACTGTGGGAGCGAGCTTGCTCGCGATGGCGGCGGTACATTCACCAACCATGCAAGCCGATCCACCGCTATCGCGAGCGAGCTCGCTCCCACAAGGGGTTGGTGGTGAGTCATGGAATCATGGGGCACAAAAAAAGCACCCCGAAGGGTGCTTCCTTTTGAATGCTCAGGTCATTGAGCCGGTGCGTTCTGGCCGAGGATGAGTTGGCCTTCCTTGCTCACCGGGATCTGGTTGCCCGGGTCGCGGTCCATACGGACTTTGCCTTCTTTGCCGTCGAGCATGTAGCGAACGTCGTAGCCTACAACCTTGTCGCTGATGTCATTGACCGTGTTGCAGCGAGTCTGGGTGGTGGTGTAGGTGTCGCGTTCCTGCATGCCTTCCTGAATCTTGTTACCGGCATAACCACCACCAGCCGCACCGGCCACGGTGGCGATTTTCTTGCCGGTGCCGCCGCCGACCTGGTTACCCAGCAGACCACCGGCCAGGGCGCCGATCACGGTGCCGGCGATCTGGTGTTGGTCCTGGACCGGCTTCTGCCGGGTCACGGTGACGTCCTTGCACACTTCGCGCGGGGTCTTGATTTGGGTCTTGACCGGTTCCACGGCCAGTACTTGCGCATACTCAGGGCCACTCTTTACCAAGCTGTAGGTCGCGACCGCACCACCGGCAGTCACACCGACAGCACCCAATACCGCACCAACCAGCATCGATTTGTTCACTTGAACCTCCAGGCCATCACAAGCGGATTAATCCGCGCTTCTCCCAGCCTTGGAGCACAAAAAAAGGCGCGAGTTCAACTCGCGCCTTTTCAGCGGTGACGGGCGGGGCGACGAGCCTTATGGGCGGTCGTCCACTTCCGTTTCGGTGGCCGCTGGAGGAATCAGGTCCTCGGTGCTCAGGTTCAGCCAGATCAGCACCACGTTGGCGATGTAGATCGACGAGTAGGTACCCGCCAGCACGCCGATGAACAGCGCGATGGAGAAACCGAACAGGTTGTCGCCACCAAAGAACAACAGCGCTGCAATCGCCAGCAAGGTGGAGATCGACGTCGCCATGGTCCGCAGCAGCGTCTGGGTGGTCGAGATGTTGATGTTCTCGATCAGGGACGCTTTGCGCAGCACGCGGAAGTTCTCACGCACCCGATCGAACACCACGATGGTGTCGTTGAGGGAGTAACCAATGATCGCCAACACCGCCGCCAGCACCGTCAGGTCGAAGGTGATCTGGAAGAACGACAGAATGCCCACGGTCACGATCACGTCGTGGATCAGCGAGACAATCGCGCCCACCGCGAACTTCCACTGAAAGCGGAAGGCCAGGTAGATCAGGATGCCGCCCAGCGCCATCAGCATGCCGAGGCCGCCCTGGTCGCGCAGTTCTTCACCCACTTGCGGGCCGACGAACTCGACGCGCTTGACCTGGGCCGGGTTGTCGCCGCCCGCCTTCTGCAAGGCCTCGGCCACCTGGTGGCCCAGCTGCGGGTCTTCACCTGGCATGCGCACCAGCAGGTCCGTGGTGGCACCGAAGCTCTGCACGATGGCATCGCTGTAGCCCGACGTCGCCAGTTGCTGACGCACCTTGGTGACGTCGGCCGGACGCTCGTAGGTCAGCTCGATGAGCGTACCGCCGGTGAAGTCCAGGCCGTAGTTCAGGCCCTTGTGGAACCAGCTGAACAACGCCAGTACGGTAAGGAACAATGTGACGCCGAACGCAACGTTGCGAACGCCCATGAAGTTGATTGTACGTAACATGGCAGCCCCTTAAATCCACAACTTCTTGAAGTCACGACCGCCAAAGATCAGGTTGACCATTGCGCGGGTCACCATGATGGCTGTGAACATCGAGGTAAAGATCCCGAGGGACATGGTCACTGCGAAGCCCTTGACCGGGCCGGTGCCCATGGCGAAGAGAATCCCGCCCACCAGCAACGTGGTCAGGTTGGCGTCGAGGATCGCGGTGAATGCCCGGCCGAAGCCTTCGTTGATCGCCCGCTGGATCGTCATGCCCGCGGCGATCTCTTCACGTATCCGCGAGAAGATCAGCACGTTGGCGTCCACCGCCATACCCATGGTCAACACGATACCGGCGATACCCGGCAGGGTCAGCGTAGCACCTAGCAGCGACATCAGGGCCAGCAGCATCACCATGTTCACCGCCAGCGCGACGGTGGCGATGATGCCGAAGAAGCGGTAGATGGCGATGATGAACAGCGACACGAACAACATGCCCCACAGCGATGCATCGATACCCTTGGTGATGTTGTCGGCACCCAGGCTCGGGCCGATGGTGCGTTCTTCAGCGAAGTACATCGGCGCGGCCAGGCCACCGGCACGCAGCAGCAGGGCCAGTTCCGAGGATTCACCCTGGCCGTTGAGGCCGGTGATGCGGAACTGGCTGCCCAGTGGCGACTGGATGGTCGCCAGGCTGATGATCTTCTTCTCTTCCTTGAAGGTCTGCACCGCGACGTCTTTCTCGACACCGTCGACCACTTGCCTGGTGTAGGTGGTGGTCGGCTTCTGCTCGATGAAGATCACCGCCATGCTGCGACCGACGTTGCTGCGCGTGGCGCGGCTCATCAGTTCGCCGCCGTGGCCGTCGAGGCGAATGTTCACCTGTGGGCGACCTTGCTCGTCGAAGCCCGCCTGGGCGTCGGTCACCTGGTCACCGGTGATGATCAGGCCACGCTCGATCTGCGCCGCCGGACGATTGCCCTCACGGAACTCGAAGCTCTCGGAAGTGGCCTTGGAAGCACCCGGCTCAGCGGCCAGGCGGAATTCCAGGTTGGCGGTCTTGCCGAGGATACGCTTGGCTTC
Source organism: Pseudomonas sp. NFACC13-1 (assembly GCF_900104425.1). Lineage (NCBI taxonomy): Bacteria > Pseudomonadati > Pseudomonadota > Gammaproteobacteria > Pseudomonadales > Pseudomonadaceae > Pseudomonas > Pseudomonas sp. NFACC13-1. The sequence continues at coordinate 74,983 of NZ_FMXV01000024.1, read as the reverse complement.
GGCGGTGTCCTGCACACCTGGCAGCTCAACCACGATGCGGTTGGCGCCCTGACGCTGCACGATCGGCTCGGCCACACCCAGTTCGTTGACGCGGTTACGCACCGTGGTCAAGTTCTGCTTGATGGAGTATTCGCGGATTTCCGCCAGCTTGGCCGGGGTCATCGCCAGACGCAGCACCGCCTGACCATTGAGGTCGGCCGGCACAATGTCGAAATCGTTGAAGTTCTTGCGAATCAGCGCACGGGCCTGCTCGCGGGTATCGGTGTCGCTGAAGCCCAGCTGAATGGCACCGTCGAGCTGCGGCAGGCTGCGATAGCGCAGGCGCTCTTTACGCAGCAAGCTCTTGACGTCGCCTTCGTAGACTTTCATCCGCGCGTCGAGGGCTTTTTCCATGTCCACTTCCAGCAGGAAGTGCACACCGCCGGACAAGTCCAGGCCCAGCTTCATCGGGTGCGCGCCGAGCTTGCGCAGCCATTGCGGGGTGGTCTGGGCCAGGTTCAGGGCTACGACGTAATCGTCGCCCATGGCCTTGCGCACCACGTCCTTGGCTGGCAACTGGTCTTCAGCCTTGACCAGGCGCAACAGGCCGCCCTTGCCGTGTTCGGCCACGGACGATGCCTTGACGTCGATCCCGGCCGCCTTGAGCGCTGCGCTCGCACGGTCCAGATCGGCCTGGGTGACCTGCAGCGCAGTGCTTGCGCCACTGACCTGAATGGCCGGGTCATCCGGGTATAGATTGGGAGCGGAATAAATCAGACCGACCGCCAGCACCGCCAGGATCAGTACATATTTCCACAGAGGGTATTTGTTCAGCATCACGCCGCCCGCTTATGACGCGGGGCGCCTTGCGCGCCCCGTCGATTGAATAGAAGTTGTTACTTAGATCGCTTTCAGTGTGCCTTTTGGCAACGTGGCCGCGATAGCGCCCTTCTGGAACTTCATTTCAACAGTGTCGGACACTTCCAGTACCACGAAGTCATCGGCCACTTTAGTGATCTTGCCAGCGATACCGCCGGTGGTGACCACTTCATCGCCCTTCTGCAAGCTGCTCAGCAGGTTCTTCTGCTCTTTGGCGCGCTTGGCCTGTGGACGCCAGATCATCAGGTAGAAGATGACCAGGAAGCCGACCAGGAAAATCCACTCGAAACCGCCGCCCATAGGGCCGGCAGCAGCAGGTGCAGCCGCGTCAGCCATGGCATTAGAGATAAAAAAGCTCATTTAGCACTCCAGTTGCAAGTATTGAATCTAGGGATCGGAAAACTCAGTCCAAAGGCGGTACAGGCAACCCGCGCTTGGCATAGAAGGCCTCGACAAAGGCGGCCAATGTACCCTGTTGGATAGCCTCGCGCAAACCAGCCATAAGCACCTGATAATGGCGCAAATTGTGGATGGTATTGAGCATACTGCCGAGCATTTCGCCGCACTTGTCCAAATGATGCAGATAAGCGCGGGAGAAGTTCTGGCAGGTGTAGCAATCGCACGTCGGATCCAGCGGCGAATCATCATGGCGATGGAACGCGTTACGGATCTTCAGCACACCGGTGTCGATGAACAGATGCCCATTGCGGGCATTACGGGTTGGCATCACGCAATCGAACATGTCCACCCCGCGGCGCACACCCTCAACCAGATCTTCCGGTTTGCCAACGCCCATAAGGTAACGAGGTTTGTCAGCGGGCATTTCGCCTGGCAGGTAATCCAGCACCTTGATCATCTCGTGCTTGGGCTCACCCACCGACAGGCCGCCAATCGCCAGGCCGTCGAAGCCGATCTTGTCCAGGCCTTCGAGGGAGCGCATGCGCAGGTCGCGGTGCATGCCACCCTGGACGATGCCGAACAACGCCGCGGTGTTTTCGCCATGGGCATTCTTCGAACGCTGGGCCCAGCGCAACGACAGCTCCATGGACACCCGCGCCACGTCTTCATCGGCCGGGTACGGCGTGCATTCGTCGAAGATCATCACGATGTCCGAGCCCAGGTCGCGCTGCACCTGCATCGACTCTTCCGGGCCCATGAACACCTTGGAACCGTCCACCGGAGAGGCGAAGGTCACGCCCTCCTCCTTGATCTTGCGCATCGCGCCCAGGCTGAACACCTGGAAACCACCGGAATCGGTCAGGATCGGGCCTTTCCACTGCATGAAATCGTGCAGGTCGCCGTGGGCCTTGATCACCTCCATGCCCGGGCGCAGCCACAGGTGGAAGGTATTGCCGAGGATGATTTCCGCGCCAATGGCCTCGATGTCACGCGGCAGCATGCCCTTGACCGTGCCATAGGTGCCCACCGGCATGAACGCCGGGGTTTCCACGGTACCGCGGGGGAAGGTCAGACGACCGCGACGAGCCTTGCCATCGGTGGCGAGCAACTCGAAGGACATGCGACAGGTGCGACTCATACTGTTTCCTCGGGTCCGCGTGGCGCGGGGTTACGGGTGATGAACATCGCATCACCGTAGCTGAAAAAGCGGTATCCATGCTCGACGGCGGCCTTGTAGGCGGCCATGGCTTCGGGATAACCGGCGAACGCCGAAACCAGCATCAACAGCGTGGATTCAGGCAAATGAAAGTTGGTGACCAGGGCATCGACCACATGAAACGGCCGGCCCGGGTAGATGAAGATATCGGTGTCGCCACTGAACGGCTTGAGTACGCCATCGCGCGCGGCGCTTTCCAGGGACCGCACGCTGGTGGTCCCCACCGCCACCACCCGCCCACCGCGAGCGCGACAGGCCGCCACGGCATCGACCACGTCCTGGCTCACTTCCAGCCATTCGTTGTGCATGTGGTGGTCTTCGATACGCTCGACCCGCACCGGCTGGAACGTGCCCGCGCCCACGTGCAGCGTCACGAACGCGGTCTCCACGCCCTTGGCGGCAATCGCCTCCAGCAACGGCTGATCGAAATGCAGCCCCGCCGTCGGCGCCGCCACCGCCCCCAGGCGCTCGGCGTACACGGTCTGATAACGCTCGCGGTCCGAACCTTCGTCCGGGCGGTCTATATAAGGAGGCAACGGCATGTGCCCGACACGGTCGAGCAGCGGCAACACCTCTTCGGCGAATTCCAGCTCGAACAACGCATCATGCCGCGCCACCATCACCGCCTCGCCGCCACCGTCAATCAAGATCGACGAACCCGGCTTGGGCGACTTGCTGGAGCGCACATGGGCCAGCACACGATGACTGTCCAGCACCCGCTCCACCAGAATCTCCAGCTTGCCGCCGGAGGCCTTCTGGCCAAACAACCGCGCCGGAATCACCCGGGTATTGTTGAACACCATCAAATCGCCCGGGCGCAAATGCTCAAGCAAATCAGTGAATTGACGGTGAGCCATGGCACCGCTGACCCCATCCAGGGTCAACAGTCGACTGGCGCGACGCTCGGCCAGCGGGTGGCGAGCGATCAGCGAATCCGGGAGTTCGAAGGTAAAGTCAGCAACACGCATGATGGGGTTCGTCTAGCAGGGCCGGAAAGTCTAGCGGAAATATCAAAAATTCACCATGAAACGTGATTGACCAACGGTAGGCACCTCTCTATACTTCGCCGCCATTGAGCCCTGATGGCGGAATTGGTAGACGCGGCGGATTCAAAATCCGTTTTCGAAAGGAGTGGGAGTTCGAGTCTCCCTCGGGGCACCATCTTAAAGAAAGACCTTGAAATTCAAGGTCTTTTTTTTCGTCTGCAGGAAAGTCACCCGATCCATTTGTGGCGAGGGGATTTATCCCCGCTGGGCCGCGAAGCGGCCCCAACCACCAAACCTCTGGCAAGGAAGAATCTGTGGCTAGTAGGAACCCGTGGCGAGGGAGCTTGCTCCCGCTTGAGCGCAAAGCGCTCACAAAAATGTCACAGCCCCCACCGATGCTCCACCTTGCGAAGCCCAATTGATCCACCGCCCCTCCTCACCCGCTGACAAAGGATTCACCCCATGGAATTGCTGCTGGAAACGGTCGCTCTTTACTCGCTGAAGCTGGCTTATGAGACGGAGGGGCATAGTCCGATTTTGCGGGATGACCACCTGATGGCGGACTATGAGCGGGAAGTGTTTGGGTTGTTGGTGCGCAGAGAAGACATCCAAACTATCCAGGCGAAAGTGCAGCACTGCTTGGACTTGGCGCTGGAGGCACTTGGGGGCAGCAACACCGCTTTGGGACGGGAACTGGGCCGGTTGGCGACTGACTTCAGCGCTACCCAGACGATAGCGGAGCTTCGGGATCCGCTTCTAACCCTTAGGGATTACCTGAAAGATATCCAGTAAACCTGCAAGACCTGGCGCAACGAATCTTGGAGAAATACGCTTTGCTGAAATGGATCTCTGCATTTTTTCTTAGGAGTAGCGAAAACGACACACTGGGCGAGTTAGTAATGGAGAACCGGCGCTGGCGCATGTTCGCCAAGGTCGGCTTCACCATATTGGTGTTCATGCCCATCCTCACCTACTGCTCTTGGATAGCCCCACGGTTTGAGGACTCGGGGCTTACCAATCCCGCAGTGCTTGAGGTGATCAATAGCGAAGAGTATCAACGGGCAACCCGGGAGGTCTTTGCTCTGCTCGACCTGTATAACCGCGGGGAGATCGACCTGGATTCGCTGCATGGTTTACAGGGCGTACATCGAATTGGCGGGGTGATGGTCACTTTCAACCTGAAGCTGGTGCCACGAGACGAGCCCAGGCAGGGAGGAGGCAGCAAATACAAGCTTGATGGCCAGTACAAAGTGACCGTCTCCATAGGCTATCTTGTTTTGTTTTTGACCATTGAGTTGGTTCTGATCGGGCTAGCAGCCTGCGCAATTTTCCAAGGGCCACCAAAAGCGCAGCGCAGGTTTGAGGAACAGATACTCCAAGAGCATTTCTCCTTTGATATGCCCGTGCTCCCCGCCCCCCAAGAGCGAGCCGACCAGATCATCGAGCGCATGCTGCTGCGTTTTCACCGTTTTGCGAAAGACCTGGAACACCGCCCACGCGGCCGAAAGGGAGTTCAGCTCGACGATGAATACGACGTCCAGTTCCTGGTCAACGCGTTGCTAAGATTGCAGTTCGATAATGTAAAGCCTGAAGAGCCGTCCCCGAGCATGGCAGCAGGCGGCACCCGCGCAGACTTCTTTCTGCCTGAACATGGGCTCTTTATTGAACTCAAGATGACCCGCGATGGCATGACGGTAAGATCGCTGGCAGACGAGCTTATCCTGGATATCGCACGCTATCGGGCCCATCCCGAATGCCATGCAATCATTTTCTTCGTTTACGACCCTCGTGGCCTTGTTAAGAACACCATGGCATTGCGAACGGAGTTATCGGAGATTGCGGGTGAGCTCCCTGTGAGCCTGATCGTTTCACCTAGCCATTGAGGAAAGGGCGGCTCGTGAAGATTGTCCTAACTGCTCAAATACACAGGTATGACGTCACCGCCTGCTCAATCATGTCCAGCAGCTTAGGATCCATGAAGCGATAGTCATCGGGAATATCCAGAACATGCAGCTGCTTGTGCTCAAGCAGCCGAGCGTACTCTGCCCGTAGACGATGCTCGTGCTTACGCTCCATCACAAAAATGACATAGACCCAACGGATATCCGCTGGGCCGATAGGCTTGCGTGCGTTCGGGCTAGTGCCCGCCGAACGAGTGCTGAAGCCAGGACATCGACGCCAGATCGCCTCCCCGGTAGGGCTGCGCCATTGGTTACGACTGCAAACGAACAAGAGATTAGTCACTCTTGATCCAACAGTTGGCGGGTGATGCCGATGGGATAGCTCATACCGAGCTGACGCGCCCGGTGCAGCTTGTCGGCATGGGTGTAGATCAGCTTCCAGTTCTTTTCTGGTTTGGAGTTTTGCGGGTTAATCACTTCGCGCCCGTTGTGCTTGCGGGATTGCGCGCGTCTCCAGCAGCGGGTTCTTTCCATGGTTGTTTCCTCGTGAGTACCGGGTTCAGCAGCCGCGGTAATACGAGGTGGTGGGATGGTAAGCGTGAATTGGGTTGTGGCTAGTGCGGGTGGGGTTGGACAGCGGTGGTTAGACGGTCCGTAACGGCTGTCGTTTCGGGATAAGGCAAGAGGAAGGTGTCGATCCATTGCTAGTAAAAGAAAATAAATCTGCCCCCTCTTCGGAAACTCCGACGGTCTGGGCCCCGGCGGTGAACTCATCCGCCGCGGGCGCTTGCCACTCTTCAAAGATTTTATTTTCCCCTAAGCCTCAGTGGATCTTTTCTCCCGCCAGCGCTATCGTCGCCATAATCACATGACTCCGATGGACGCTATCAGGTAGATCCATCGCTCCTTTTGAATTTAGGCTTCAGGTGTAGGAAATTGATCAACCCGCCATTTTTAGCCCTGAGACGAAGAGCTCAGGAATTGCATACCTCCGCGAATCGTGAAATGCCTCATAACCCTGACTCGGGAGCGTTACTACTTTTTTATGCGGCAGAATGCTCTTTAAAAGCGGCGTACATGCAAAAAAATAATCTTCGGGACACGAACGAAGAACGTGGCCCCTATCGATCCGCCAAAAGCTTCATTCACAACTTAATTTTGCTAATTAAAGAACTAAATATACCCGCGACCTCCATACCAGCCACTCCATTGGTCGTATTGAGCCGCACGGGCCAGAGAAATGAAATCAGCAACCTACATCAAGCATGGAGATACGGTGAAAAGATAGAGGAAACCGTAACCATTTGTCAGTGGCTGACTAAACTAATCGAATGGTGCAGGAGGAACACATGACTCCTATTGATCAAACCCCCATGACTTGGATGGATGTTGCTCGAGCCTTCGCAACAATTCCTCCTGAAAACTCATCTATCCCAGCAACACTCATCCGCGCTCGAGTAGGCTGGTTTGGAATCATTCTTGAGGCGACGGAAAAGAACGACCCAATTGAAATTCTAGACTGGTTAGAAAACTTATTCCCAACCCGTCTGAGAAGCAATCCTCTATCGCTTGAACTTGAAGGCCCCACGCACGGCAACGTGCTTCCAATAGAAATAGTGATAGAGGAAGAGAAATCTCGCTTCCGTCAATCATTTGGCATTATAGATGGAGTGGTTGAGTTCTCCTCCCCACCTCCTACAACCTCAAATACAAGACCAGTTCCGGTCGTCGCCACCCTTAGTGTCAAAGGCGGAACGGGACGAACTACAACTGCAATAGCCTTCTCATTGCGTTGGGCGGAACTATCAAAATCTCCAGTGCTACTGGTAGACGCAGATCTTGAGGCTCCGGGCGTTAGCTATTTATTCGAAAGTTACGCTGGAACCCCAAAAATATCCCTCGAAGATATAATAACCCTCGCACACTCGGAAGAGACCGAAGGAGCGCCTAGAACAATATCCTTTGCGGCTGACAGACTAAAAGACCACACAATTAGCGGAAGCCTGATAGTTCTCCCGCTAAGAAGAAACATAGACGAACTGGCAAGTTCCTCTATTCGACCTGAGCACCTATCCACACCTGAACATCCTTTCGCGCTCGCTGACATTCTTTCAAATATTGCAGCCGAACTCGGTTGTTGTGGAGTTGTTGTTGACGTTCGTGCTGGACTGGTACCTCTAGGTGTAACAATGGCAATGGACCCCAATGTCTCCCCTATCATAGTAACAACCTTGGCAGATCAGTCTATTAGAGCGACATCCGGCTTAGTTAAATTTCTATCCAGAGAGCTAAGCCGTCATGGCGGCCACCTTAGAAAACCATTAGTAGTAATCAATCGGGTTCCCGCAATTTTCAAGCAGGCCGGCCTGGACAAAAAGCTCATTGAACCGTTGACCGCCGAACTATTATCAAATCTCGTCTCCGACAAATCGGATAGTATTTCCGCACACTCCGATTTATTTGATGATCCAATAGAACTAGAACCCTACATACAAGTAGAGATCCCCGAACTACCCGACATTCAAATTTCATCCAGAGAATGGGACATCTACACCTCACAAATCATCGGAAGCGGATTCTCTAAAATAATTGGTTCCGGCATAGACCATTGGATATCAACCGAACTTAAAGCAACACCAAGAACAAACAGTCAAAGTAGCGCGTCGTTAATCGAGGCAAATCCGGAGACATCTCGGCGATTGCTCTCGACTTTTTCAAACCAATTAATTGCAGCCGAGAACGCTCAAGGCGATGTACCTAAACCACTCGTAACTCAGTCACTAGCCGCCCTAGCACAACGATTCCAATCTGAAGTTCCGATAGCCGTAAGTGAAGGAGCTAAGGGCACGGGTAAAACACTGGCCGCACGCTACTTTATTTCTCAACGCTATTGGAATAAAGCAGTGGAGGAATTAGTTAACAAAACCGGTGCTGTTAGCTCCCTTCTCGTACCTATCTGCGCGTCGATTCAGTCGAGTGCTAAATTTCAAGAGGAGGTCGATAGCGCTCGCGAAAATGCAGCTAGGGAACTTGGCTTTGGTACTCCGATGAACTCGTACCAAACCACATCCTGGCTTAAAAATGAATTCAACAAAGACCATAGCGAACAAGACTGGGTTGGAATTTGGTTAGATATTATTGCATGGAGCTCCGGCTACAAAGTAAATACGTTAGATATAGGAAATGATTTTTTAGAGCATTTACGCGCAACAGGAAAAACATTTATCGCTGTTTTTGAGGGATTGGAAGAGCTCTACGCTTCCGCAAGCGATATAGGCGTAGATAAGGCAATGAGAGCAATTTTGGTCTCTCTCCCACAACGACTGAGATCTGAAGCAAGACGTCCCTTGGGCGCACTAATTTTCGCTCGAAGAGACACCGTAGAGGGAGCAGTAAAGCAAAATCTCGACCAGTTCCGACGAGAATACTCACCTTTCGCCTTAACATGGACAGAGGACGATGTACTTGAACTCGCAGCTTGGCTAGCGACACAATCTGGCGCACTTCCCGAACTTTGGTCGAATGACTTTAATCAGATCAGCTCACCTGAAAAAGCTAATCGACTAGAAAAACTCTGGGGAAGTAAACTCGGCCCCGACGATATTCCAGGCAAACGGACAAGAGAAGCATATACCGCCACTTGGATAATTGCAGTTTTGTCTGACTTAAGGGGCAGATTGGTCCCAAGAGATCTCGTCAGATTCCTTGCCAATGCCGCTAGCCAATCACCAGAAGATGATGAAATTTCGACATATGCTGGACGCCTTCTATCACCCCGGGTCCTAAAAAATGCTGTTGAACCTACAAGTAACGCTAAAGTTAAGGAAGCAGAAGAAGAAATATCGGAACTAAAGCCAATTTTCGGAAAGTTCCGCACCAAGGCTGATGAAATTGCCGCACCGCTTACCACCGAGTCTCTGGCAGAAATAGGCATTGGAGATGCCGAAATCCTAATTCTAACTCGCCACGGCATCGTATACGGAGATACGGCGCCATATGAAGTCCCAGAACTTTATAGACGAGGCTTAGGTCTTCGCCATACTGGCGCTCGTCGCAGTGTAGTGAACCTCTACAGAAAGGCGCGCAAAACTTAAGCAGAGTAAGGGAGACAAATTTATTTTCACTCAAAGAAATAGATTCGTCTCCTCTAACTCCTTCGGAAATCTCATCAACCGCCCCTTCCTGTTAGTAGATTAAAAAAAAGCAAGGGGACGCATAGGTATGGTATGCCCAGTAGGAAGCTCCCGATCCTTGGGAGCCCAGAACAATTACATCTTAAACTCAACTACCTCGTTCAGACCGCTAACCAGCAATACTAGCGAAATGACCGGCATGTACTGAGAAGGAACATCCTTCAAAAGAAGGGAAATCTCTTTCGAAATATTCGCTTTCGCAGCACCAGCTTTATCGTAAAACCCATCGAGATCGATAGTCCCTGTGAATGTCGTCTCAACATCCGCATGCTTTTTCCAAGCATTTTGGATATTGAGGATTTTGTCTCGAACATGATCCGCCCAATTTTTTGAACGATCATTTTCGTAGGAGGAATCCTTTTCCTTACGCGAAACCGTATAGCTAAGCATGAACAGCTTAGAACTCATAGATAAATCCTCAGATTATTTAATTAATTTCCCAGCGTGCTACATTACGTTGTTCCTGCGCCCCATGCCCAATCGCCGCCAACTACAATGAAGATCTCAGAGGTCAAAAGCCGCGCTCGGAAAGCAGCTTGTACTGAATTGCGGACATCGTTTCTTACAGTAGCCGCGCTGGTACCATTAAAGAATCCCATCGTCGATGTCGTAGGAATGACCACATGCTGCCCCTCATCTGCCTTGACCACCTTTGCAAGGCCGATACGCTGCAGGTCCATATATGCGTTCTCATAATCCTTCGCCGACGCGCTCTTCAAATCAAATGTGCAATAAACCAAATAGCTCATAGGACAAAACTCCTGGAAACTCACATTCAGTAAAAATGGGGGCCAGCCTATGAAGCAGCCGGCTCACCCAAGAGCCAGAAACTTGAGTTCTCGCCTCAACCTACTGGGTATGGCATACCGAGGAGCACGTCCGACAACCGTTCGACTGCGGATACGTGTTGCGAGCCAGGCGTACAGCAGTCACACAGGTGCTGTGCTGGCCAAGATCAAGGCGGTTTTGGGGGGACGGCAAGAAAACGCACGTACTGGTATGCACCTCATGGTCACCGTTGTGTTGTGCATTGCGGTTAACGAAATACTGAGCCATTTTCACGCCCCCCGCTCTTTGTTCGATTGGGCGAGTACCGAGGCCGCTAGGGTCTTGGTGGTGGCGCTGTACTTGTTGCTGTCCAAGACTTGGCTGGCCTTGGTCTCCATATCGGCCCCGGTTTGCTTACCAGTCGAGGCTTGAGCCATAGCTGACCCTGCCAGTTCCTTTTGAATGGTCGAGGAACTGTCATTACGGAGGATTTTGGAGGCCAGACTGGCCACTGAAGTCGACGTTTGTTTAGTATTTTTCGGCACGATTAGGTGCTCCTGTATCTACATGAGATTGAGTAGGCAGGAGCAACCCTTGAGCGAAAACCGAACTGGATGGTTGACACCCAAAGTCGGATTTTTCTCTAATGCGCTCCCCTCCAATGTACGCATTGGTTCAGGGAAGGCGGGTATGCGTACTCGGCGACCAAACTTCGTACGCATATCCGCTGTCTTTTCTGAATTCGCTGCTAGCCCGCAAAAACACAACATATTGTGTCGCTGACGAGATGAGATACAAGATAATGGGGGCACTTTGACATTGCAAGATGGCAAAGCTGTGGATAACTTGTGCGTAAAGTATTGATTGGATCCATTTTTACCCTGTATGGATGGCCAGGCCTTCTAAATCGCGGGCTGGCACCCTACAGACCAGAAACAATTCGAAACACTTCCCCTTATAATGACCATATTTACCTTTGAAAGAGTCGCTCTCGGCATTTGAAATCGACGATTTTATGGCGCCATTTCTTTGCGTTTGCAGCTTTGACGTTGCTCGTTTTGGACCACTTTTCTGCGACTCACGCAGCAGCAAGAAAGCTTGCTTTTGCTTGCTCAACCAAGGGATATCCGACAACTGTTCCTTTGTCATATTCAAAGCTGATCTATGCCTGCGGTAATACGAGATGGGACATAGTAAGCATGCCACGGGGTGGCGGCCAAGCTGCTGTAACAGCTGCCGCACATAGCGGTCTCAACAATCCCATCTTGCCCTCCCAACGGAGTCACTACTCGTTTATGCACCGGAGCCCCAAACGCAGCTTAAACGTGGTCAGCCCCTACCCTTTTCTTGTAATAAATTCTTTTTTGCTCAGGACTCCGGCGACTTTTCTGGCGTGGAACCCATAGCGTTGGGTAACGTAGCTCTACCTCCCTCACCTCAAGGAAGACTCGTGTTCTGGAAAAGAGATAACAAAGTTCTAGTAGAGATTCTGAATCCAATCAGCATCAATTCTCCGTCTATCAGCCCTCAACAGATCGATACTAAGGCCACATCAATCGTGAAAGAGATTGATAAGGATCTGGCGTTCAAGCTCCTTACCTACTTCGCGATAATCCTGCAGGCGGGTTTGCTTGCGTATGGCTATCTCGAACTGAGCGCCTACTACGAGCAGTTTGGTATCAGCACGACTGAGCTGGAGCTCGGCACCCCCACCATATTGACATATGGATACAGCTATGCCTTTTCCAGCATCATGGGATTGGTTTACCTGATCCCTTTCATTGGTGTGCTCATACCAGGATTGCTGTTTATATCCGTGGCGTTGACGTTCGTTTATTTACTGATGAATCGGGTCAGCAAGAAAGGAGAAATCCTTGAAAAAGGGACATGGGGAGGGATGCTTCTGCTCCTAGTATTTATAGCCCCGGTCCTCGGAGTCCATCACGGGGTAGAGAGAGCACGAGAAAATATCAAAGCGGACTCTGGTATCGACACTAGCAACGGCATCAGTAGGGTTCACAGCATAATCACAGACAAGGGTGAAAAAATCACCGGTCAACTCGTGGTTGCTGACACAAAGAGCTCATTCCTCCTCGTTAAAGACACTCTCTACAAAATTGATAACAAGTCCAACCGAGTGATGAGGCAAACTATGCTAAAGGCTAAAGATAAAAAAGAGCCCACGGATGCGCGTTGATTCGGAGGTACTGCACCCGGCAAAGCGATCACACATCAGAATAAAAAACCTCTGAAGGCGTTGAGGATACTGGATCACTACAGGCTCCCTCGCTAAAAAGGTCTTGCTAGGCAAGACCCTTTTTTCATCTAGGTAGCGCGTGATATTGCTGCCTACCTCACCTCAACAATATCCAAAGCCCGATTCGCCAACAGCTCACTCACCTCAATCACCTGCAAGATCCCCAACGCAACCCGCCGTCGCGAACCATCCAAATCAAACGCCAAATCACTGATCATGGCATTCGCCGAAGCCAGGTTCTCACTGAGATTCGCAAGCAAACACTCAGAATCAACCCCCGGATCAATCCGAAAAATGGAGTCCGACTTGTCAGACGTTTCGCTCTTAGGCTTGGGCTTCAGGTAGTAATCCAACGCTCGCGTAGCAGCGTCGTCGATTTTCTTGTTGCGGGCAGATTGGGCGCGGGACGTAGGTTCGTCTGCCGCAGGAGGGTTCGGAGTAACTTTTACCATCGTCTTGCTTCCTGTAGTAGGAGCCATCACCCACTCGCTGCTAAACGATGGGAGGCAGCTGTACGCAGGTTAGCAGACCGGGGAAACAAGAAACCGGCGCGTCCGGGGACGCCCTGCGCACAGCCACCATCAAGTGCAGGATGGGGAATCCTGACTGGATGACGCCTTGCACAACCTGTTTCACCGCGAGCTGCTAAACCCGATCACTGACCATCAGTGACAGGTCCAAAACTATCGACGCAACCCCAGGCGCACAAGCCGGCGGATTCTGGCGTAGTTGTAGGCAAAGGCGCAAGGCGCTGTGGCTTGGCGGGCCTTCGTCGCTGGTGTCTGTCGGTCTTTACTGACAGACGCCGCTCGACTGGTCCGGGCAGATGCTCGATGCCGTTCAATTGAGGCTGTCGGAAGATCGGTGGCGAGGCATTCATAGGAGGGGGGCTGCTGCGCAGCCCAGCGGGAGCAAGCTCCCTCGCCACGTTGGTTACCTGCGATTGGAGCCGCTAGGCGCCCTCTTCCTTCTCCCCCGACTCATCGCTGTGCACCACCACCAGCAACTGCGCCTGCACGTCGCCCACCGAACGCAGGCGATGGGGTTTCTGCGCATTGAAATGCAAGGCATCACCGCGATTCAGCAGCACACGCTCGTTCATGAAGTCCACTTCCACCTGGCCCTCGTGCACGAACAGGAACTCCTCTCCGGTGTGTTCCTTGAACGCGTGATGCGCGGTGAATTCGGCCGCCGGATAGAGGATGAAGGGCAGCAGGCTGCGCTCAGACACTTGATGGGCCAATACCGCGTATTCGGAGCTGCCGCTGCTCGCCGCGAGGGATTGGCGGTCTTCGCTGCGCACCAGGCTGTAGCTGTCGAGGGAGACGCTTTCTTCGGAGAACAGCTCCTCGACTTTCACGCTCAGGGCCTTGGCGAGCTTGAGTGCCGTGGCGATGGAGGGTGTGCTCAAGCCCCGTTCCACCTTGGACAGGTAGCTCTTGGTCATCCCGGTTTTTTCGGCCAGGACGTCCAGTGTCATGCCGAGTTTTTTCCTGAGCAATTTCAAGCGAATGGACATAGGTAACCAACATTTCCAGAGAAACGGACAATCTGCGATTGCAAATGACACTTTGTGTCATATAGTCTATTTAGTGTCATTAGCACCTTCCTTTCACAGCTTCCATGACGCGGATCAAGAACGGTCAAAGCACGAATCAGGAGAACGGATATGAGCAAGACACTGGCGACGCCCAAGGACCAGTTGGTCCAGCATGCTGTTAACCAGATGCAGAAAACACTGCCGGATAATACGTGGACTGTACGACAAAAGCTGGCCCTGACCTGCCGCATCCTGTTCGAGAACGGTCACGACTCAGGGCTGGCGGGGCAGATTACCGCGCGCGGGCCGCAACCGGGCACCTATTACACCCAGCAATTGGGCCTGGGCTTCGATGAAATCACCGCCGGCAACCTGTTGCTGGTCAATGAAGACCTCGAGGTGTTGGAAGGTCATGGCATGCCCAACCCGGCCAACCGCTTTCACACTTGGGTCTACCGCGCCCGGCCGGATGTGAATTGCATCATTCACACCCATCCGACCCACATCGCCGCGCTGTCGATGCTGGAAGTGCCGCTGCAGATTTCCCACATGGACCTCTGCCCGCTGTACGACGACTGCGCCTTCCTGGAGGGCTGGCCGGGGGTGCCGGTGGGTAACGAGGAAGGCGAATTGATCGCCGGAGCCTTGGGTGACAAGCGCGCCATCCTGCTTTCCCACCATGGCCAATTGTCCACCGGTGCCACCGTGGAAGAAGCCTGCAACATCGCCCAACTGATCGAACGCGCCGCGAAGCTGCAATTGCTGGCCATGGCCGCCGGCGAGGTGAAACCGATCCTGCCTCACCTGGGCCGCGAAGCCCACGACTGGATCGCCCGACCCAAGCGTCACGCGGCCGCCTTCAACTACTACGCCCGGCAGACCCTGCGTCAACACGCCGATTGCCTGAACTGAACCCACCAGGAGCGAAGCCATGTCTACCCCTAACATCCACGGCATCATCGGCTACACCATCACGCCCTTCTCCACCGACGGCCAGGGCTTGGACCTGGACGCGCTGGGTCGGTCCATCGACCGTCTGATCGACAGCGGCGTGCATGCCATCGCGCCCCTGGGCAGCACCGGCGAAGGCGCCTACCTGAGCGACGCCGAGTGGGACCAGGTCAGCGAGTTCAGCATCGCCCGCGTCGCCGGCCGGGTGCCGACCGTGGTCAGCGTGTCTGACCTGACCACCGCCAAGGCGGTACGCCGCGCGCGTTTTGCCCAGGCGAAGGGCGCCGATGTGGTGATGGTGTTGCCGGCCTCTTACTGGAAACTGAGCGAGGCGGAAATCCTCGCGCACTACCAGGCCATCGGCGCCAGCATCGACCTGCCCATCATGCTCTACAACAACCCCGCCACCAGCGGCATCGACATGTCGGTGGAGCTGATCCTGCGGATTTTCAACGCGGTGGATAACGTCACCATGGTCAAGGAAAGCACCGGCGACATTCAGCGCATGCACAAGCTGCAATTGCTGGGTGAAGGCCAGGTGCCGTTCTACAACGGTTGCAACCCCCTGGCGCTGGAAGCCTTCGCCGCCGGGGCCAAGGGTTGGTGCACCGCCGCGCCGAACCTGATCCCGCAGCTCAACCTCGACCTGTATGCCGCCGTGCTGGCCAACGACCTGAGCCAAGCCCGGGCGTTGTTCTATCGTCAATTGCCGCTGCTGGATTTCATCCTCAAGGGCGGTTTGCCCGCCACCATCAAGGCCGGTTTGCGCACTCTTGGCCTGGAAGTCGGCGATCCGCGTCTGCCGGTTTTCCCACTGGATGAGGCGCGTAACCAGCAACTGCAGACGATGTTGAAGCAACTGCTCTGATTCAGAGTTCTAATCTTGCGACGGACAGGTGGCGCCCTAACCTGTCCGCTCGCTCCCTTGGGGGTCACTTGATGAAGAGCTATCAACCGTTGAACTGCGACCTGCATGATTGCCTGGAAATCGCCTGCCAGGTTTTGGGGCTGCTGCGCAGCTCAGCGGGAGCAAGCTCCCTCGCCACGGGGGAACTGCCTGTCGTCCCCTTTCGATAAGTGCCGGGGTGCTTTGGTCGTCAGGACGGGGGATAGGCCTCGTTGAACGCCCCGGCAAAATCTTCCGCCTTCGAAAAGAGCAGCATCTCCACGTCACCGATCTCCACATCCAGTTTTCGGGAGACGTTCACCAGCAACTCGATGTAGGTCGGGTAGACATCGGTCGTTGCAATTCGAATCCAGCGCTGTTCACGCGCCTGGGTTTTCAAGCGGGGCCAGCAGGCATTGAGGTGGGTGTTTCGACCCGCCAAGTGCGGAAACCACCAGCGTTGCTCATCGCCGTGAAGCCTCTGTAGAACGTTCAGGGAAAATGCGACCCGCGCATCGAAGATGGCGTGCTCGGTTGGATTCGAGAATGCCGCCACCTTCGACCATGAGGCGATGCCCTTGTGCTTGTCCGGCACCCGCCCCTGTGACACGGTCTGAACGTAGCCTTGCATCGTTGCGAGCGCGTTTCCCCTGACACCTCCCCACACGCGCACCGCGTAGTCTGCGAGGGCCATTCGTTGTTCGGGCGACGCGGTCCATTCCTGGGCGACATGTCGCTTCAGGGCGCGCGCTTTTTCGTACCAGTTCGAGCCATCGATCTCCCATTTGAATGAATGGTGGACGAGAGCGGTATCGAACTTCCAAGTGTAGATATTGGGAAGTGATGGCAAGTGCTGTGTGGCGTAGGAAAGCAGCGCATTTTCGAGAGACTGCATGGACGAGACCACGTATTGGACGAGGCTGTCATGTTAATTGACTCCCGGCCAAGCAGCGAATTTTCTAGCCAACTCGCGAAGTGGAGCTGGATCGGTTAATGATCTGGCTGCCTCGCTGTCGTCGGCTTATGCTGGTGGCGTTTTCATACAAAGGACTGGAACGTGAGCGGAATGCAATCATGGCTGGACAGGTTGAAAAACAAGCAGACGCCCGTTTCTACTTGGGCCGATCAACGACGCAACGAAGCGCTGGAAGTGCTCGCGAGCGTAGGGACTGATACTACGTGGATAGAACTCAGCCGCCATTACAACGGTTTCGTGCGGGAAGTCGCAGTTAGAGAGCTGTGCAGTCATCCATCTCCTGAAGCATTAGTCGCCTTGATAGACCGGCTGAATGATTGGGTCCCGCAAATTCGCGACTTAGCCACGGCAGGCCTGGAGCATTATCTGTCGCCCTCCCATCTCCAAGCGCTGCTGTTTGCGGTGGAGCCCCTTATTGCTTTAGCGGCACGGCGTAGAGCCGACCATGGCAAGACCCTCCACGCCACGCGTACTGTTTTGCAGTCGCCTATTATCCGAGACGAGGTCCAGGCAAATTTCCTGACCCGGCAAGGTAAAGCGGCCCGCTATTTGTTCGAGCTGTTGCTTGAGAGCGATCCAGCCCCTGAGGCGCTTCTACGCAGTGCCCTCGCCCATCGCGAAGTGACCGTACGCTTGATGGCCGTGCCTGCCTGTCAGTTATTGCCGGTTGTCCAAACCCGGCGATTGCTGCTCGAAGCCCTGTCTCTACCCAGTGCAAAATTCCGCGTTTGCGTGCTACGTGCGCTGCTGCCTTTGCTTGACGATCCGAGGCCTGTTTTATGTGAGGCGTTGCTCGATGCGTCGCCCTCGATTCGTAACCTGGCACGCTGGGCTGCGCCAAGCAGCAAAGTCGATGCCGCTGCGGTCCTGGCTGACCGGCTGAAGCAGGATCTGCCCATCCGCAAGCGAGACTGGCTGGGGGTGCTTGGCCTTGCAGCGGAACTCAACATCAAACTGGAGCCGCAGTGGCTAAAGCAAGCGCTGCATTCCACCTATTTAACGGTGAGGCATGCGGCTATCAACGTAGCCCCCGATAGCCAACTGCCCGAACTGCTCAGGGCGCTTGATGATCCATCAGATAAGGTTTTTACCGCAGCAATCGCTCGCCTGAACAAACAACCATGGGCTTTGGTGAAGGCTGGGCTGGATGCCAAGTTGGATCGGGATTGGCATGACCTTTCGGCAATGCGCCGAAGCGCACTACTCCATCTGCGGCCTCTATGGCAGCAGGCTGCTTACTTGCTGGCTCGGTTGGACGCAGAGCCGGCGCTGCAAGCCTTTTGGCTGCGCCAATTGAATATGTGGTGCGATCGTCAATATCAGATGGTCGATCCCGTCACGTCAAAGGCTGAGCGAGCAGAGCTCACGGAGCGACTCCGAGCGCTGGCTGTGCGCGGTCTTATCGATAGCAACAACGTCGCCCGTGTTGTTTAAGGAACCTAAGAATCCGGTTTGCCCGAACCTTTACTGCTTCAAATCTTCTATCAGCTTACCCACCGCCAAATCGGACACCCGGGAAAACGCCGCCCGCAGTGCTTCGGGGTCGGTGGCGTACTGCTCAGGGGTATAGGCGAGGGTGTTGCTTTCATTGAATGGCGAAATGGTATTGAAGTTGCGCCAAACCGAAGTGCCACTGCGCTTCATGGAGCCGTTGACGCCAATGACAGGGTAAAGCACGGTGCTGTAGTTTTTCAGGCTAAGCCCCCACTGTGGGACCATGATTTCAACGTCGGCATCAGCCCGTTCACCTTCCGCCACGAGGGTGAACATCCCTTCTTGCTTGATGCGCCTCTCGAAGCTTTCGCGCACCAGTTGGCCCACATCGATACCGTGGGCTCGCATGTTGTTCAGAATCGCCTGGGAAATATCCATTGTCGCGCCGTCGGCCGCCTTCGTGCCCACGACCGAGCCGGCCCCGGTCAATGCGTTTGTGCCAGAGCTCGATGCGCCGGACGCCATACCCGCCGCGGCACCTGCTCCAGCCCCCAGCCCTGCCCCCCACGCCTGGGTCATGCTCGTGTACTTGAAATTTTCTACCGCAAAGTACACAGGGAGGATCTTGATCGTTTTGATCTGGTGGCGATCTTCAACACTCAAAGACTTGGTTACACAGCCGGAAAGCAGAACGAGCGAAAGCAACGCGAGCATCAACTTTTTCATGGATGGGGAAACCGATTAGCTGGATGAATGAGGGCTCTGGCGCCATGACCGACAACCGTTTCAATAGAAGCGGTCTTCTTCCTTCATGCGATAAATTCGTCCGAAGGTTGCGAAGGAAATCCCGAGGAATACCAATGTCAGCACCACTCCGCCTGCCATGATGAAGAAGCCGGAGCGATACGTGTGAAGCTCGGTGGCGATACTGCTGATTTGGGGAAACCAACGTGAGTACAGCAGCGGAACGTCGCCCCCTACCTCGTACTGATCATGTTCGTTGTAGCGTTGGTCCACGTATTCGTCTTCATGGACTTGTTGATCACCGTCCACATACCGGTAGTGAATGATGATGCCGTTAGCGTTCATCGGGATGCTTTCCAGTTGCGTCACGCTGCCTTTTACCTCGACAGCACTCCATCGGATCGCCCCATAAATGGACCCGGAATGTTTCGCCAGGGAGGCCAGGAACAGCAGCACACAGCACGCAACGGTAAGCAGGACTATTCGGTTATAGAGTTGATCTTTTTCAGCTTCACGTGGGTAAAACATACTCCGGTCCTTCGTATGAGATTCGTCCGCAACCCTATCGGCGTGTGATCCGGCAACTTGAGTTGACCTTTCCTGTCCTGAGGCAAGCGCCTTGGCTATCTCACCTCAACAATATCCATTGTTTGGAGTAACAGGACTAAACCGCCCTCACGGGCAGGTGCCGCTCATACGTTCTCATTATCTGATCGGGTAAATGAATACCGATCGATATCAGACCTGAGCTTCCAGCCTTGGCTATGCCAATAGTTGGCAGCTGTTAGATTGGTCTTGAACACGTCGAGATGACATTTAAGTATTCCGTGTTTCTCAAGACTCGAAAGACAGTGCTCGACCAACGCATTTGCTATGCCTTGTCGCCGATACTGGGGAAGAACAACCAAATGCTGCAGATAGCCTCTGCGGCCGTCGTGTCCACACATGACGCAACCGCAGAGGACGGCTCCGACTTCAGCCACGAAGCTCATCCCGGGATTTCGTTCCAAGTATTTCGCGGTCGATTCACGAGAGTCAGCGTCACGGAAGGAGACGCCTGGAGTACGCCTCATGAGGTCGATGACAGCATCGTAATCGTCCATGGTCATGACACGGATATTGAACATTGATTGAGCCTTGCTGTGTTACCTGGCTGGCCCAGCAGACTAGCAGAAGCCGCTTGGAGGGTGCTGCACCGATTCGCGTGGGGATCGCCCATGCAGCGCTTTGTCCAAGGAAAGGTCCAGCTGTGCGAGACCTTTCCTGTATTGAGGCAAACGCCTCGGCTACCTCACCTCAACAATATCCAACGCCCGATTCGCCAACAGCTCGCTCACCTCGATCACCTGCAAAATCCCCAACGCCACATGCTGCCGAGACAGCCTTAGCTCTCTTTGGGTTGGGCTACGTCCCGCTCGCGACTAAACGATTGGGAGGCAGCTGTACGCAGGTTAGTCGACCGACGAGCTAAGAAATCGGCGCGCCCGAGGGCGCCCTGCGCACAGCCACCATCGAGTGCAGGGATGGGGATACCTGACTGATGGACGCTTGAGCGACTTAGCAACGACGGGCGACTAAACCCGATCACTGATGAGCAGTGACAGGTCCCAAACTACCGACGCAACCCCAGGCGAACAAGCCGGCGGATTCTGGCGTAGTTGTAGGCAAAGGCGCAAGGCGACGTCGGCTGGCGAGTTGCGGACGCCCAATGGCTGACAGTCACGGCTGACGTTCCTACAACCCACGCAAAAAATCTTTCCACTCCATCCCTCCCCGCAAAGCCCCCATCCGCTCCAGCAAAGCCCCTCACAAATCCCTACCTCGATAATGCCTTCTTTCCACACCCCCTAGCGCTACAACCGAGCACCGTGTTTTCCCATGAACTTACGCACCTTCATCCGTCGCTACTGCCTGGATTCCAGGCTCGCCACGAATGCCCTGACCCGCCTGCACCAAGCGCTTTCCTCTCTGGCCCGCTACCTGGCACAACAAGGCTTCGACGACAAGACCTGGCCGGCCACCCGCGACGAAGGCGCTCTGGACCGTCGTCTCGACACCGTGCGCCCGGAGCTGGCCGCCACGGTGTTCAGCCACGCTCGGGAAGGGGTCATCCTGGTTGACCCGTACGGTCGGGTCATCGCCGTGAACGAGGCCTTCACGCGGCTCACCGGTTACGGTCAAGACGAGGTGCAGGGCCGGGAGTTGAATTCCCATCGCATGGTGCGTCGGCTCGCGGCGTTTTATGCGCCGATGAAGAATGCGCTGGATTTCCACGGGCACTGGTCCGGTGAAATTCAAAGCAATCACAAGGATGGCCGGGAGATGACGTCGCGCATCAGCATCAGTGCGGTGCATGACCGGCATGGCAATGTTCAGCACTATGTGGCGTTGTTCAGCGACATGACGCAGATGAAGCAGCGCCTGCAGTTACTGGAGCGTGACGCCCGGCATGACGCGCTCACGCAACTGCCCAATCGGTTGCTGTTGACCGAACGGATGCGCCAGGCCCTGGGCAAGGCCGCTCTCTATCAGCAGAAAGTGGCCATCGCGTTTATCGACCTCGATGGGTTCAAGGCGCTCAACGACAGCTATGGGCATGACTGGGGTGATCGGGTGTTGCAGATTGTCGCGACACGGATCAATGCCACGCTGCGTGAAGGCGATACCTTGGCGCGCCTCGGTGGCGATGAATTCGTGGCGGGGCTGGTGGATTTGCAGGCGGTGGAGGACAGCGAGCCGTTGCTCAAGCGGATGCTGGCGGCGGCCAATGCGCCGATCTTGATTGGCGCGCAAACGGTGGAGATTGCCGCCAGTATCGGCGTGGCGTTTTTTCCGGAGCATGGGCAGGAGGTCGATGGGCTGATCAGCAAGGCGGACCAGGCGATGTACCTGTCGAAAAAGGCCGGCGGCAATCGTCTGGCGTTTTGTCCGACGCGGTTTATTTCGCTCAATAGCGAAGCCTGACGGTGGTGCCGAGGGTTCGTTCGCTGCCGGTCATGACGCCATAGTCGCCAGCGCCGAGCAATGAATACACGGCGGTGATGTAGTTGCGGTCGAAGACGTTGCGCACCCAGCCTTCCACTTCCCAGGCGCGGTCCTGGCTGCGCAGGCCCAGGCGCAAATTGGTCAGGCCGTAGCTGGGTTGATAGCTGCCTTCGCCGCCTTCGAGGGTGCCGGAGTAGCCGGTGCGGAAGCTGTAGTCGATACCGCTGAAGGCTTCCAGCCCATAGGGCAGTGGATGAGTGTGGTCGAGGCCGCTGCTGAGGTTCCATTCCGGCGCGTTGTAGAGGCGGTCGCCGCTGAGGTCGCAGGTCCATTGGCCCGAGGCCGGCGGGCACGGGGCGTTGGGGAAGCTGCGGTAGCGCGCATCGCTCCAGGCCAGGCCCAGGCGCCCGGTGAGTCGCGGGGTGAGTTGCCAGGCGGAATCCAGCTCGATGCCGCGCAGGCGGACCTTGCCGACGTTGATCAGGTTGTCCCGCAACGGGGGCGCGAACATGGACGTGGGCGGGCTGTAGGTGAGCGCCTGGTAGTTGTCGACGTCGGTCTGGTAGACGGCGAGGTCGAGCAATGCGCGCTCATCCCAGAAGCGCGTCTTCATGCCCAGTTCCAGGGACGTGGCGCGCTCCGGCTCGAAGGTGGGCGCGGTGAACGGGCCGACCACGTCGAAGTTGATGCCGCCGGCCTTGTAGCCCCGCGACCAACTGACGTAGCCCATCACCCCATCGCTGAAGCGGTAACTGGCGCTGAGGAGGCTGGAGACGTTGTTTTCTTTTATCGAATCCTCGCGGTAATAACCACCACCCAGGGCGATGTCGCGCAGCAACAGCCCACCGGACTGGAACACCGCTGGCAAGCCCGTCAGCGGGGCGAGGTTGCTGACGTCGCGGGAGATCCAGCCGTCCTTGCGCTCCTGGCTGTAACGCAGGCCGCCGGTGAGTTCCAGCGGGTCGATCGGGCGCCAGGAGAGCTGGCCGAAAATGGCTCGGCTGTCGCCCTTCTGCTCGCCGTCATAGCGTTGCCGGGCGCCGTCCAGCAGCATCGCCGGCACCTGCTTCGGATCGGTGAAGGTGATGCCGTAGAGCTTGCGCAAGGCTTCCAGCTGATCGCCGACGAACCAGGGCGCGGCGTCCTTGCCGAATTCGGCGTCGATCTCGCGGTCGAGTTGTTGGCGCAGGTAATAGAGCCCGGCCACATAGTCGACGGAAGAACCGACCGTGCCGGACAGGCGCCATTCCTGGCTGAACTGCCGGTGGCCCAGCTCGGTTTCAGACTCGGCCACGGACAGCGCGGTGCTGTCGCTGTCGCGGGTGGCGCGGTAGTCCCAGTCGCGGTAGGCGGTGATGCTGGTCAAGCGCATCGCCTCGTCCAGGTCCCAATTCAATTCCAGTGAAACACCGTTCTGCAGGGTTTGCGGATGGCCCGGCGCGTCGATACGTGTCTCGCGCTTGTAAGGGTCGGGCTCCGACAACGGATAGCCGAGGAACTGGGCGCGCTCGCGGGTCTGCTGGCTGTAGTGATTGACCAGCAGGACGTTGCCGGCTTCGTTTTGCTCGGCATAGTCGGCGATCAGGCGAGCGCTGAAGTCCGGGGTCGGCGTCCACAGTAACTGGCCGCGCAGGCCATGGCTGTCGGCGTCGCCGAGGCGGGCGCCGTCTTGCAGGTTTTCCACGGTGCCATCGGTGGAACTGTCGAAGACATTGAGTCGGCCGGCGAGCACGTCGTCCTGCAACGGCCCGGAAACCGTCCCGCGATATTCCCGCAGGCCGCGCTCGCCGTAGCTGGCTTCGAGGTTGGCCTCGGGCTGGAACGTTGGCTGGCGAGTGATGATGTTCAGCGCGCCCGCCGTGGTGTTCTTGCCGAACAAGGTGCCTTGTGGCCCGCGCAGCACTTCGATGCGCTCGATGTCCATCAACTCGGTGAAGGCCATGCCCTGGCGTGCCTGGTAAACGCCATCGACGTAGGTGCCGACGCTGCCTTCCAGGCCATCGTTGTAGGCGGTCGCGCCGAAGCCGCGCAGGCCGAAGCCGGCATAACGGGCGTCGTGACCGGACACCACCAGGCCGGGCACCCGCTGCTGGATGTCTTGCAGGCGATGCAGGCCGGCCTCGTCCAGTTGCTCGCCGTAGAGGACGTTGATCGGGATCGGCACCTGTTGCGGGTCTTCCTCGCGACGGCGAGCGGTGACGGTGGTGGCGTCGAGCGTGAGGGCGCCGGGCGCCGCTTGCTCGGCCTGGACCGACGCCCAGGGCAACATCGAAAGGCCGCCGAGCAGGAACAACCGGTAACCCAAACCCGGCATCCTAGTGCTCCCGAGCCAACGCGCGACGCGTGGTGTCCGGGCAGGCCAGTGCCTTGACCCACGCCAGCAATTCGCGGCTGTCGGCGGGCTTGAGCAGGACCGCGTCGAAGGCCAGGTCCTCTGGATAGTCCTGCGGCCTGCGCGGCGGCACCGCCGAATAGAGCATCACCGGCAGATGGCGCCAACGCTCGCGCACGTGGCGCAGCAGCGCCCACCCGTCCATGCCGGGCATCATCTGGTCGCTGATCAGCAGGTCGATTGGTTGCTGCGCCAGGCAGGCCAAGGCGTCTTCGCCGTTCGCCGCCATGCTCACATCAAAACCGTAACCCGCCAGCAAGTCATAGAGCCATTCGCTGTTCTGCTCGACGTCGTCCACCAGCAGGACGTGTTTGCCCTGGCCGTCAAACGGCATGGCGTTGTTGTCGACGATGCCGTTTTCCAGGTCGTGTTCTTGGGCGCCATTCAATTGCAGGCGGAAACTGAAGTGGCTGCCCTGCCCGGTGGCTTGGGGTTCGAGGCGGCTGTCCATGCGCTCCAGCAGTTGGGTGACGATGGACAGGCCCAGCCCGCTGCCTTCATAGCGCTGGGCATTGCGACCGCGGCGGAACGGTTGCAGCAGTTGTTCGAACTCTTGCGGGTCGATGCCGATGCCGGTGTCGATCACGCTGAAACGCAGTTCCACGGTGTTGGCGGTCGTGCCCGGGGCCCAATCCACTTCGAAGCGGATCTGGCCGTTGCGGGTGAATTTCGCCGCGTTCGCCAGAAGGTTCATGAGCACCTGCCGAAGGCGTTTGAAGTCGGCCTCCACCAGTGGCGGCAAGTCATCGGCCAGCACCGCCTCGAAGGTGTTGCCCTGGCGTGCGGCGAGAAAGCCCGCTTCGTCTGCGATCTCGTTGAGGAACCCGTACAGGTAGCCGGGCGCGAGGGTCAGTTGCATTTGCTCCAGCTCGCCACGGGAAAACTCGAGCATCTCGTCGATCAGCTCCAGTTGCTGGCGGGCGTTGCGCTCGATGGTCGCCTGATAGTCGCGGTTGGGCCCGGCGTGCAGCAGACGCGCATAGTCGATGATGCGCACCAGCGGCGAGCGCAGGTCGTGGCTGATGCGCGCCATCAACGCGCTGCGGGCCGCCAGGGAGTCGCGCAACTGCGACGTGCGCAGGGCCACGGTGCTTTCCAGGCGTTCGTGCTCGGCTTGGCGTTGTTGCTCGAGGGTGGCCAGGGCGTTTTTTTCGCGGTTGCGGCTGCGGGCCACTTCCATGATCAAGGTGCACACCAGCAACGCCACGCCCGGGAGTGTGGACGATAAGCTGTATTTGCTCTGGGGCGACTGCCAGGGCAATTGTTCCTGGGGGAAAAGCATCCGCATCAGCAATTGCGCAAGCAAGAGCCCCGACACCAGCCAGGCCAGCCAGCTGTAGCTCAGGCGTCTGCGCCAGGCCATGAACAGCGTGACGAGCAGCACCCCGTAGAAACTCAGGAGGGAGATCTGGACGATCTGCGCGCCCTGGACGGGATCGACTTTCAACCACCAGAGTCGGCCGAGCACACAACCTGACAACGGCAGCCAATAGCTCCAGCCAATGACTTTGGGCAGGACGGACACCTGCAACAGCACGCGGAAGTAGGCGAGAAACAGGACGAACGAGATGGCGCTGGCGCAAGTCAGCAGCTCCCGTGTCCAGCCCAGCGCGGTGGGCCAGTAGATCAGGTAGCCGTTGAGGATGCAGGTCAGCAGGATGTAGCTCAGGACCGCGCCCGCATTCACGCTCAGCAATCGGGAGCGCAGGATCCAGCCGACGATGAAGCCGAACGGCACGACCAGCAGGACAATGCCGAGGGCGAGCCCGTCGCTCAGGTAAGTCTGCTGCTGGCTGCGCAGCAACACCGGTTCGGACCACAGCTCCGGCTCCAGCAACAGCTGGAAATGGCTCGTTACGCGGACAAACACCGTGACGCTCTCCCCCGCCGCCAACGACACCGGGAACGCCGGTTGGCGCGCCGCCGGCTGGGGCCATTCGGCCAAGGGATAGGCACCTCCGGCGTGGGCTTCACGCCAGCGCCCGGCTGACGATTGATAGACACGGATGTCGTCCAGGCGAGGCGCCCCGACCACCAGCAAGCGCGAGCACGCCGCATCGCTGGAATTGGTGAGCTGCCATTTCAACCAGAAGGCGGAGCGGCTGTAGCCTTCGCTCGGCCAGCGCGGGGTGGCGGGGTTGAAACGGGTGTCGGGCAGTCGGGCGACTTCTTCGAGGCTCAAGCGGGCCTGGGCGTCTTCGAAAATCTGCGCCGCAGGCATCAGGTCCAGACGCTCAGCCCGGCACAGCTCCACGGGCGCGGCATGGAGCAGGCCGGCGGACAACGAAGCGATCGTCAGCACCAGAAACCGTAGGAGCCGCATCAGGCGCGTCCGACCGACTCTGTATCCACGAGGCCCAGGGTCTGCTGGCGAAACTGGCTGGGCGTCATGCCGATTCGCTGTCGAAACGCCGTGGTGAAGTTGCAGGCATTGCGAAAGCCCACCACTTCGGCGACGTCCTGCACGCTCATGGCGCTTTCGGAGAGCAGTTCCTGGCCGCGTCGCAATCGCGCGTCGCGAATGTAGGCAAACACGGTCATCCCCAGGTGTTCGCGAAAAATGGCGGAGAGGCGTTTCTCATGAGTGCCGACTTTTTGCGCGAGCATGCCCAGGGACGGTATGTCGTCCAGCTGGTTTTCGATCAGTCGCATCGCCGCGCGCAGCACGATTTCATCGCCTTGCGGTTGCGGATCGGCCGGGTGGTCCGCAATGGGCGGTGGCGCTCGCCAGGTCAATTGCAGATGGATCCTGATGCGTGCCAGGACTTCCTCGGGGGCGCAGGATTTGGGGATGTAGTCCACCGCGCCCACGGTCAACCCTTCCAACCGCTCCAACGACGTATTGGCCGACGACAGAAACAGGATCGGGGTATGCCGGGTGGCCGGTGCCTCGCGTAATAACCGGCACAGGCTGAAGCCGTCCATTTGCGGCATGTGCACATCCAGGACGATCAGGTCCGGGCGCAGGGCAAGGGCGCGTTGATAACCCTGGTAGGCATCGCTGGCCAGGGAAATGCGCCAGGGCTGGGTCTTCAACAGAATGAGCGTGGCGCGGATGTCTTCGGGGACATCGTCGATCAACAGAATATGCGGCAACGGCTCGGAGGCCGCCGCGCCTGCCGTCGTCAATACCTGCCTTTCGTATCGTCCGTTGTCCATTCGCCAGGTCTCTTTTGTGTTTAGCCGGGTCGCTGTCGTGCAATTGCCAAGCGCGGAAGCACGTTTCGGGCCGGCAACAAACCGATATAGCGGCAGATCAAATGAGAACTGAAGCTATCAAATTCTTAATCGGCGATAAATGGTCGTCCCCTCGTGGCGCCTACCGATACGGGGCGTTATGGGCGGGGCGCAGGGGCGTGTGGCAAGGGATATCGAACGAGAGGGGGCTATGCCTGGAAAAAAGCCCAGGCGCAGTGGCCAACGGGGTTGATGCTGTTCACTAAACCGTGGCGAGGGGATTTATCCCCGTAGGGCTGCTAAGCAGCCCCAAAGCAGCAAACTCAATCCTCCTGACACACCGAGGTGCTTGATTTGAGGGCTGCTGCACAGCCCAACGGGGATAAATCCCCTCGCCACAGGTTTGTTGAACGGCTTGAATGAACAGTAATGCTTTCAGGTCGCCTTGAAACGTTTAGAACGAGTAACCGATCTGCGCGAGCAGTTGCGGGTTTTCCTGGCGCGTATCGCTCTGCGCTTCGCCGCCGGAGTGGCGCCAGGCGACCGTTGCGTCGAATGAGAGTTGGCCGTATTGAGCGCGCAGGCCCACACCGCCGCCGGAGATGCTGCGGGTGTTTTTCTCATCGGCCCACTCGTCGTGGTTGATGCGCACCTTGCCGGCGTCCCAGAACAGGTAGGGCGTGAGCTTGTCGATCGGGTAGCGAAGCTCGATCTGGGTCAGCATGCCTTCGTCGCCCGAGCCTTCGCTTTGCGGATAAGCCCGTACGCCATCGATGCCGCCGAGGCTGAAGTCTTCGGAGGAGTCGAGGTTGTCGTTGCTCCACTGGCCGAGGAAACGGGCGAAGAGCGTGAAGTTGGCCGGCAGCGCTTGCAGACGCGCCAGGTCGACGTTCACTTTGCTGAAGTTGCCCTCGGTCTGGGCGGTCTGGCGGTCGCCCTCGCGCAGGGCCGAGTCCAGTTTCAGGTCACCGTAGGTCAGCGTCGCGCCGCCGTAGGTGATGCCGCCGCCGAACAAAGTGTCCCTCACGTCAAACTGCAAACTGATGGGCAGCGTGTTGCTGCTTTTTTCAAAACTGAGGCCCAGCACTTCGTACTTATCCTCGAGTTCCTTGTGCTGGTATTGCCCAGCCAACATGAGGTTCGCCTGGTTGCTGCGCAGGAGCGGGTAGCTCAAGCCGATGCTGCTGACCTCAGCGGTACCGGTGGCCCCCAGATCGGCGAATTCCGCGCCCAGGTCGTAGGAGCTCTGGGCGTAACCCACGTTGCCGCGCAGGCCAGAGGTGCCCAATGGCATCGAGTAGCCGAGGCTGCCGAAATACAGGTCTTCATCGGTGGCCATCACCGCGGCGCTGAGCCGGTCGCCCAGCATCAGCGGGCTGTTCCAGTCGCCTTGTACCGTCAGGCGATTGCGCCCCGAATACCGATTGCCATGGTTGTCCAGGGTGGCCTTGCCCTCGAAGGCCTCGGTCTTGCTCACTTTGGCATCGAGATCGCCCGTGCCGAGTGCCTCACCTGGCCGGATCACCGGCCGAACAGCCACGCCCGGCAAGTCCGAGAGCACCAATATGCTGCGCTCCAGCCGGTCACGCTCGATCACGTCGCCCGGTTGCAAGTCGTCCAGGAACGGCTGCGCCTGCGCGGCCAGTTTCGCATCGTCATTGGTGGCGGTGATTTTTCCATAACGGCCTTCGATCACCGCGATGGTCAGTTCACCGTTGGCCATGCGTTGGGCCGGCAGATAGGCACGTGCAAACGGGTAACCCTGCTCACGGTAGTAAAGCGTGACCTGCCGGGCCACTTCCCGCAGCTCGTCCAGGTCATGGGCTCGACCGATAGCCGGGGCGACGACGCGTTGCAGGCTGGCCTCGTCGATGCGCGTGTTGTCGGTGAAATGGACAGCGTTGAGCTGGACCTTGGCGCCGCCGACTTTTTCTTGCGGCGGTTGCGGTGCTTCCACATCCAGGCGAATGCTTTGCGGCAGTTCCTGCTGCGGAATCGGCAGTTCCTGCAGGATACGGCCGGCGTCGGGGATCGGGCGTGCCGGCAGGGTCGCCGCCCAAGCCGGGGAAGTGGACAACAACGCCAGACCGGCCGCGCAGGACATCAGTTTGTTTTGCATGGGATCAATCTCGAATAATTCGGGTTGCCTGAGCCCATGACCACGTCCAGGGACGTGGCCAAGGGTTCCTTCAAATGAAAAGGTGGATGTCAGGGATCAGGGACGCATGGCCAGGCTCGGCAAGCGCACACCGCCGCGCACGACGAACACGGTCTGCGGTGGGTAGGCCGCACAGGCGCCGCCTTCGGATACGCCGCCATCGGAGCAGACGGTCCCGGCCAGTTCCCGCTCGCTGGCGGTGTCCTCGGCCTGGGCAGCCGAATCGCTGTCGCCTTGCGCCAGGGCGTCGCCCGCCTTCCCGCTGGCACGCGTGCCGCCCTGGTCCACCAGCAACAGACCGCCGTCATCGACCCCGTGATCAGACCAGTCGACCGGTTTCGCCTGGGTCGGGTTGAGCTCCGGTGCATGGGGCGAACTCACCTCTGCGCCGACGCGTGTCGCATCGGCGACGCTCTGCCGCACGGCGTCATAATCAATCGACGGCGTCACAGTGAGATTGGCGTTGGCCGGGTTGCTGACGATCAGGTAACCGAGGTCAGCCAGCCCGCCGATGTTGATCAGGTGCGAACCCGGGCCTTGAGTGCCGACCGAATACAGTGGGTTGCCGAGCATCGGCTTGGTGTCGCCGTTCCACAGGCCGTTGGCGTCATAACCGGCGATACCGCCGCCGTTGAACGTGGTTTGGCCATCGAACACCTTGGTCTGGGTGGTCGCACCGTTGGTGGACACCACCAGGACGGGTTGCTCGCGGTAAACGGCATGCACGCCTGTGTTGCCCAGGGCCCTGCCGAAATTGCTCTGTTGCTCGTCACTGTTGTAGCGGAAATTGCCGCTGCCACTGCCGACCACATCCACCACGCGGGTGCTGCCAGCGAGGCTACCGGTGTAGATCACCGCCCGGCCGCCGGCGCCGGTCGACACCGTCACGCCCGCGTCGGCCTTCACGTCACCGCCCGCAGCCACGCCCGCGGAAGCGGATTGACCGGCGTTGAGCACGATCGCATCGGCGGCATTGCTGGTGGTGCTGACGTTCTCGGCCAGGGTGATGTTGCCGGTGGTCGTCACAACCTGGACTTTGCCGGTGTTGCCGATACCGACGATCTGATCCAGCTGGGTGCCGTCCAGTGCCGTCTCGGTCAGCGTGCCGACGGTGACGTCGGCCCGATTGACGAAGCTGACATCCTTCGCTCGGCTGGCGATATCGCCGACCCAGTTGCTGGCGTTGCGCAGATCGAAATTCCCGCCCTTGAGCGCCAGGCCACCGGCAGTGATATTGCCGTTGGCATCCTGGGTGGTCTTGCCGCTGATGTTCAGGAACACATTGCCGTTGGTGGCCAGCCCTTCGTTGATCGCCAAGTCACCTTGGGTGCCGATGCTGACGTCGCCGGAGTTGTTCACGCCGGTGGTGACCTTCACCACGTTGCCGTTGCCGTCGGTTTCGGTCAGCGTGCCAACCTTCAGGTTGCCGGTGTTGTTGAAAGCGACCTTGCCTGCCTCGCTGGCAATATCACCCACCACGTTGCCACGGTTGCGCAACTCGAAGTCGCCGCCATTGAGGGCCAAGCCATCGGCGGTGATGTTGCCGTTACCATCCTGGGTGGTCTTGCCGCCGATGTTCAGGAACACATTGCCGCTGGTGGCCAGCCCTTCGTTGATCGCCAAGTTCCCTTGAGTGCCGATGCTGACGTCGCCGGTGTTGTTCACCCCGGTGGTGACTTTCACCACGTTGCCGTTGCCATCGGTTTCGGTCAGCGTGCCGACTTTCAGGTTGCCGGTGTTGTTGAAGGCGA
>NZ_FMXV01000024.1:18277-41916 GCF_900104425.1 Pseudomonas sp. NFACC13-1 | reverse complement strand
TCGGCGGTGATATTGCCGTTGCCATCCTGGGTGGTCTTGCCATCGACGTTGAGGAACACGTTGCCGCTGGTGGCCAGCCCTTCGTTGATCGCCAAGTCACCTTGGGTACCGATGCTGACGTCGCCGGTGTTGTTCACGCCGGTGAGGGTTGTCTGCGTGCCGTCGGCATGGGTCGCGGTCAGCGAACCCACCTTGAGGTCTGCGCTGTTGTTGAATTGGACCTTGCCCGCCGCGCTGGCGATATCGCCAATCACGTTGCCGGTATTGCCCAGTGCGTAATTGCCGCCCAGCAGCACCAGGCCGCTGGCATCCAGCTTGGCCCCGGCGTCGCCGGACTGGGTGGTATTGCCCGCCACTTCCAAAGTGATGATGTCGTCGGCACGGGTCTGGCCCTGGCTGGCATCGTCCCGTGGGCCATTTTCTATGGTGATGCCTTTTACCAACGTCAGGTCGTGATCGGTTTTCAAGGTGACCGCCTCATCGGAGGTAATCCCCACGGTGCCGTCCACGGTACCTACCGTCAGGTTGCCGTTGCCGGCAAATGCCAGGCTACCGACATCGGCGGCGATGACACCCACGTCATGCCCGCCCTTGCCCAGCTGGAAGTCGCCTTCGCCGCGCAAGGCCAATTCGTCTGCGGTAATGGTCGCGCCAGTGCTCTGAGTCGCACCTTTGCCCGCGTCGACGCTCAGCGTCAGCCCCTTGCCGGTCGTGCCATCTTCGTCGGTGCCTTCGGGATCCTTGAGCATCAGATCGCCCAGCAGGTCCAGGACGCCGTTGGCGACCAGGGCCAGATCGTCCTTGAACGTCGCGCCTTCATCGTCGACGGTGATGTTGCGCGTCTTGTCGTTGCCGATGACGACCTTGTCGAAGCCATCCTGGATGTTGGCCAGGTCAGCGTCGGACAGCACCAACGGATCGTTAGGCCCGGTCACCTCCGGGTCATCGCTGCCGCCCAGGTGGATGTCCAGGCTATCGGTCTTCTGCTGCAGGGTAAGGCTGCCGTTACCGGAAACGCTCGCGGCGAGATCGATTTCGTCGGCGGTCAGGCTCGTATCGCCCTGGGTGATCAGGGCCTGGCCGACCGTAAGGGTGTCCGCGACAAGCTTCAGGTCGCCGGTCTGGGTCATGCCGGCGACCGGCACGCCTTGCGGGTTTGTCGGGGTCTGGCTATCGGGAATGGTTACAACGCCGACAGTCAGGTCATCGACATCGGCAAAGCTGACCGTGCCGGTGTCGCTGGCGATGGTGTTGACGTCGTTGGCCGCGTTGTCGAGATCATGGGTGGCGCCATCGCCCAGCAGCACCAGGCCATCGGCGACAATGGCGCCGCCGGCGGTCTGGTCGATCTTGCCACCGTTGCTCTGCAACACCAGGACGGGGGCCGGCTTGGTGTCATCGTTACCGGTGCCCGGGGCGTCGGCCACGGTCAGCTGGTCGTTGATGTGGATATTGCCGGTGCCGGCATTGAGGACGAGGTTGTCGTTGATGCGGGTCGCTTCGATGATGTTGATGTCACCGGTCATGTCCGCGCCGCCGATGTTGACGGAGGTGAACCCGTCGCCCAGTGCGCTGATGTCGGTGCCGGTCAGTTCCAACGAACCGGGGGCGTCGCCTGTGCTGCCGCCCACTGCGATGTTTTTGCTCGGCGTGTTGGTCTCAAGGGTGATGTTCCCATTGCCGGTGACACTGCCGACGCCGCCGTTGAAGTTGATGTCGTCCGCCTTGATGGCCAGGTTGTTGTCGGTGCTGTTGAGGCTGCCGTTGAACGTGATGGAACTGCCTTGCAGGCCCTTGCTGCCCGAGGTTTCGGTCTTGATATTGTCAACGTACAGCGAGCCACCGACCTGCTTGCCGGCGGTCTGGTCGAAACTGCCCGAGACAAACACGAATTTGTACGTGCCGGCCTTGTCAGCCGTTGCCGTGTGGCTTTGCCAATTCACCGCGCCCGTGCCGTTGCCCGTTTCATTCAAGATGATTTGGTATTCGCCGGTATTGACGTTCAACAGGTAGCCGAAGACATCGTAGGTATCGCCGCCCGCGACCGGTTTGTAATCGAAGCTGACCTTTTCCCCGGCGGCCAGGGAGACCGTGCCCTCGCTCACGACCGAAGGGCCACGCATGATGCAGCCGGCGGGTGCGTTGAGGCAGTTGGAGGTATTCTCGGTCCCCAGCAGCAGCGCGGCGCCGCCGTCCTTGCCTTGGCCAGCGGCGGCGACCGGGGTGAGGGGTTTGTAATTCATGTTGCCCTGGTCGCCCGGGGAAACGCTCGGCGCATTGCCGTTCGTTGGCGAGGTCGTCGGCAACGTCGGGTCATTCGGCGAGACCACGCCATCCACCACGGTGACGCCCGTGAAGAACTGGTCGATGGACGTCTTCCAACCGACCAGGCCATTTTCGAAGTCGGCGTTCAGGAATTGCGACGTGCCCAGCTCAACCGCACCGGTGTAGACCTGCTCGCCGCTGGTGAAGACTTTTGCGCCGTTGATAAACGTCTTGCCGGCGCCGCTGGTGGTCGCATACAGAGCGCCCAGCGCGCTGTTACCGCCGACCATGTCGCTGAAGATGATCGAGCCCGAACCGGCATCGACGCGCAGTTGGCGGTTGTTGGCCACCGCATCGGAGTCCACCACGCCGGCAAATACGACATTGCCACCGTTGCTCTTCAAACTGACGTCGGTGTTGAGCGCGATTTTGCCGTTGAGAATCAACGCCAGGCTGTTGCCATTGCCTGCGCCGCTGGCGTCGATATCGCCGTTGAGGAAGATATTGCCGAAGACATAACGGCCTGTTGCGCCGTCGTCGTGTCCCGACTGCAACGTCAGCGTCCGGTCACCGCTGATGCCCTGCGGGGTGTAGTCGCCGTTCCAGTGAATGGTGTTGTCGGCCTTGATTGCCACATCAGTGCCGCCGGCCAGGGCGGTGTCGATCGCGTCGAAACCGACCGTGGCGGCTTGTCCGTTGGCGCCGCCTGTCAGCCCTCCATTACCCGGCCCCACCGTGACACTGTCCGGGTCGAGCAACCACAAGCCACCCTTGCCGTTCTTGGCCGAAGCATCGGCGGCTTTGCTCACCGCCAACTTGGCGCCGCTGGTCTCGATCTTGCCGCCGTCGCCGCCCTTGGCACCGCCGGTGGCTTTCAGCGTGCCCTCCACCCGCGTCACGCTGCCCGGCTTCTTGGTATCCGACCAGGCCACCACGGTACCGCCCTTGCCGTTGTCGGTCGCCGATGCATCGAGCACGGCTCCGGCGGCGATGGTGGTCTGGCTGGCCTGTTTGATCGCCGGGTCCTTGCCTTGCCAGCTACCGCCCACATAAATGTCGCCGCCGCCCTTGGCGCCGGTGGCGTCGAGTTCAGCGCCGCCGTTGATCGCGATACGGTCGCCGGTCACGACAATCTTGCCGCCCTTGCCGCTATCGGAGGACACATCGATACGCCCGGCGACTTGCACACCGCCCTGATCCCCCATCAGCGTCACCACGCCGTTTTCACCGATATCCAGGGAACGGGCTTCGATCAAACCGGTGTTGTTGATGACGGTGCTCGCCAGGGTTTCCGCCGCACGGGCGGTCAGCAGGATACGACCGGCATCGGCACGAATGGCGCCGCCGTTTTCGATCAACGCTTGAAGCGCACCTTCTTTCACTTCCAACTGCACCGGCCCGCCCAGGTCGAGCGTCACGACACTGCCGGCGCCCAGCAGCACATTGCCCTTGTTCGCGGTGATGTTGCCTTCGTTGACGATTTTCGCGGCGATCAGGGCAATGGTGCCGCCTTGCGCGGCATTGATGTTGCCCTGGTTGACCACCGAGGCGGCGCTGTTGCCACTGAAACGGTAGTTGCCCGCAAGGAAATCTTCCGTGGTCATGTTGAGCGTGGAGGCGACCAGGCCGCCTACATCAACCTGCGCACTGGGTGTAAACAGGACGCCGTTGGGGTTGACCAGAAATACCTGGCCGTTGGCTTTCAGTGCGCCCTGAATCACCGACACATCCGAGCCCAGCACGCGGTTCAATGCGACAGACGCCGCGCCCGGCTGGACGAACTGGACGGTGTTGCCTTTGCCGACGGAGAAGCTTTGCCAGTCAATCGCGAGCTTATCGCTGCCCTGATGAATGGCCATGTTGTTGCCGTTCTGAT
This sequence comes from Pseudomonas sp. NFACC13-1, assembly GCF_900104425.1. Classification (NCBI taxonomy): domain Bacteria; kingdom Pseudomonadati; phylum Pseudomonadota; class Gammaproteobacteria; order Pseudomonadales; family Pseudomonadaceae; genus Pseudomonas; species Pseudomonas sp. NFACC13-1. The sequence continues at coordinate 37,775 of NZ_FMXV01000024.1, read as the reverse complement.
GAATGCTGCCGTTACCCGCCACGATATTGCCGCCCGACGGTAACGCTCCCGCCGTGGCAACCGAAGCGAAGACCCCGCCGCCCACGCCAATGACCAGGCTGAGGGATTTGCGGCTTTTGTCTTTGCCTTGGCTTTTGACCAACTCTGATGCCACCTGCCACGCGCCCAACACAGCATTCCAGACTACTCGGTAAGCTCGGTTCATTTTTGTTCACTCATCCTTAATACGGCTGGCCGCGCCACGATGATCAGGCGGTTCGCAATCAAACAATCAAATGGAAAACCGCATCCGGACGGATGACGGCTCGAAATCCCAAAGTGCTCCGTTCCATCATGTCCGCGGTAAGCGGGGTGATACCTTTGCTGGAGCACCCACGGCTTTTGATTGAGGGGATTGAGTGAATTTTTTTTCATCTGGAGGGTGCTCGACACTGGAATACCTGTGGGAGCGAGCTTGCTCGCGATGGCGGTAAACCAGACGCCACTGATGTTGCCTGACCCGGCCCTATCGCGAGCAAGCTCGCTCCCACATGGAAATTGTGGCGAACGCAGCATTTGCGCACGCCCCGATCAAAACTGTGGGAGCGAGCTTGCTCGCGATGGCGGTACACCAGCCGCCATTGATGTTGCCTGGCCCGGCCCTATCGCGAGCAAGCTCGCTCCCACATGGAAATTGTGGCGAACGCAGCATTTGCGCACGCCCCGATCAAAACTGTGGGAGCGAGCTTGCTCGCGATGGCGGTACACCAGCCGCCATTGATGTTGCCTGGCCCGGCCCTATCGCGAGCAAGCTCGCTCCCACATGGAAATTGTGGCGAACGCAGCATTTGCGCACGCCCCGATCAAAACTGTGGGAGCGAGCTTGCTCGCGATGGCGGTACACCAGCCGCCATTGATGTTGCCTGGCCCGGCCCTATCGCGAGCAAGCTCGCTCCCACAGTGGACTGTGCCCATCGCCACGGATTTATTCGTTTGCTCAAGGTCGGCGGTGTGCAGCTAAGATGGCCGCAGAGAAACCACAGGGAAAACAGGCGTGATGCAATCGCAATTCGATCCGTTGGTTCATATCGATTGGAAAACACCGGGCAGCGACTTGCTCGGGCTGTTGCAGCATTACTATCCCGACATCGGTGTGTTTGCCGGTCCGGGGTTCGAGGCGTTGTTGGATGAGCTGTCCAACGAGATGCCCGAGGTCTGTTTCGAGGCACTGGCGCCGGTGTTGGGGGGGCAGGGTTATGACTTGTGGAACCTGGATGCCGGCGGCGATGATTATCGGCCGGTGATTGTCCCGGTCACTCAGCGCGAGGCCTTTGCCCGTCACTGGCAGGGCCAGCACGGCGAACCGAGGTTCACGGCGAGTTTGATCGAGCCGCCCAAGCCTGCCGCCGTCGAACGCAAGCCGGCCAAACCCAAGCGCAGCAAGGTGAAGTGGCTGCAGGAAGTCCATGACTATCCCGGCGCCACCTATGTCCATGAATACAACTACCGCAACGGTTGGGCCGCCATCACCGAGCAGGATGACGACCAGTGGCTGTGCTTTCTGATCGATTACAACCCATGGCCGCCCGCCGAGCAGGACATGCTCGAACACCGGACCGATGGCGTGGACGGCGCGGACCTTCAGCTCATCGATGCCGATGCCCGGCGCAGCCTGTGGAAACGTCGGGTCATACGCGGCGATTACAGTGCGGACGACCGCTACCAATACGAAATTCGTCAAGGCGATGAGATCGCGGCGTTCGGGCCGGCCGGGGTGCAATGGCCGGAGTTTGAACAGCCCTGCGTGGTTCTGGGCTCGGAGATATTCGAACGTCAACGTATCTACGAACCCGAGCATTTGACGCGGGTCTGGCGGATCACGGCGGACAGCAGCGACGTGATTTTCGAGGACGCGGATGAACTGACGATCCTGCCCATCGGCCCTCGCCGTTTGCTGTTCATGCAGCACAACGGGCCGAAGTGCTGGGTCTGGAATCAAGACTCACCACAACAAGCCATCGTCGCCCGGGCGATGCCTGCCGAGGGCTATAGACTCAGGGCGTCAACGGCTTACCTGGGGGGTGACGAGATCCTGCTGTTCAGCGAAGGCGCGCGGCAGAACGTCGAGCATTCGGGTTATCAGGAGACGGTGCTGTTGGCGTGGCGCTTCAACTTCATGACCGGCGCCCAGACCAAGGCGACGCTGGACGGTTTCGGCAGTGAACTGCGCCAGGACACGCGCTTGCTGGTCACCCAGCCCAAGCAAGTCATCACGTTGCGCACCTTTCATGGGCAGCTTCATGTTGCCCGGGGGCATGGGGATTGGTGGGTGTGGAATTACCGGACGAATACGTTCGGCACACAGACCTTGGCGTGGTTTTGGAATCAGCGCAGCCATGAGGTGGTGAAGCTGTCTTCCAAGGATATTGCGCGGGTAAAGCCGGAGATTCGTTACTTGGCGGCGCAGGATCGGTATCTGGCGTTCGAGACGGAGTTTGTCGCGCGGTTGCCGGTGTTTGAGCAGATGGTTGAGGCCAAAGGGTGTGAGGGATTGGTTTTCGAGTGATGGATCTCTGCCGCCCTCAGAAAAACACAGCGGACTGCCTCGCTACCATTTTTCAATGGCATGCGTGATTTGTGGCGAGGGGATTTATCCCCGCTCGGCTGCGCAGCAGTCGTAAAACCTGCCATCCGTTTTTTCCTGATGCACCGTGGTGGATGGCTTTGGGACTGCTACGCAGCCCAGCGGGGATAAATCCCCTCGCCACAGTTCCTTAGCGCCCTCTAGTGAATGGGCTCAAACCCGCAGCAACCCGCGAAACCCTCGCGCCGCGTAATACGACTGCACACCGTTGTGGTAAACGAACACCCGGCCATAACGAAAGTCACCGAAAATCGCCCCGCCGAGGGCACGAAGCTCAGGGGGAGTTGCCAGCCAGCTGGAAGTCTTGGCATCGAATTCCCCCAACTCCTGCAGCGCTCGGTACTGATCTTCCGTCAACAGGGTGATGCCCATCGCTTCGGCCATTTCAACCGCGCTGCCCGTTGGCTTGTTCTCCTTGCGAGCGTCCAGGGCCGCGCGGTCGTAGCAGAGGCTTCTGCGGCCGGTTGGGCTTTCTTTGGCGCAATCGCAGAAGGAGACAACGCCGGTCTCTTTATTGTGGCCGATCACGTCCGGTTCGCCGCCGGTGGCTTCCATGGCTTGGAGGGCCTTCAGGACGTTAAGGTTGCCTTCCAACCTGGCCTGGACATCGGCCCATGGGATACCTGGGTGGCGATGGGGGTTTTGTTCGAAGCGGGCTTTCAAAGTTTGGAGAAGGTTTTCCTGATCCTGTTTTTTCATGGTTTTGGGTCCGTTGGTGGCCGGTTCCAAATCTTGGCAGTATCAGCGTAGCAACCCCATTGAGGCGGGAGGTCAGAAACCAATATGGATCGTGCGTTCGTCGGGCAGTTCTGGAAGTTCATCAAGGACGGCGGCTATGCAATTCGCCAGAATGGTGACAGCAGTGGGGACTCGCCGTTTTTTTATCGTTTCCAGAATCCTGAGGACAAATCCTTTCCCGTTCAGGTCGAGCTATTTTCCCGAGTGCCGGATGGCCTGGAGCATGAAGAAGCGGCCAGAATGACCAAGGTCCCCGTTGAGGAGCAAGCCGCCAGCCTGTCTGCGATCATTCTTGATGATGAGTACTACGCCTTTCTCCTGGCCGGCGTGGATCACACCCAGGATATCAGCCACATCGGTGCTGATCGGCTCGTTCCCCTCAAAGCCCATGCCTGGCTTAACAAGAAGGCGCTGCTTGAACAAGGCATTGCCGTGAACAGTCGCGATATCAAAAAGCACTTCAGAGATGTGATCGTACTGGCTGTCGGTCTAACTGAAGGAATGGCCCAGCTACCTGAACGATTGGCGCTCGATTTGAAGGCGTTTCTAAATCAAGTACCCGCTGAGCTCGCGTCAAATCCCCAAGCTTACAAAGGTGTGAACGGCGACCGTTTGATCAGGACCATTCAAGAAGCCTTCAGCCTCGATTGAATCAGGTTTTCCGCACGCTATCAGCCGCCCTGATAGCGTGTGTAAATATTGTTTTAACGTCTGACTGGCGGCCTCAGCATGACATTGGAACTACCGCTGCGCCTCCCCCTGTGGATAAACATCACTGACATTCAACGACAACTGGGCCGCCACTTCATAGCCATCGGCCTTGCTGAAGTTCAACTGAAACTCCTGATAGGCCGGCCCGGCCAGCCAGCGGTTGACTTGCAGGTCCTGGTACTTGGAGCTCTCCCCGGGCGTGAGCTGCCCGAACAGCGGAAAGCCCGCATCGGAAAAAATCCGGTCTGCCTCGAACCAGTCCATCTCCTTATCAAACTTCACACTTGAGCCCACCGCCGCCCACGCCTCTGGCGTGACTTTCTGGCCAATGTCCAGGAAGACCACTTTGCTTTCTTTCGCGGCGATCAGGAAAGGCAAGGCGATCGGTGTTCCCGTGGAATCGAGGAGCTTGGATTTCATACCGGCATACTCCCCGCCGCCATTTTCCCTGCGCTCCCAGATGCGCCAGTCGATGACACTTTCCGGGTTGAAACTGTTGTTGGTGAGAATGATTTTGTAGCGCTGCTTGAAGAGCACGGACGGGAAATCGGCGAAGGGTTTGTAGAACGACACGGTGCTGTGTTCAGCGCCGACCCGGATGATGATCGGGGTTCTACGGCTGGCGACGCTGTCCTGGTATTGCTGGTAGCTGAAATAGGCAGAGGCGATGGATACGATCAAGGCCAGTGTTGCAATGGCATCCGTCCGGGTGAGGGTCTTGAACCATTTCATCATGAGGTGGCGTGTCCAGGCATGGGTGGTGGCTAAAATGGCGTCATCGCGAGCACGCTCGCGCCCACAGATTGTTGTTGCAATGCCATTCCAGCATGAATGGCTAAGGTGAAGTAACCCTGGCGTCCATCACTGAGCACATGAGGCCCGTATGAAGAACTTCACGATTCAACGCATCGACCACATCGTCCTGCGCGTAAAGGACCTCGAGCGCAGCCTCGCTTTCTACACCTCGGTGCTCGGTTGCGAGCTGAAGAAGCGCCGGGACGATCTTGGCATGCTTCATCTGGGCACCGGTGTTTCGATGATTGACCTGGTTGCCGTGGACGGCCCCCTCGGTCGCCAGGGCGGTCCGGCAGCGGGAAAGCAGGGGCACAACGTCGATCACTTGTGCCTGCGTATCGAGCCGTTTGATGAACCAGCCCTTCTCGCGCATTTGGCCTCAGCTGGCCTGACCGTTGAGAAAGCGCAGATGCGCTATGGCGCGGAGGGCAAGGGCTGGTCGATTTACTGCTTCGATCCGGACGGCAACCAGATCGAGTTGAAGGGCCCGGCGCTGGAGCCCTGAGCTTCATCCCTGTGCGAGCTTGCTCGCGAAAGCGGCCTGTCTGGATCGGTGATGTTGACCGTGCCGGCGTCATCGCGAGCAAGCTCGCTCCCACAGGGAGGCGGTGGTGGACGCAATAGTGGCACTTCAGTAGCATTCGCCCACTTTATCGATCCTTCAAGGATGACTCATGCTCGCCCTGCCTCGCCGTCTTGCCCCGTCGTCAGCATTGTCCGCGTTGTTCGTATTGCTCGGCGGTTGCAGCGTCAACGGCAGTTACCCCGACGCCATCGAAGCGGACGCCGCCAAGTTGCGGTTTGTCGCCAATACCAGCAACGCCACGCTGGATTACTTCGATGCCGCCCATTGCGACGGGCAAACCACGGGCATTCTCAATAATCTGCTATTGAGCGATACCGCGCGGCGGGTGGGGATGAGTGTTCCGGCGCCCACCGATGCCAAGGGCTACCTGGAGGTCAAGCTCAAGCCCGGCGAGCAGATTTACCTGCGCACCAACATGAACAGCGGTTATGCCGTGTGCGGCAAGGGCTTCAACTTTACACCCGAGGCCAATGCCGAATACGAGGTGACCTTCAAGTCCGAGAAGAACTTCTGCCTGACACAGTTGCAGCGCCTGCAGCGGGTCGACGGCAAGGACGTGCGCACACCGATCCCGATCCTGAAAAAAGATTTTCCCGCCTGCGCCGGTCGCAACGCGCTGTTTCCCAAGACCTATCCGGACACGCCCCATCGCCTGGAGCTGATGAACCGGGTCATCGAGAAGAGCCTGGTCGTCACCGTGAAAACCGATCCGACCAAGGAAAAAGTCGAGACTTATTCGCCAGAGAAACTCGACACGCTGATCAGCGAACGCAAGGCCAAGCTCGGCTTCGACCTGCCGCCGGACTACTGGACGCTGTACCGGGAAAACCTGAAGACATTTGGCGATGACATGGCGCAGAACAAGGCGCGCTCGCTGGAACGCTTCAAGGACGAATACCAGACACGCCTGCGGCAAGTGAAGGATGAGCAGCTGGAACAATGGGCGTTGCCCAAAACCGCCAATGCCAAGCCGGAGAAAGCCGAGATCGATCTGGACATCGCGATGATGGTGGAGTACTTCCGGATCGGGAACGGGGTGACGGTCGAAGCGGTAGGTCATCACTTGGAGAGGATGGCGCAGATGGATGAGCGCTACGGGGTTTGTGCACGGTTTGCGGAGTGCTGGAAGCGCAACTAGCGGGAACAGCAGCGCTGTACCGCCGTCATCGCGAGCAAGCTCGCTCCCACAGGGGGGCGGTGGTGGACACAGCATTTGCAGACACCCGAGATCAAAAACTGTGGGAGCGAGCTTGCTCGCGAAAGCGGCGGATCAGTCAACACCGATGTGGCTGACACACCGCTATCGCGAGCAAGCTCGCTCCCACAATGTTCTGCGGTGGAGGTTATTGCGCCGTCAACTCGACCACACCTCGAACCCGCTGCTGCATATTGATCAAATGCAACCGCATCGACGCCCGCGCCGCTTGCGCATCGTGCCGCGCCAACGCCGCGTAGACCTGCTCCCGCTCACGCACCACCAACGCCCGATTTTCATCGGTCACCGCCGGTCCGGCCTGTTGCACCACGGCGATCAACGTATTGCCCACATGGGCCATGGCGTCGATGAAAAAGCTGTTGCCGGTGCACTGGGCGATCTGCAGATGGAATTCGAAATCGACCCGGGCGCTTTCGTCATCCGTTGGGTCAAAAGCATTCGCCGCGTCGAGCGCTTCACGCATCGCCTGCAACTGCTCCGGCGTGGCCCGTTGCGCGGCGATGCCGGCGGCTTCCACTTCCAGGCTCAGGCGCAGTTCGATCACGGCGAGCGCATCGTAGGCCCCGCCCTTGACGTGTTTGCTGCCCTGGAAATCCCCCGGGCGGGCGGTGTCCACCACGAAGGTGCCGATGCCGTGACGGGTTTCCACCAACCCTTCGGCCTGGAGCCGCGACATGGCTTCGCGGACCACCGTCCGGCTGACGCCGCGTTCCTTGATGATGACTTGTTCGGTGGGCAACTTGCTGCCCGCGGGCAGTTCGCCGGCCAGTATCTGCTGCGTCAGGTCGATCACCAGTTGTTGAGTCATGCTCAGGCGTCGATCGGGTGTGACACGGTCCATTGCACTATCCATTAAAGCCAGACGATCGCGGCATTATAGCCGCGACCTTGCGCCAAAACTCACTATAATGCCCGCTGATCACCCAAGAGCAAGCCGATGACGGATCAAGCGTTATCTCCACTGAACAAGCCACGCCGCCTCGCCGAAACCCTGGTCGACCGCTTCGCCCAGCGCATGCGCGACGGCATCCTCAAGTGCGGCGAAAAGCTCCCCACCGAAGTGCATATCATGGAGGCCGAAGGGGTCAGTCGTTCGGTGGTGCGTGAAGCGCTGTCGCGCTTGCAGGCGGCGGGGCTGGTGGAGACGCGCCATGGCGTCGGCACCTTTGTCCTCGATATGCCGGCGCCGGAGGGCTTCACCTTGGGCCCGGCGACGATTGCCACGTTGTCCGATGTGCTCAACCTGCTGGAGTTTCGCCTGAGCCTGGAAGTCCAGGCCGCCGGCATGGCCGCCGAACGCGCAACCCCCGAAGCCCTGGCCGAACTGGCCCAGGCGCTGGACGCATTGCTGCAAGGGCCGGAAAAATCCGGCACCACCATCAATGCCGATTTCCAGTTCCACCTGAAAATCGCCAAGGCCGCCGGCAATTACTACCTGATCGATATCATGAAGCACTTGGGCACGAAGCTGATCCCGCGTACCCGCATGAACTCCGCCTATTCCGGGCAAAGTGACCGCAGTGCTTACCTGCAGGGGATCAACGCCGAACACCAGCAGATCTTCGACGCCATCGCCAGCGGCAATGTCGACGCGGCGCGGGCGGCCATGTACCTGCATTTGAGCAACAGCCGCATGCGCCTGTGTGAAACGCAACAGCGCCAGGCGTTCTACAACGAGTAATCCCTGCCCTCCCCTGTGGGAGCGAGCTTGCTCGCGATGGCGGCGGATCAGCCAACATGAATGTGGCTGACACACCGCCATCGCGAGCAAGCTCGCTCCCACAAGTTGACCCCGGTGCTTCGACAACTTAGAAAAAGTTGTATTGAATACCGACCCGCAGACGCAGTTGGCGATCACTGTCGACGGAGTTGACTTTGATATCGCCCACTTCAAAGAACGGCGCCCAGCGTTTGTCCCACTTGTACTTGACCACGGCATTCTGTTCATAGTCGTCGGTGCCGCCGTTATAACGGATGTAGTTGGCATCGAAGTACGTCAATTGATATTCATACGCCCACGGCCCCTGGTTCGCGTAGTTGATGTACACGTCGTAGCGATGGATCTTCTGGTCGTCCTGGCCGTTGTCCGGCACGTCATGGTCGACCTTGTCACGGTCGAGCTTGGAGGAGTCGTAGCGGTAGCGTCCGGCGATACTCAGCTCCTTGGTGATCTTGTAGCCCAGGCGCATGCCCAGCTTGTAGGTGGTGGATTCCTCGTCGCTTTCCATGGCGAACGAGGGCGTCAGCGTCCAGCGATCATTAAGCTTGTGCTGGTAGTTGACGGTGAATTCATGGCCGCTGCCGACGGTGTTGTCGAAGGCAACGTCTTCGCGATCACCGGCGGTCTTGTATTTGAGTTCCCCTTCCAGCCCCACGCCGTTGTCCAGCCGCATGCCAAACTTGGCGCGGTCGGCATGCATGCGGGTTTGTTCCGCATACTGGTGGCGTACGTTGATATAGCCGGTATCGGCCATGGCAACGACCGAAGTGAACAAGGAAGCGAGGGACAGCGCGACGAGTGTCTTTTTCATGTTTTTTATTCTTGTTAGTTGAGTCATTAGTGGGGTTGAACGGCAAATCGCAGGCGAGCGCGAGCGCGGCATTGAAACCTGCGGTTCAACGTCTTCTACGGGTTAAAACACGTGCAACGAACGAGTTACCTCAAACAGCGATAGGTATTCGCTGTATGTCCCGACTGGCTTGCACCAGCAAGCGGGTGTACGCATGGGTGGCGCCATCGCTCGCCAGCAGATGGCTGTCGAGCGTCTCCACCACCCGGCCCTGCTGCATCACCGCCAGCCGATCACACAAATGCGCCACCACCGCCAGATCGTGGGTGACCATCAGGTAGGTCAACCCTTCCTGGCGACGCAAGTCGGCCAGCAGGTTGAGGATTTCCGCCTGCACCGAAACGTCCAGTGCCGAGGTCGGCTCGTCCAGCAACAGCACCCGGGGCCGCAGGATCAATGCACGGGCGATCGCCACCCGCTGGCGCTGACCACCGGACAACTGGTGCGGATAACGGAAGCGAAAACTGTCGTTCAAGCCGACCTTGCGCAGGATCTCGCTGACCTTCTGCCCCCGCCCATCGATGCCATGGATGCGCAGCGGTTCCTGCAACGCGGCGTCGATGGTGTAGCGCGGATGCAACGAGGCATACGGGTCCTGGAACACCATCTGCACCGTGCGGTAGTGGTTCAGCGGCAGGTTGCGCGTCACGGCCTGGCCGGCGACCCGCAGTTGTCCGCTCCAATGCTGGTACTGCCCGGCCAGGCAGCGCAGCACGGTGGTCTTGCCCGAACCGGACTCCCCCACCAGGCCGAATGCCTCGCCTTCGGCGACGCTCAAATCGACGTCGTGCAATACCGCGTTCAATGCCGCGCCGGTGCCGAAACTGAGGTTCAGGCCGGCGATTTCAATCATGCTCATGACAGGCTCCTCAAGCGTTCAACCAGAGTGGGTCACGCTGCAACACCGGCAGCGTGGCACGCGGATGGTCCAGGCTCGGCAAGGCGGCCAACAGGCCTTGGGTGTAGGGGTGGGTGGCGTGATCCAGGTCGGCCGCGGCAATCGACTCGACCACGCGGCCGGCGTACATCACCAGCACGCGGTCACAGAAATGCCGCACCAGGTTCAGGTCGTGACTGATGAAGATCAGCCCCAGGTCACGCTCGCTGACCAACTCCTCCAGCACGTTGAGCACCTGCCGGCGCACCGACACGTCCAACGCCGAAGTGGGTTCGTCGGCGATGATCACCTGGGGATCGGTGATCACCATCATGGCGATCATGATCCGCTGGCCCATGCCGCCCGAGACCTCGTGGGGGTAGAGGTCGTAGACCCGCCGGGGATCGCGGATATGCACCTTGGCGAGCATGTCCAGGGCCCGTTCGCGCGCTTCGCGATGGGGCACCTTGTGATGGGCCAGGTACGCCTCGGCGATTTGTTCGCCAACCCGCACCACCGGGTTCAGCGAGTATTTCGGGTCTTGCATGATCATCGACATGCGCGCGCCGCGAATCGCCTGGATCTGCTTTTCGCTGGCGGCCAACAGGTCGATATCGGCGAAGCGCAAGGTCTTGGCGGTGACCCGCGCCGTCGGCGGATGCAGGCGCAGAAGGCTGCGGCCGACGGTGGATTTGCCCGAGCCGGACTCGCCGACAATGGCGAGCTTTTCTCGCCTCAACGTGAACGACACATCACGCACCGCCTGTGAGGTTTTGCCGGCGTGGCGAAACTCCACGCACAAGTCCTGTACCACCAGTTTTATCTCAGTCATGGGCTGTTCCTCAGGATTGGCTGCGTGGGTCGAGGACGTCGCGCAAGCCGTCGCCCAACAGATTGAAGGCCAGGCTGACCAGCATGATCGCCGCACCGGGCGCCGCCACCAGCCACCAGCTTTCGAGCATGTAGCGCCGCCCGGTGGAGATCATCGCGCCCCACTCCGGCAACGGTGCCTGGGCGCCAAGGCCGAGAAAGCCCAGGGCCGCAGCGGTGAGGATGATGCTCGCCATGTTCATGGTCAGGCGGATAATCACCGACGACAGGCACATCGGGATGATGTGGCGCAGGATGATGCGGGTGCTCGACGCGCCCTGGAGCTGCACCGCGACGACGAAGTCAGCGTTGCGCAGCGGCAGTGTTTCGGCCCGCGCCAGACGCGCAATCGGCGGCCAGGCCGTGAGTGCGATGGCGATGACCGCATGCTCCAATCCCGGGCCGAGGGCGGCGATGAACGCCAGCGCCAGGACCAGGCTGGGGAACGAGATGAAGATGTCGGTGATGCGCATGAACAGGCTGTCGACCCAACCGCCGAAGTAGCCGGAAACCGTGCCGACCAACAGGCCGATGGGGCCGACGATCACGGTCACCAGCAAGACGATGTACAAGGTGATGCGCGAGCCATACACCAGCCGGGCGAAGACATCGCGACCGTATTCGTCGGTGCCGAACCAGTGCACGGCGCCGGGTGCCTGCAAGGCCCCGGCGAGGTTCTGCAGCAGTGGATCGTGGCCGGCGATCCAGGGCGCGAAGACCGCGACCAGCATCAGGGTCGCGACGACGATCAGGCCGGCGAAGGTCATCGGGTTGCGCAGCAAAAAACGCAGCAGGCGCACGGTGCTGGCGACCAGCGCTGCCGTACTCGAAGCGGGCAGCGTGGTACTGCCGGCTGCGCTGGAAGCAAGGGGCAGGTTCATGAGCGAGTCCTCGGGTCGAAGATCTTGTACAGCGCATCGCTGATCAGGTTCAGCGTCACGAAGATGAGGCCGATCAGCAGGACGCAGGCCATCACCGCGTTCATGTCGCCGAGCAGCAAACTGCTGGTCAGGTACTGGCCGAAGCCCGGCCAGGCGAACACGGTTTCGATCAGCACCGCACCTTCCAGCAGGCCGCCATAAGCCAGCGCGACGATGGTCAGCAACTGCACGCGAATGTTGCCGAAGGCATGGCCCCAGACGATGCGGCGCTGGGACAAGCCCTTGACCCGGGCGGTGACGATGTACTCCTGGGACAGTTGCTCGAGCATGAAGCTGCGAGTCATGCGGCTGATGTAGGCGACCGAGTTGAAACTGAGGATCACCGCCGGCAACAGAATGTGCCGCAGCGCGCTGCGAAAGGCCTCCCAGTCGCCGGACCAGGCGGTATCGATCAACAACAATCCTGTGTGTTTCGGGATCAGCCCGTCATAGGCCAGGCCGATCCGCCCGACGCCGCCAGCCCAACCCAGCCAGGCGTAGAACACCAGGAAGGCCATCATGCCGATCCAGAAAATCGGCGTGGAATAACCGAACAGGGTGATTAGCCGCGCGACATGGTCACCGGCACGGCCCTGATGCGTCGCCGCGTAGACGCCCAGCGGCAAGCCCGCCAGCACGCCGAACAGGATGGCCAGGGTCGCCAATTCCAACGTCGCCGGGAAGACCCGGGCGATGTCGGTAATGACCGGGTTGCCGGTCAACAAGGCCATGCCGAAATCACCGTGGAGCAGGTCGCCCAGGTAGATCGCGAACTGGGTCCACAACGGCTTGTCCAGGCCCAGCTCCTGGTACACCTGGGCGTAGGCCGAAGCGTCGGCGTCCGGGCCGACGATGGCCAGCACCGGGTCCAGGGGCATGACCCGACCGATGAAGAAGGTCAGTAGCAGCAACCCCAGCAGCGTCACCGCCACCGAGCCGCCGCGCCGGGTCGCCGAAGCGGCCCGGGTGGTCCAGATTGAAAAGGATGCAGTCGACATGTTCATTCCTGCCTTGGCCGTGCGGCCGTCGATTTCAGCGCTGCTTGTAGACGTCCCGAAGGCGCGTGGTGGCGGCGGTGTGGCCGATGTAGTTGCGCACATCCGCGTGGATCACCACTTCGTCCACCATCTGTGAGACCGGCATGATCGCCCCGGCCTGTTGGTCGTAGAGGGTCTGGATCTGCCCATAGATTTCGCGCTGGCGCTCGGGGTCACGTTCGCGCTCGGCTTGCTCGATCAGTTGATTGAGCTGCGGGTCGAAGAACGAGGTGCGCCAGCCCTGGAAGTTGCTCAACTTGGCTTCGGTGCGGTTGTCCGGGTTGTACACCAGGGCCCGCAGGCTCGAATGCGGATGACGCTCCGCCCCACCGCCGCCACGACCGACGAGGATGTCGAACTGGCGGTCGCGCATCGCGCCATAGATCTGGTTGCCGGTGCCAGTGATGATCGTCGCCTGGATCCCCGCCTGGGCCAGCGTCGCTTGCAGGCTGGTGGCGATGTTGATGAACGGCGGATCGGTCAGTGAACGGATGGTCACCTTGAAGCCTTCGGCATGCCCGGCCGCCGCCAACAGGCGCTTGGCTTCGGCCACGTCCAGGCGATAGCCCGGATCGTCCAGGCGTGCCGGCAGCCCCAACTGCAAGGGCCGCTGATTGATCACGCCGTAGTGCGGCATGACCACGTCGTTGATGCCCTGGTAGTCGATCAGCAAGCGGATGGCCTGGCGTACGCGGATGTCTTGGAACAACGGCTGCTGCATGCTCATCGCCACGTAGTACAACGTGCCGCGGGCGATGCTCTGGATGCGCACTTCATCGACCTTGCCCAACGCCTTGATGTCGGTGGCGGCCATGCCGCGGGCGACGTCCAGGTCACCGCGCTCGACCATCAGCCGCAGGGCCTGGGACTCGGTCATGTTGCGCATGATCACCCGGCGCAACTTCGCCGCGCCGCGCCAATAGTCGTCATTGCGACTCATCAGGATCACGTCGTTGGCCCGCCAGATGTCGAGCTTGAACGCGCCGGAGCCGGCCGTATGCGTCGCCAGCCACGCCGCCCCCTGATCGTCGCCGACTTGATGTTGCAAGGCGACCGAGCGATCGATGATAAAGGCACTGGGAGAGGTGGCCAGGGTATTGAGCACCAGCATCGGGTCAGTGACGCGTGGCAACTCCATGACAAAGGTGTGCGGCCCTTCGGCACGCATCAGTTGGACGACGTTGTCGGCGGTGAAACCGTAGGCTTTCCAGGTGGAAGCCAGGGCGCGGTTGAGGGTGACGACGCGCTGCAACGACCAGGCGACGTCTTGGGCGGTGAGCGGTGCACCGGAGTGAAAACGCACGTCGTCGCGCAATTGGAAGGTCAGGCGCATGCGGTCGGGGCTGACGTCCCAGGTTTTCGCCAGGGCCGGAATCAGCGTGTCCGGCTGCGCCGCGTCCTGCTCCAGGAGCATGTCGTAGACGTTGGCGTTGACCTCGGCGACCTCCAGCCCCGTCGCCGCGGCAGGGTCCAGGGACAGCAGGTTGATCATGCTCATGCCCACCACCAATTGGTCGGGGGGCGTTTCGCCTTGGGCCAGGCTGACGGGCACCTGCACTGCGCACAGGGCCACGGTGACACACAGCAGCCGGGTCAGGCGCTTGGGCCAGAGATTCATGGTTCAGTCCTTTCTTATATTTATAAAGACTTGTCGCCCGGGCAGCCATCGACCTCAGGCGTGGAACAGGATCAATGTCGGGACAAGGTGTTGGCCTCGATATACGCGAAGTTGATGTCCTCGCCCAACCCCGGCCGGTCGGACAGGTGGACAAAACCGTCGGCGTCCATGGGGTCGACGATACTGTTGAGGTGCGCCGGGACGTCTTCATAGTCGAGGAACGGGTGCAGCAGGCCGCGCTCGTACCAGCGGCAGTTGCTGATCGCCCCGACCACCGCCAGGTTCGCCGCGCCATTGCCGTGGACCTCGCAATCCATGCCGAACGACTCGGCCAGGTGCGCCACCTTCAGGCACGGCCCGATACCCCCGACCCCGGCCACGCCGGCGCGCAGGATGTCACAGGACTTCTGGGTGACCCAACTGGCGCGGCTGTGGAACTTGCCGGCGATGCTCTCCGGGCCTAACACCGGGATGTCCAGGTTGGCGGCCAGCCAGGCATAGGACTCTGCGGAATCTTCCATCATCGGCTCTTCGAACCAGGCGAAATTCAGCTTTTGCAGGGCCTTGCCAATGGTCAGCGCATCCATGCGGCTGTACCAGTGGTAACCGTCGAGCATCAGCGCGATGTCGGGCCCCACCGCCTCACGCACGGCGGCGCAGGCCTGGATGTCCATTTGTGGATTCGGGGCGAAGGATATCGGCGGCATCCAGGTGTGCAACTTGATGGCCTTGTAGCCGCGCTGCACCAGTTTCTCGGCAAATTGGCCGTACTCGTCCGACGTCGACAACCCGCCCGGCAAATCGTCGCCGCACATCGTCGAGCCATACGCCGGGACCTTGTCGCGATAACCGCCAATCAGCTTATGCACCGGCAACTTGAGCTTGCGCCCGGCCAGATCCCACAACGCCTGCTCCACCAGCGCCAGCGCCCGGTCGGTGAACTGCCCGGCGCTGCCGCGCTGCCAGTGCGCCAGGTCTTGCCAGATGCTTTCACGGTCCATCGGATCGCGGCCCACCAGCACTTTGCGCACGAAGGATTCGATGATGTGCGGACGAATCAACTCAGGCGGGCCAAAGGCATAACCCTCGCTGCCATCGTCGCAGCCGATTCGCAGCAAGGCCATCTTGATCATGACCTCATCACCCGGATGGGCGTGACCGGCGCTGTCCTGGGCACGGCGCGAAGGGGTGGAAAAGACTTCGACGTGAACGCCTGTGATTCTCATAGAAGGGTGCACCCTGTTGTTATTGTTTATTTGTATGTCGTCATACAACGCAGCGGATTATTCTGACGTTTCACGCGGACTGTCAACCCACAAAATCAATAAAAATTACGAAATACTGGGCCTAGCTAGAGAAATGAGATTATTCTCCCAGAGGAAAATTTAGAATGTCGTCATACCACACAACAAAAACAATACGACTCGCCCCGGGAGGGCCACGATGGCGGGAGGAGGACTGGAAACCGAGGCGGGAGAATAAAAATTGTGGGAGCGAGCTTGCTCGCGATAGCGGTGTGCCTGGGCCGATGATGTTGGAGGCGCCGCCATCATCGCGAGCAAGCTCGCTCCCACAGGGGGGCGGCTGTGATGGGTGCAGGACCAGTGAACACCCGCTCCCACCCCGCAGAAGCCCGATGGTTTGCCCGACGGAACACGTCATCCAGCGGAGGATGATTTTTCTCCTAGACTTGACGTTGTCCGCTGTACGTCGGGTTCCGAAGAGGCCCGTACGATGAATGTAAAGGTAAAGGGAATTTCGCAATGCTCAAACCTGTATGGAAAGCGTTCGCCTGCACTCTGGCTTTCGGCGTGTGGGGCACGGTCATGGCGGCTGAGCCGATCGTCATCAAGTTCTCCCACGTGGTAGGCGACCAAACGCCCAAGGGCCAGGGCGCGCTGATGTTCAAGAAGCTGGCGGAAGAGCGACTGCCGGGCAAGGTGAAGGTCGAGGTCTACCCCAACTCCACGCTGTACGGCGATGACAAGGAGATGGAAGCCCTGCTTCTGGGAGAGGTGCAGATCATTGCGCGGTCACTGGCCAAGTTCGATCAGTACACCAAGACCGTGCAGCTGTTCGACTTACCCTTTCTATTCGACGACATCGCCGCAGTAGACCGTTTCCAGCAAAGCCCCGAGGGCCAGAAACTGCTCAAGTCCATGGAAAGCAAGAACGTCACCGGCCTGGCCTATTGGCACAACGGCATGAAGCAGCTGTCGGCCAACAAGCCATTGCGTACCCCTGAGGATGCCCGTGGCCTGACGTTCCGGATACAGACCTCCGCGGTGCTGGAGGAGCAGTTCAAGGCGGTGGATGCCAAGGCCAAACCGATGATTTTCTCGGTGGTGTACCAGGGGCTGCGTACCGGCCTGGTCAACGGCACGGAAAACACCTATTCGAACTTTTACAACCAGAAGCTCAATGAGGTGCAGCAATACGTCACCGAATCCAACCACGGCATACTCGACTACATGTTGATCACCACGTCGGACTTCTGGAACGGCCTGCCGCCGGATATCCGCAGCGAGCTGGAGAAGATCGTGGTCGAATCCACTGCCCATACCAACCAGGAAGCGGAACGCTTCAACCAACAGGACAAGCAGCACGTCCTGGACGCCAAGACCACCGAGATCATCACCCTCACACCGCAAGAGCGCAGTGTCTGGCGCGAACGAATGAAACCGGTATGGGCGAAGTTCGAGAAAGAGATCGGTCCGGACCTGATCAAGGCGGCCGAGGCCTCCAACAGCGCCCAGTGACATCGCCAGGCTTGACACTTTCCCGTGGCGGGGAGCTTGCTCCCTCGCCACAACAGTGCCCGCCACCCTATCCCCAGCCGCACAGCACATTGCGTTATGATCCCCGCCTCTCCCTGAACAGAGCTTTTTCCGCTGATGCTGTCGTCCACCCCCGATATCACCCTTGCCCTGCCCCCTGTCCTGGTCGGCCCGCTCTTGCGGCGGCTGGAGCCTGCGCGCCTGGTGATGTGGCTGGTGGGCACACGAGCGTTGGCGTTGACGCTGCGCATTGACGGTGTCGGCGACCTGGCACTCGATGCATCACGTTGCACCGTGGTGCCGGTGGGGCAGCGGGCGTTTGTGCACTTGATCGATGTGACGCTCGACGCCCCCCTGCCCCAGGACGTGGCGATTGACTACGACCTGCTGGTGGACGGTGCGCCCATCGCCGAGTGGGCGCCGCATCTGTTGTATGACGGTGCTCAGTGCCCGAACTTCCTGCTGCATTCGCGTATCGAGCAATTGGTCCACGGTTCCTGCCGCAAACCCCACTACCCGGCCAACGACGGCCTGCTCTGCGTCGACCGTCTGCTCGCGCAAGACCCGGCGCAACGCCCGGCACTGTTGATGATGAGTGGTGACCAGGTCTATGCCGACGACGTCGCCGGGCCCATGCTGCGGGCGATTCACGGGCTGATCGAACGCTTGGGGCTGTTCGAGGAATGCCTGGACGGCGCCGTCGTGGAAGACAGCGCCAAGCTCTACCGACACCCGGCCAGTTATTACCATCGCGCCGATTTGCTGCCGGCACTGGAGAGCAACGAAACCCTGCGCGAGCGCTTTTTCGGCGGGGCGCGCAAGCCGATCTTCACCAGCAGCAGCGCCGACAATCACCTGGTGACCTTCGCCGAGGTGATGGCGATGTATCTGCTGGTGTGGTCGCCGGTGCCCTGGACACTGATCGCTGTGCAGCCCCCCGAACTGACCGTCGAGCGGCGCCAGCGCTACGACCTGGAGCAGCGACGCATCGACGCGTTCAAGACCGGGCTGGACGGCGTGGCGCGGGTATTTGCGCACTTGTCATGCCTGATGATTTTCGACGACCACGACATTACCGATGACTGGAATCTGTCCGCGCAGTGGGAGGAAACAGCCTACGGCCATCCGTTCTCCAAGCGCATCATCGGCAACGCCTTGATCGCCTACATGCTCTGCCAAGGCTGGGGTAACAACCCGGATGCCTTTGCGGACGTGCTCCCGCAAACCCTGGCCTTGAGCGACACCGCCCGAGATCGCTACCTCGACAGCGAACCACAGGACCAATTGATCGACACCCTGCTGGGTTTCCAGCAGTGGCATTACGTACTGCCGAGCACGCCGGCCCTGGTGGTGCTCGACACCCGCACCCGTCGCTGGCGCAGCGAGAACAACCTCAAGCAACCTTCCGGCCTGCTGGATTGGGAAGCCCTGAGCGAGTTGCAGCAAGAATTGTTGGATCACCCCTCGGCCATCATCGTCTCACCGGCACCGATCTTCGGCGTAAAGCTGATCGAGACCGTGCAGCGGGTGTTCAGTTGGTGCGGTTATCCGTTGCTGGTGGACGCGGAAAACTGGATGGCCCATCGCGGCGCGGCGCAGGTGATCCTGAACATTTTCCGACACTCGCGTACACCGGGTAATTACGTGGTGCTGTCAGGGGATGTGCATTATTCCTTCGTCTACGAGGTGCTGATCCCACACCGCAAGGGCGGCCCGCGTATCTGGCAGATCACCAGCAGCGGCATCAAGAATGAATTCCCGCCCGTGCTGCTGGAATGGTTCGACCGCCTGAACCGTTGGCTCTACTCCCCGCGCTCGCCCCTGAACTGGTTCACCAAGCGCCGCAGCATGCGCATCGTCCCCCACACCCCGGAACACGCCGAAGCGGGCGAACGGCTGTGGAACAGCGCCGGCATTGGCCAGGTGTTCTTCAATGAACAGGGCCAGCCCACGAAGATCTACCAACACAACGCCAACGGCCAACCCCCGACACGCATGCTGCCCCCAAAATCCCCACCAGCCTGAAAACATTGTGGGAGCGAGCTTGCTCGCGAAAGCGGTGTATCAATCGCCAAATAAGTTGCCTGGCACTCCGCTTTCGCGAGCAGGCTCGCTCCCACAGGGGATTGGGGATGGATGCAAAATCTGCAGTCACACCAA
>NZ_FMXV01000024.1:0-18002 GCF_900104425.1 Pseudomonas sp. NFACC13-1 | reverse complement strand
GTGGGAGCGAGCTTGCTCGCGATGACGACGGCACAGCCAGCACCTAGGCAAGCTGACACTCCGCTTTCGCGAGCAGGCTCGCTCCCACAGGGGATTGGGATGGATGCAAAATCTGCAGTCACACAGGGAGGTGGCAGTCAGAACGCCAACTGCAGGGTCTGCTGGCCTTCGAGGCTGAGCAGTAATTGCTTGGCCGCCAGGCCGCCAGCGAAGCCGGTGAGGCTGCCGGAGCTGCCGATGACGCGGTGGCACGGGGCGATGATCGAGATGGGGTTGCGACCGTTGGCGGCGCCGACCGCCCGGACCGCTGTCGGTTGGCCGATCTGGACGGCGATGTCGCGGTAGCTGCGGGTTTCACCGAAGGGGATGGTCAGCAGTGCGTGCCACACTCGGACCTGGAAATCAGTGCCGGCAAAGTCCAGCTCCAATTCGAAACGGCGGCGCTGACCGGCGAAATACTCCAGCAACTGACGTTCGGTTTCCTTGAGGACCGGATGCTGGGTGTCTTCTTCCAAAGGCCCCAGGCGCACCCGGTTGAGCCGCTCGTTTTCCCACAGGATGGCCGCCAGTCTTGTCTCCCGGGCGACGAGGATCAACTGGCCGACGGGGGATGGGATGGTTTTGTACAGAGGCAACATCGAGGGATTCCTTGTCAAAGCCTTTGTGGCAAGAAAGCTTACTCCCTCGCCACAGTTTTTTCTCACCGCCCCCAAAACCTTGCTCAGCCCAACAACCCCAACGCCTTCGCCCGCGCCACCGCCTGGGTGCGGCGCTCGACGCCGAGTTTGCTGTTGATGTGGCTGGCGTGGGTCTTGACGGTGTGCAGCGAGATGAACAATTGCTCGCTGATCTCCTGGTTCGAACAGCCCTGGGCAATCAGTTGCAACACCGCCCGCTCGCGACTGCTGAGGGTTTCGACAGGTGCCGCCGGGTCGACAGGCTGGACCACCGTCGAGGGCAGGCGCTCGAGCAGATGTTCGCGCAACGTGCTGGGCGGTGCGTGCAGCAGTTGTTCGCGAAACCATTCACAGTGCTTGCCAAACAACCACTCGAAGGGCTGCAACACGCCGCCGCTGGCGGCTTCGAAAGCTTGGGCCAGGGTACGGCGGGCTTCGGGCTCACGGCCGACGCTCAACAGCAAGGCGACCTTCTGGTTGAGGGCCATCACGCTGAGCATTTGCCGGCCGGTTTGCTGGCCGTGTTCAAGCAGGGCATCGAGTCGCCCTTCGGCAAGCATCGGTTGACCCCGGATGGATTCCAGCACCGCCTGCTGCAATTCGACATGCAGCGGCAATTGCGGGTGGAATTCCGGCGGCGCGGCGGCCCGTTCGCCCGTGTAGGTCTGGCCCAAGCGGGCCAGCCAGGCTTCGGCCAGGTCGGTGCGCCCCTGGGCCAGCCAGAGTTCGCATTTGACCAAGGTAATCATTGCCAGGTAGTAGATCGGCGGAACGTCCCAGATGTGCATCAGGCGCTCGGCTTCAGCCAGTTCGGCAAAGGCCCGGGCGAACTCGCCGCCATGACCCTCGATACGGGCGATCACGCAATGGCCGATCAGCACGCTGATGTCGCGACAGGCGCGGGCTTCGGTGAGGCCTGCCTGCAACCGCGCCAGGCCGACCTGGGGTTGCATGCGCAAGGTCAGCAGGAAACCCTCGTACATGATCAACCGCGCCCGCACCGCATAAAGCCGCTGGGGCGATAGTTTGTGCAAACGTTGCAGGCCCTGGTGCACCTCGTCCAGCGCCCGCAGGATTTCCCCCCGCGCCTGCAAGACCCGGGCACGGTCGTAATGGGCCAGGGCCTCGAACAATGGGTTGCCAACCCGCTGCGCCAGCTCAAGGGAGTCGCGGTTCAGGTTCCGGGCTCGCCACAGGTCGCCGTCGGCAATCGCCAGGTTCGACAAGGTGGACAGGCACATCAGCCTTTGGCCGTAGCGTTTTTGCGGCAGGCTCTCCAGGGCTTCGCTGCAATAACGCAAGGTAGCCTCGCGATCGCCGCGGCCACGGGCGACGATGCCGCTCAGGGCCAGCCATTGGGCGAGCATGGATTTTTGCGCGGTGGCCGAAGGGGCGGGCAGGAAGCGACTCAAGTGCGCGGCCAGCTCTTCGGCGGCGTCCAATTGACAGGCCAGGCCCAATGCCCAGCTGTAGAGCACGATCAGTCGCGGCGTGCTGATGAGCAGGCTGTCGGGCAAATCCATTTTCCAGCGCAGCAACATGCCGACGTTCTGCTCGGCCAGCAGTTGCTCCTCCGAAAGGTTCTGCACCAGGTTCGCCGCCACGTCCAGGTGCCCGGCCCGCAGCGCCTGTTCCACGGCTTCGTCGATCAGGCCCTGGGCGTTGAACCAGCGACAGGCCCGCAGGTGCAGGGTCGCGGCCGGGACCATGGCCGGCGCGCTGGGGCGACTGCGCAGCAGGTCGGAAAACAAGTGGTGATAACGATACCAGTGACCGTGTTCGTCCAGCGGCACCAGGAAGACTTGGTGAGCCGCCAGGTAACGCAGGATTTCGCCACTGTCATGAGCTTCGCGCACGGCATCGCACAGCGCGCTGCAAAAGCGTTCCTGAGGGGCCGTGTCGTAGAGGAACGCCTGCACCTCGGCGGGCAGGCAATCGATGACTTCCTCGAGCAGGTAATCGCGGATCAGCCCTTCCCCACCGTGCAGAGCCTGGGGCAGCAGGCCTTCGCTGCCGGCCTCGGAGGCGGCCAGCAACCAGAACCGCAGCCCGGCCACCCAGCCTTCACTGCGCTGGATGAGGTTTTCCAGCGCCTCGCCGCGCAACGAGCTGCTGTGATGCTGGAGCAGGGTCAAGGCTTCGTCATGGGTCAGGCGCAGGTCTTGCTCGTTGAGTTCGAGCAATTGTCGCGACAGGCGCAGGCGCGCCAGGTGCCACTCCGGGCGCTGGCGGCTGGTGACGAGTACCAGCAAACCGTCGGGCAGGTGATTGAGGAAAAATTGCAGGCAGCGATCCAGCACCGGGCTTTGGGCCAGGTGGTAATCGTCGAGGACCAGCAACAAGGGATTGCGGGGCGATAAGTGGGCGGACAATTCGTCCAGCAAACCATCGAGCCATTCTTCGAAGGCAAAGGGTTGATGGCGCTGGCGCATTTTCAGCAGCCCCAGTGCCCGGCCACCCAGCTGCGGGAAAAACGCCTGGAGCCCTTCGAGCAAGCGCTCCAGGAAACGCCCCGGATCGTTGTCCCGGGCACTGAGCCCCAGCCAGAGGCTTTGCCAATGGGCCGGCAGGCTCTGGCAGAACTCCACCGCCAGGGAGCTTTTACCGAACCCCGCCGGGGCACTGACCAACAGCAACCTGCCCCCAAGCCCAGCGGCCAAACGCTCGCACAACCGCGGCCGCGCGACATGGCCGTCGGGCAAGGGCGGGCGGTAGAAACGCCCGTCCTGTACCGCGATGGCTGCGCGGGCAGAATCCGGAAGTGAAGACAAATCAGTCATGGCCGGCTCTTGTAGGAATGCGGGTGGCGGCGTTGCAGATGTCCGCAGACTAGCGGTAAACGAGGAGGTATTGAAGGGAGTGCTACAAATGGCTACAAAAAGACTACAAGTCGATTCAACCTGAAAGGCGTGTGGCATCACTTCTGTGGCGAGGGGATTTATCCCCGCTGGGTCGCGAAGCGGCCCCCTCAGACCTCTACCTCTGAACATCAGCCGGATAGCCTTCAAGCTTTTTGGGGCTGCTTCGCAGCCCAGCGGGGATAAATCCCCTCGCCACAGGGTTTTGTGTTGACTGCTCGAACAAAAAAAACGCCCCGAACCAGTCGGGGCGTTGTTTCGAGGATGCGGCCTCGGGTGGAGCGGTTTAGCGGATGCCGTCCTGACGCAGTGCGTTCGGGGTGAAGTCGGCGGTGGTGGCGGTGAAGCCGAAGTCGTAGGCCGATTTTTCTTCGTTCTTCATGCCCAGCGCCAGGTAGCGGCCGGACTGCAGGTCGTAGAGGGTTTCCAGGGCGTACCACGGCACTTGCTTGTCGTAGTAGTTCTCGGCATGGGCCTCGGCCACGCGCCACAGTTGGCCACGACCGTCGTAGTGGTCGATCACCGCGGCTTGCCAGGTGTCTTCGTCGATGTAGAAGTCACGCTTGGCGTAGATGTGACGCTGGCCTTCCTTCAGGGTCGCGGTCACATGCCAGACGCGACGCAGCTCGTAGCGGGTCAGGTCCTGGTTGATGTGGCCGGCCTTGATGATGTCGGCGTACTTGAGTTGCGGCGAATCGATCCTGTAGCTGTTGGCGGCGATGTACAGCTCTTTCTTGCCTTCCAGCTTCCAGTCGTAGCGGTCCGGTGCGCCGTTGTACATGTCCAGGTTGTCGGAGGTACGCAGGCCGTCGGCCGCCGTACCCGGACCGTCGTAGGACACTTGCGGGGCACGGCGCACACGGCGCTGGCCAGCGTTGTAGACCCATGCCGAACGCGGCTCCTTCACTTGGTCGAGGGTCTCGTGCACCAGCAGCACGCCACCGGCCAGGCGCGCCGGCGCGGTCACTTGTTGCTTGAAGTAGAACAGGATGTTGCCAGGGTTGGCCGGATCGAAATCCTTCATTTTGTCGCGGAACACGAACTGGTCGCGGAAATACACCAGGCTGTACGAACCGTTGGGCTGTGGGGTGGCCTGGGTGACCAGGCGCGTCACGCTGCCGCCGCGATAGCGGGTGATGTGGTTCCAGATGACTTCGACGCCGCTCTGGGGAATCGGGAACGGCACGGCCGTCTCGAAGTTCTCCAGGCCGTTGCCGCCGGAGACCAGCTTGGTGTTGACCGCATTCTTCTTGATGGAGGCGAATACCTCGTCCGGCACGGTGGCGCCGCGATGGGTCGGGTAGACCGGCATCTTGAAGGTTTCCGGGTAGCGCTTGAACATCGCGTACTGGCCCGGGGCGAGTTTGTCCTTGTACTGCTCGACGTTCTGCGCAGTGATGGTGAACAGCGGCTTTTCAGTCGGGAACGGGTCGGCCAGGAAGCCCTTGCTGTCCACGGCAGCGGCGTTCTTGGCCATGGGTTTCCAGGCCGAGATCGAGCCGTCGGCGTTGCCAGCCATCTCGGCGCCCATCGGCGTCAGGCTCTTGCCCAGCTTGTCGGCCTCGGCCGCAGGCACTGCCGCCATGACGCTGGCGGCCAGCAGGGATAGCCCCAAGACACCGACCTGCAACAGATTCTTTGTTATTTTCATAGTGTGTCGTCCTGAAATACGGTGCTTAGAAGGTCACGCCGACGCTGAGCGCCAGGAAGTCACGATCATCCACGGTGCTGAAGTCGCCACCAAAGAAGTTGGTGTAGGCCAGGCTGGCGTTGTAGGTGTTCTGGTACTCGGCATCCAGCCCGAGGCTGACGGCCTTGCGGCCTTCTTCGAAGTTGCCGCCAGGGCCCGGCGAGTAACCCTTGACGTCATGGGACCAGGCCACGTTGGGCTTGAGGTTCACGCCAGCGAACACATCCGGGTATTCCCAGATGGCGCGAGCGCGGTAGCCCCAGGACGTGGAGGTGGTGAAGCCGTCGTTGTTGCAGTTGCTGTTGACGTCGTTGATGGTCTGGCCGCCCCCCGTCGCAGTGGACGTATTGAGGGAGTTACAGAAACCGTTGGGCAGTTCACCCGGCCCGAACACCGGATCACGGCCATAGCGAGCATCGGATTTGCTTTCCAGGCCACCGACATGGGTCACCCCGATTTCACCCACCAGGGTCAGGCGGCTGGCGCCCATGACTTGATCGAGGAAGTGCGTGAAGGTGGTCTGGAACTGAGTGATCTCTTTACGGCTATAGCCGTGCAGGTCCTGGCCCGGCGTGCCCTGGAGCACCGATGCATTACCAAATCCGGGAAGTGGCGTCACACCGGCGAAGAGAATGTCAGTGGTGCTCAGTTGCACCGGTGCATTCGGCCGATAGCTGATCTCACCGCTCCACGCCGTACCGGTAGGCAGTGTCGTGGAGAAACTCAGGCCATAGAGGCGGATATCCTCCGGGTATTCGACGAAGTAGTTGGAGTTACCCGCCACGATCAGGGGACGCAGTGCCGCGATTGGCCCCGCGGTGTAGAACTGCTGCGCAGCCCCCTGGGCACTGAAAATCGGCGCACGGCTGTGGTAGTTCATGAAGTACGCACCGAACTCGGTGTCCAGCGGCTCGAACATGTACTTCAACGACGCGCCCCACTGGCCGCTGTCGCGAGCATCACGGTCCGGGCCACGCCGTACCAGTACACCTTCTTCGTTGATGTCGACACCCTGGCCTTCCAATATCGGGAGAACGATGCCCGGGAACGGAATGCTTGAACGCTTGTTCAGCACCCGCAGGTTATCGGTGCACCCATCAGCAATCACATCCGGCTGGGAGAAGAACGTACCGCAGTTATCCACCACGGTCTGGTCCCATTCAATCTGGTAGAACGCCTCGGCCGAGAGGTTGTCGGTCAGGCTCTGGGACACGTAGAACATGTTGACCGGGATCAGGCCTTCCTTGATCTCGGCGCCAGGACGACGGAACGCGGATACGTCGACCGGGTTGATGGAGTTGATGCCGCCCTGGATGAACGTGCTTTCACCCCAGCTGACCACCTGCTTGCCCAAACGCACGGAGCCTGGCTGATCGGCAATGGAATAGTTGTGGTAGACGAACGCATCGAGGATCTGCCCGCCGGAGGACTTGGCGCCTTCCTTGCGGTTGCTGTCGCTGATGTCCTTGTACAGGCGATTTTCGTCCTTGAGTTCGAAGTCGTACCAGTACTTGCCCCGCACGAACACGCCGGTATCGCCGTACTTCAGTTCCAGGTCATGGATGCCCTTGAAGATCTTCGAGAAGGTTTCCCCTCGCTTGAAGTTCAAGTGACCGTCATCGGAGGTCTGCGACAAGCCCTTGCCGCCATTGTTGACACCGATCAGATCCCGGTTGGCCTTGGCCGTGGACCAGCTCGCGCCGACCGACAGGGACGAGTCGAACTGGCCTTCGATTTCACCGATGTTGAAACTGACGCCGAATGCTGGCCCGGCGAGCGAAGAGGCGAGACTGACCGCCAGAGGCAGTTTTGCCCGGCGCCAGAACGTGGTTGCTGAGGTCATCGACGCTACTCCATGTGCATTATTGTTATGGCAAGGGACATTTCAAAAACACCTCGACGGCAGGGAGAGCGGCAGCGTCCCGACATCCGTCGAAGTCGCATCGCCCTTTCGTGCGTGCGCCCCGTTCTTGAGAATCCGTGAGCGGACTATAGCCAGCAGGTAGTACGGCTTGATCCCTCTAAAGTGTGATTTGCAGCCCGCGACCACTCTGGAACAGTCCTTTCGCCAGGCCGACAGATGTCGGCACGGCAAGGATGGCTGAAATTTGCGGTTTGACAAGGCAAGCGCTTGCTTGGTGGGGCTGCCGTGCCCTTTCGGGCACGGCAAAAAGGCCTAAAGCGTGGACAGGAAGGTGCTGTTGTTGCTTTGCCATTCGGTGATGTCGACGCGGATACGCTTCTTGTCGAGCTTGCCGACGCTGGTCTTGGGAATTTCCGTAACAAGGGCGATCTGGCTCGGGATCGCCCACTTGCTCAAATGCCCCAGCTCGACGAACGGCTTGAGGTGCTCCTTGAGTTCGCGAGCCCCAATCTCATGCCCTTCTCGAACCACCAGCAAGGCAAACGGCCGCTCGCCCCACTGCGGATCGGGAATGCCGACCACTGCTACTTCGCGTACCCCCGCATGCCGGCTGATGAGGTCTTCCAGGTCCAGGGAGGAGATCCATTCGCCACCGGTCTTGATCACGTCCTTGATGCGGTCGCGGATGTCGATGAAGCCCATGTTGTCCAGCGTGGCGACGTCGCCGGTGTGCAGCCAGCCGCCGGCCCAGAGTTCGGCGCCCTTGTGCGGCTCGTTGAAATAACCCTCGGTGAGCCACGGCGCGCGCAGCACCAGTTCGCCCTGGGTCTCGCCATCGGCGGGCAGGAACCGTCCCTCGGCGTCGACAATCGCCGCCTCCACCAGCGGCCCCGGCACGCCGGCCTTGATCCGGTAGGTGGTGCGCTCGTCCTCGCTGCCGGCCATCAATTCGTCGTTGAGGTGGGCACAGGACACCAGCGGGCCGGTTTCCGACATGCCGTAGGCGGCGGTGAGCTGGATGCCCCGCGCCTTGGCCGCTTCGTACAGGCTGCGATTCAGGGCACTGCCGCCGATGACGATCTTCCAGCCACCGAAGTCGGTGTCCTGGGCGCCCTTGGCATTGAGGACCATTTGCAGGATGGTTGGCACGCAATGGGAAAAGGTGACCTTTTCCTTGCGCCACAGCTGGACCAGGAACTCGGGATCGTAGCGACCCGGATAGACCTGCTTGAGCCCGAGCATGGTCGCCACGTAGGGCAGGCCCCAGGCATGGACATGGAACATCGGCGTGATCGGCATGTACACGTCGTTGGTGCCCAGCAGCCGCACGCTGTCGATGGACCCCATGATGGTCGCCACGCCCATGGTGTGCAGCACCAGTTGCCGATGGGTGAAGTACACGCCCTTGGGGTTGCCGGTGGTGCCGGTGGTGTAGAACGTGGTGGCGACGGAGTTTTCGTCGAAATCCTGAAAGTCGTAGGCGGGCGCCGCAGCGGCCAGCAATTGCTCGTATTCACCCACCAGGTTCGGCAGGTCGGCGGTTTTTTCCGGCAGGTCGGTCAGCAGCAGGGTCTTGTCCACCGTGGTCAGGTGCCCGGCTATCGCCTGGTACAAGCCGACGAACTCGCTGTTGACCAGCACGAAGCGGTCCTCGGCGTGGTTCATGGTGTAGACGATCTGCTCCGGTGACAGGCGCACGTTGATGGTGTGGATCACCGCGCCGATCATCGGGATCGCGAACATGCATTCCAGGTAGCGATGGCTGTCCCAGTCCATCACCGCCACGGTATCGCCGGCCTTGACCCCCGCCTCGGTCAACACGTTGGCCAGGCGCGCGACCCGTTCGATCAGCGTCGGATAGCTGTAGCGCAACTGGTCACGGTAGACGATCTCGCGGGTTTTCTCGTAACGCGTGCCGGACATCAGCAGCCGCTTGATCAGCAGCGGGTATTGATAGGCGCCTTCGGCTGGAGGAATAACGCGAGTCTGCAACATAAGAGTCCCTTTTCTGACTGCACGGTCTTGGCTGGAAGCAAGCACTCTAGAGCGCTTATACACGGATCAAATCAGCCAAAGGAATGATTTGATCCGCGTGCAAATACTAGCCTTGAGCCACCTCGCCCCCAGGTTTCGCAAGCATCGCACAATCAAACTTGTCAGATCGGTATCTAACAGCGAGCATAGGTATCACGCTTGCTACAAAAGCCTATGGGGAAAATGCCCTGGCAGGTCTTCAGCATGCCACCACTTTTTGACAGAAAATAATGAACAACGAACTGACCTCTTCCCAGGCCACCGCGCCTCAAGATGCTCCGCTTGTGTCGATCGTGGCCCCTTGCTACAACGCCGGGAAATACTTGGAAGAGGCGATCCACAGCCTCTTTGCCCAGGATTACCGGAACGTGGAGGTCATCGTGGTCGACGACGGCTCCACCGACGACAGCCTGGCCATGCTCCAGCAGTTGCAGCAAACCTACCCTTTCCAGCTCTACTCCCAGGAGAACCAGGGTGTGAGCGCGGCACTCAACCACGGGCTGAAATATGCCAAGGGCACGTATGTCGCCACCCCGGACCTTGACGATGTGATGCTGCCCCATTCGATCCGGGTCCGCGCCCAATACCTGGACGAACACCCACAGGTGGGCTGTGTCGGCGCGCTGGTCATCTACATCGACAGCGATGGCCGGACCATCAAGGAGCAACAGCGCGACCACATCCAGGTGCACACCTTCGATGGCCTGCTGCGCAACGCCGCGGTCATCGGCGCGCCCACGGCCCTGTATCGCATGAGCGCCCTGCGGGACGCCGGTTTTTACGATCCGCAGCTAAGGGTCCAGGATTTCCAGATCACCCTGCGGATCGCCCGCCAGGGTTATGAAATCCATGAACTGCCGATCTGCGTCACGCGCTATCGACGCCACCCCAATAACCTGTCGAGGAAATACCGCTTGATGCTCAAGACGGACCTGCAGGCCATCGAGCCCTATCGGGACCACCCCGCCTACGAGTCGGCCCGCACGGTGCTGGTGCACAAAGCGCTGAAGTACGCCGTGGTCGAAGACCGGAAAGAAGCCTGGCAACTGTTGCGCAGCATCCCTTGGCGCCACTGGAACAAAACCAGTTTCAAACGCCTCAAGCGACTGGTTTTGCGATTGCCGATGACAAGGTCCCGATCATGAAGTTCTTGCAAAAACTCAAGGAACGCAAAGTACGAAAGCACCTCAAGCGCCTGGAAAAACTCGAACGAGCACCCGAAAAAATCCGTCTGCGCTATCCGAAATACCAGGTCGGAGTGGGCACCTATGGCATTCCCGAGGTGATGGAGTTCGGCGACGACACGGTCCTCAAGGTCGGTTCCTATACGTCGATCGCCGAAGGGGTGAAGATCCTGTTGGGCGGCGGGCATCGCACCGACTGGGTCAGCACGTTCCCATTCCCACTGATGATCGATGAAGCCCGGGACATTCCCGGCAGCAACCCGACCAAGGGCGACGTGGTGATTGGCAGCGACTGCTGGATCTGCGCTGACGCGATGATCCTGTCGGGCGTGACCATCGGCCATGGCGCCGTGGTGGCCGCCGGCGCGGTGGTGACACGCGATGTCGAGCCTTACGCCATGGTGGGCGGCAACCCGTGCCGGCTCATTCGCTGGCGCTTCGAGGAGCCGGTGCGTCAGGCCCTGCTGGAGTCGGCCTGGTGGGAATGGCCGATGGAAGAGGTCAAGGCGGTGTCACCGCTGCTGTGCAGTGACAACATCGACGCTTTTCTGGATTACGCCCGCCAACGGCATTGATCGCCCCACACCCGCATGGAAGCGATCAGAAGAAAGACCAGAGCGGTCAGTGCGCCTCGGTAAACGCCAGCTTCACCCCGATGGCGACGAGCACCGCGCCCATGGTCCGGTCGAACCAGTGGCCCATGCGCGCGAAACCGGCGCGCACCCGTTGCTGGCTGAACAACAGCGCCACCAGGCAGAACCAGACAGCCGTCGCCACCGCCAGGTACACGCCGTAACCGGCCTGGATCGCCAACGGCGTGTGCGGGTTGATCACCACGGTGAACAGCGACAGGAAAAACAATGTCGCCTTGGGGTTCAGGCCATTGGTGACAAACCCCGAAATGAACGCGCCGCGGGCGGTCCGCTCACCGACCTCCTTGTGCAGGTTTTCCTCGGCCGGCTTGGCCGGTTGCGCCCGCAGTGCCTTGAAGCCGATGTACAGCAGGTACGCGGCGGCGGCCCACTTCAGTGCGTTGAACAGCACGATCGATTGCGACACGATCAGGCCGATACCCAGCAACGAATACCCCACGTGCAGGAAAATCGCCGTGCCGACGCCCAGCGCCGTCCAGGTCCCAGCGCGCCGGCCGTGGGTTACGCTTTCGCGCACCACCACGGCAAAATCCGGCCCGGGGCTGGCAACAGCCAGCAAGTGGATCAGGGCGACGGTGAGAAATTCGGTGAGGTACATAGAGGCTCCTTGGCTAACTCAATCTCGAAACGAACATCAACTTTTTGGAGAGTGGACATGTGAGGTTCCTCATGACCCCCAATATCGCGCCAGACCAAAGCAACAAACCATCTGATAGGCTCGCCACATTACGCCTTCGGTTCTTGACATAAAAGGTACAGCTGATGACGAACACCGCCCGCGCCGTTTTCCTCGACCACCCTTCCCTGGACCTCGGCGACCTGGACCTGAACCCGTTGCGCAGTTGCTTCGGCGAACTGCAACTGTTCGCCCGGACCACGCCGGACCAGGTCATCGAGCGGCTCAAGGGCGCCACGGTGGCAATCACCAACAAAATCGTGATCGATGCCCAGGCCATGGCGGCCAGCCCTGAGCTGAAGCTGGTCCTGATCAGTGCCACGGGTACCAATAATGTCGACCTGGCGGCCGCCCGTCACCACGGCATCACAGTGTGCAATTGCCAGGGCTACGGCACGCCGTCGGTGGCCCAGCACACCCTCATGCTGTTGCTGAACCTGGCGACGCGCCTGGCCGATTATCAAAAAGCGGTGGGGGAAGGTCGCTGGCAGCAGGCTTCGCAGTTCTGCCTGCTGGACTATCCGATTGTCGAGCTGGAAGGCAAGACCCTGGGCTTGCTCGGCCACGGCGAATTGGGCAGTGCCGTCGGGCGGCTGGCCGAAGCCTTTGGCATGCGCGTGCTGCTGGGGCAGATCCCGGGGCGCCCGGCCCGGCCCGACCGCTTGCCGCTGGAGCAATTGTTGCCGCAAGTCGATGCCCTGACCCTGCACTGCCCGCTCAACGAGCACACCCGGAACTTGATCGGCGCCCGCGAACTGGCGCTGCTCAAGCCCGGCGCATTCGTGATCAATACCGCCCGTGGCGGGTTGATCGACGAACAGGCCCTGGCCGAGGCACTGCGCAGCGGTCACTTGGGAGGCGCCGCCACCGACGTGCTCAGCGTGGAACCGCCGACCCAAGGCAACCCGCTGCTGGCCGGCGATATCCCACGGTTGATCGTCACCCCACACAACGCCTGGGGCAGCCGCGAAGCGCGGCAACGGATCGTCGGCCAAATGAGCGAAAACGCCCAGGGCTTTTTCAGCGGTACAGCGCGGCGTGTCGTCAGTTGATAAACTGCGGCACTTTTTTTTACCCGCTTTATCAAGGAGCAGACCATGGATCCGCGCAGTGAAGTACTGCTTCGTCAGGCCGAGTTATTCCAGGGTTCGGTGTTGTTGGCCGGCCTGCCCGCCGACGATCTGCTCGGCCGTCTGCCAGAGGCCCATGGCTGGTGCTGGCATGCCGGCGACCAGGCGGCGCTGGACGCTCGTTTCCCCGAGCGCAGCCACTTTGGCGTGACCGTGCCCGAGCGTGCGTTCGACACCGCCGTGGTGTTCCTGCCCAAGGCCAAGGACCTGACCGACTACCTCCTCAATGCCGTGGCGGCGCGCCTGGCCGGGCGCGAGGTGTACCTGGTGGGGGAAAAACGCAGCGGCATCGAAGGGGCATCCAAGCAGCTCAACCCGTTCGGCAAGCCGCGCAAGCTCGACAGCGCCCGGCACTGCCAGCTGTGGCAGGTCACTGTGGCCAACGCGCCCGAGGCCAAGCCCCTGGAAAGCCTGGCCCAGACCTACGAACTGCCCCTGGCCGAAGGCCCGCTGAAGGTCATCAGTCTGCCGGGAGTGTTCAGCCACGGTCGCCTGGACCGCGGCAGTGCGCTGCTGTTGGAACACCTGGATAAACTGCCCAGCGGACACTTGCTCGACTTCGGCTGCGGTGCCGGGGTGCTGGGAGCCGCAGTCAAGCGGCGCTATCCGCACAACACCGTCACCCTGTTGGACGTGGACGCATTCGCTGCCGCCAGCAGTCGCCTGACCCTGGCCGCCAATGGCCTGGAAGCCGAAGTATTGACCGGTGATGGCATCGACGCCGCACCGATGGGTCTGAGCGCGATCCTGAGCAACCCGCCGTTCCATGTCGGCGTGCACACCGATTACCACGCCACGGAAAACCTGCTGCGAAAAGCGGCCAAACATCTGAAAAACGGTGGCGAACTTCGGCTGGTTGCCAATAGCTTCCTCAAGTACCAGCCGCTGATCGAGGAGCACTTGGGCGTCTGCGCGATCAAGGCCGAAGGCCAGGGCTTTCGCATCTACCGGGCCAAGCGCGGTTGAAGTTTTTTAGGAAACAGTGCTTGCTCAATCGGATTTGCCTAGGCAGAATCCGCTCCGTCCTAGGGGAGTAGTCTCCCGCGAGCGCCATGCTCGCCCGGCATACGTCAACATACTTGGTCAGCAGACCATGGCGTATGCGGCCCAAGCGTCCACGCAGATGGTCGCTGGGTTTGACAAGACCTATGACACGCACACCTTACCCGGGGCGGGAAGGCTGTACGTGTCATAGCCGTGTCGACCCGCCCCTTTAGGAAATCCCTGATGCTGGACTCACTTCTCGTACCTACGGCGATCGTTGCGCTGGCCGAAATCGGCGACAAGACGCAATTGCTCGCGCTCATCCTGGCGGCTCGCTTTCGCAAACCCTGGCCGATCATCGCCGGCATCGTTGCCGCGACCCTGGCCAACCATGCGGCGGCCGGCGCGGTCGGCGCCTGGGTCAGCGGCTTTTTCTCCAACGCGGTCCTGCACTGGATATTGGCGGCCAGCTTCACGGCCACGGCACTGTGGACCCTCGTCCCGGACAAACTGGACGATGAAGAAGCCAACACGGCCCGCCGGTTCGGCCCGTTCCTGACCACACTGATTGCGTTCTTCCTGGCGGAAATCGGCGACAAGACCCAGATCGCCACGGTGATGCTCGCCGCGCAATACCCGGAGTTGTGGCTGGTGATCATCGGCACCACCGTGGGCATGTTGATTGCCAACGTGCCGGTGGTCCTGGCGGGCAATTTCGCCGCCGAGAAGCTGCCCCTGACCCTGATACGCCGCCTGGCCGCCTTGGCGTTCTTCGTCCTGGCGATCGTGGCGGTATACAAGGCGATGCAGAGTAGCGGGTGGGTTTGATACTGCGTCATCGTTCATCGCGAGCAAGCTCGCTCCCACAGAGGCTACAGATCATTGTGGGAGCGAGCTTGCTCGCGATGAGGCCGGCAGCCTCACCGCATGACAATGCTTATTTCTTGGCTTGCTGATACAGCGGCATCACCTTCGGAATCGCCGCTTGCAACGAAGCGATACGACTGCTCGACGACGGGTGGGTGCTCATGAATTCCGGCGGCGCGCCTTCCGAAGCCTTGGCCATCTTGTTCCACAAGGTGATCGCCGCATTCGGGTCGTAGCCGGCGCGGGCGGCCAGTTCGAGGCCGATCAGGTCGGCTTCGTTCTCGTTGCCACGGCTGTTGGGCAAGGTCATGCCGTAGTTGGCGACGGTGTCGGCCAATGCCAGGCTGTCCTGGCCAAGGCCGAACAAGGCACCGGCGCCCTGCTTGGCCATCTCGATGCCATAGGCCTTGGACATCGCTTCGCGCCCGTGCTCACGCAGGGCGTGGGCGATTTCGTGGCCCATGATCGCGGCGATTTCAGCGTCGGTCAGCTTCAACTGGTCGATCAGGCCGGTGTAGAACATGATTTTGCCGCCAGGGCCACAATTGGCGTTGAGTTCATCGCTCTTGATCAGGTTCACTTCCCAGTTCCACTGTGCCGAATCCGGGCGGAACACCGGCGCCTGGGCAATCAAGCGATCGGCAATGACCTGGATGCGCTTGGCATCGTTGCTGGTCTTGTCCAGTGCACCCTGGGCTTTGGCCTCACCCATCGTCTTTTGATAGGACTGGGCGTACATCTGGTTGACCTCGTCGGTCGACAGCATGCTGAACATGTACTGCTTGCGTTCCACACCCACGGCTCCGCCGCTGGTGGTGTTGACCGACTGACAACCGGCGAGCAGCAGCGCGGCGCTCAGAGCACTCACCATCAATATCTTGTTCATGTAAAAGAAGCTCCCTGGAAACGTGGGCGTATCCTAGGCCTTGATTTGTATCGGCGCCAGATACACAACGAGGGATTAGCGTTTTTTCGGACAGATCCCACCGCATCCATTTGCGACACCCACGCAGCTATTAGAGTCACCCGACGAACAGCGCCTCATGCCGTGCCACAGAAACGCCGATAAAGATCCCAGACGTCATTTCCGCGCCCGGAGCCTTTATGAAATTCAAATCGATCCAGTTTTCCGTGGCCGCCCTGGCCGGTGCCATCGTGCTCAGTGTGGTTGGCGCCCTTGTGCTGTACGCGCTGTTTGCCGGCGCCCGCACCCAGGAGATGGTGCAACAGCGCACCAAGGCGCAGTTCGAGCAACTCATCGAACAACGCCTCAGTGCCCTGGCGCGCACCCAGGCCAGCCTGATCCAACGGGAACTGGAAGCCCCGCTGCTGCTCGCCCGCGGCCTGGCCACCACGAACGCCTTGATGGGCATCAACGGCGCGGACGGCAACCCGCAACTGAAGGTGCCCCGTGAGCAAATGATCAGCCTGCTGCGGGAAACCGTGGTGCGCAACCCGAAGATCCTCGGCGCCTACATCGCCTGGGAGCCGAACGCCATCGACCACGACGACGCCAACTATGTGAACAGCCCGGTGGTGGGCATGGAAACCAACGGGCGTTTCCTGCCGTGGTGGTTTCGCAACCAGGACGGCTCCCTGGGCCTGGAAAAACTCGCCGACGTGACCGACCAGAAACTGCTCTCCACCGGCATCCGCGCCAGTGAGTACTACCTGTGCTCCCAGGACAGCAAGAAAGCCTGCGTGATCGACCCGGCGCCCTATCGCGTCGGCAGTACGATGACCATGCTCGCCTCGTTCATCGAACCGATCATGATCGATGGCAAGTTCCAGGGCATCGTCGGCGCCGATCTGTCGGTGAACTTCATCCAGGACATGCTCGTGGCCGCCGATGGCAAGCTGTACGACGGCGCCGGGGAAATGGCCCTGCTCTCGAGCAATAACCGGCTGGTGGCCTTCACCAAGGACCCGAGCAAACTCGGGGAAAAGGCCAGCGACCTGCTGGATGCCAGCGAATTGGACAACCTGGCCAAGCTGGGCGTCGGCGAGGTGCGCTACGACATCGACGAAGAACACGGGCATATCGAGGTGTACATGCCGTTCGGCATCGGCGAGACCAACGCCCGCTGGACGCTGATGCTGCAGTTGCCGCTGAATGCCGTCATGGCCGACCTGCAAGCCTTGCAGCAAGACCTCGACCATCAGCGCCAGGCCGATATCTTCGGCATGGCGATGGTGGGCCTGGTGATTGCCGGCATCGGTCTGCTGGTGATCTGGCTGGTGGGCCATGGCATTGCCCGGCCGCTCAAGCAAATGGTGGCGATGCTCGATGACATCGCCCAGGGCGAAGGCGACCTGACCCGTCGCCTGGTGAGCGACCGCGCCGATGAGCTGGGGGCGATCGCCAGAGGCTTCAACACTTTCCTGAGCAAGTTGCAGGGCATGATCACCCAAGTGGTGACTTCGGTGCAGAGCGTCAGCGATTCATCGGAGCACACGGCCGATATTGCGATCCGCACCAACCAGGGCGTGCACAAGCAAATGTCCGAGATCGATCAGGTCGCCACTGCGGTGCAGGAAATGACCGCCACCGCCCAGGACGTGGCCCGCAATGCGACCCAGGCGGCCCAGGCGGCCAGTCATGCGGACCAGGCCGCCAGCCAGGGCATGCAGATCGTCCGGGATACCTCCACCTCCATTGGCGCCCTGGCCGTGGAAATCGGCAAGGCGGTGGGTGTGGTGCAGACCCTGGCCAAGGACAGCGAGAACATCAACGCGATCCTCACCGCCATCCGCGGGATCGCCGAGCAGACCAACCTGCTGGCCCTCAACGCGGCCATCGAAGCGGCCCGGGCGGGTGAACAAGGCCGTGGTTTCGCGGTGGTCGCCGATGAGGTGCGCAACCTGGCGCAGAAGACTCAGCAAGCGACCGAAGAAATCCAGGCGATGATTCAGCAGCTGCAACAAGGCACCCGGGACGTGGTGCAAGTGATGGAAGACAGCCAGCACCGTACCGATGAAAGCGTGCAGCACGCGGCGAAAGCGGCCCAGGCCCTGGAAACCATTACCCAGGCCGTGTCGGTGATCAACGACATGAACACCCAGATCGCCAGTGCTGCCGAGGAACAAAGCGCTGTGGCCGACGACATCAACCGCAACGTGATCAACATCGGGCAAGTGGCGAACGAAGTGGCCAGCGGCGCCGACGAATCCAGCGCGGCCAGCGCCGGGCTGACCAAACTGGCGGAGCAGCAGCGGCGGTTGATCAATCAGTTCAGGGTCTGATCCGAAGACCCCATCGCGAGCAAGCTCGCTCCCACAAGGGATTGGCGGTGGAACGCCGACAATGCGAACACCCCAAAACAACTGTGGGAGCGAGCTTGCTCGCGATGACGTCAGTTCAGCCAACATTAAAGTGACTGACACT
>NZ_FMXV01000058.1:0-7453 GCF_900104425.1 Pseudomonas sp. NFACC13-1 | reverse complement strand
ACCGCTATCGCGAGCAAGCTCGCTCCCACAGGTTTGCTCGGTGCCTGATCCATTGGTGTCAGGAAATCCACCTGCTTGGCTGACGCACCGCCGGCCGCTCTTGTGGCGAGGGAGCTGGCTCCCGTTGGGCTGCGCAGCGGCCCCTGGAATTGGCCTAGGCGGTGGGTCAGGTAGATTGCGGTCAACCGGGTTGGGGCTGCTTCGCAGCCCAGCGGGAGCAAGCTCCCTCGCCACGGTAGTGGTTGGGCACATTCCTCTGTGGGAGCGAGCTTGCTCGCGATGGGGCCAGGTCAGGTACATCAGTGGTGGCTGGTGTACCGCTATCGCGAGCAAGCTCGCTCCCACAGGGGTCACTGTTTAGGCAGACAGCGCACCTAGACCACCGACGACAACACAAACGACGTCACGGTGTTCTCCACCCCGGGCAACGCGGAGATCTCTTTCCACACTTTATGCACCCGCTCCGGGTTCGCCGCGCCCACCCGCAGCATCAAGTCAAACTCGCCACTCATCACATCGCACTGCAGCACTTCCGGCATGGCCTGCAGCGCTTGCAACACCTCGGCGCCGCGCATGCGGTCGTAGCGGTAGACAAAGATCACGGCGTTGATGTTCGACGACGCTTGCGCGCCCTCCCCGGTGCGCACCGTATAGCCCTGGATCGCGCCGTCACGTTCGAGGCGTTCGATGCGTTGGCGTACGGCGTTGCGCGAGAGGTTGACCTTGGCCGCCAGCTCGGCGTGGGCGGCGCGGGCGTTGAGGCGCAGTTCGGCGATGATGCGTTCGTCGAGAGGGTCGAGGATTCGCTTCATGGGGCCTCCGGTTATAGGGCGCCGAGCAGTTGATGGAGGGCAGCGAGGTCGTCCGGCTGGATGCGATGAATCTGCGCCGGGCCATGTTCGGAAACTGGACGCTGTTGCGCCGCAATCGTGATCCCCAACTCACCGAGCAACTGCGCCGATTTGGCCGGTGAGATCTCGCCCAAGGTCACCATCGGCGCCACCAGGCTGCGCCGGTACAAGCGCGCCGCGAGCACGCCGGTGGCAGTGTGGGGGTCGATGACGTAGCCGGTGTCGCGGTACAGCGAGGTGATTTCCTCCAGCGTCTGCTCATCGCTGACCGCGTACGAGTCGATGATCATCCGCGCCTGTAGCCAGAACTCGTTGGCGATGGTCATTTCGCCACGGGTTTCGAAGGTGTGCATCAGCGCACCCACCGCTTGATCATCGTGCCCATAGAGCTCCCAGAGAAACCGCTCCAGGTTGGAAAAGATCGACAAATCCATGGCCGGCGACAGGGTCTTGCTGGCGCGCAACCGCGAGTAGTGATTCTTCAAAAAGAACTGATGCAGCGCATCATTCTGGTTGGTGGCGACGATCATCTGCGTGATCGGCAAGCCCATCATCTGCGCGATGTAGCCGGCATAGACCTCGGCAAAACTCGCCGCCGGCACGCTGAAGCCAATGGGCCGCTGGCCGCCGCCCAACTGCAGCACCGCGTGGAAATAAAACACCAACTGCGCCATGACGCTGACCCAGTTGCTGGAATTGAAACTGATCGCCTCGTGCTGTCGGAACAGTCGGGTGACCAAGGTCTGGCATTCATCGAAACTGCCATCGACAGCCACTTGATGAACCCGCGGATGCGCCGTCGCTTGCAGGTCTTGAAGCTGGTCTTGCGGCACGCCGGCCTCGGGATAAATCACCACCACATCGGTCTCGTCGCAGTGCTTGAAGGCTTCGATGGCGGCCAAGCCGGTGTGGCCGTTGGTGACGCCGATCACCACGGCGCGACGCCCGTGTTTGCGCAAAAAGTACTGCACCAGTCGCGCCTGCAATTGCGCGGCAAAGTCCTTCGAGGAGCGGGTCGGCCCATGGAACAATTCCAGGACCCACTCGTTGCGATCCACCTGATGCAACGGCGCCAGGGACCGATGGCTGAACTGGCTGCCGGCGTCCTTGAGCACCCGCTTGAAGTCGGCCTCGGGGATCGCCTCGCCCACGAACGGACGCATCACTCGATAGGCCAGTTCGTCGTAGGCCAATGTGGACCAGTTAGCGATGTCCTGGGGTTCGAACTGCGGCAGTTCAACGGGGACGAACAGCCCGCCGTCCTCGGCGATGGCCGACAGCACAACTTTTTCGAAATCGACCTGCACGGCGGAATTTCGGGTACTCACATAGCGCATGGTCAACTCCGGATATTCACTTGAAACGGCTCACTTGAAACGATGCGCCTGCTCCACCAGCCAGGTGGAAAACCGCGCCGCGTCGGGGTGTTGCTCGGCCCCGGAACTGCGCACCAGGTAAAACGATTCGCTGGCTTCGATGCGCTGGGCGAAGGGTTCGACCAGGCGCCCGTCGTCCAGCAACTCACTGACCATCGACGACCGCGCCAGGGCGATGCCCTGCCCCAGTTCAGCCATGCGTAACGTGCAGACCAGTGTGTCGAATTGCATGCCGGTCGAGGAATCGACGCTGTCGACACCGACCATTTTCAGCCAGTACCCCCACCCTTCTTCGTAGCCCAGCACGTGCAACAACGGCTGCTTCGCCACGTCCGCCGGCACCTTCAACGTTGCCATCAAGGCCGGCGAGCACACCGGGAACAAGGTGTCCCAGGTCAGGCGCTGGGACACCAGGCCGGGCCATTGCCCGTGGCCCCAACGGATTTCCATGTCGTCTTCGCCGTCCAGTTCCTTGACCCAGATGTTGCTGATGTAGCGGATGTCGACGTGGGGATGAGCCTGGCGAAAGTCCACCAGTTTCGGCGCCAGCCAGTGCACGAAAAACGCCAGGCTGCCGCGCACCTTGATCGGCCGGCGCTTGTGCTGGCCAAAGATTTCGTTGGTGCCCACCGCCAGTCGCGTGATCGCGTCCTGCACCACCGGCAGGTACGCCTGGCCTTCCTCGGTCAGGCCCAGGCCCCGAGGCAAGCGCTTGAACAGCGCCACCCCCAGGTGGCTTTCCAATTGGCGGATCTGCTGGCTGACCGCGCCCTGGGTCAAAAACAATTCGTCGGCGGCGTGGGTGAAGTTCAGGCAGCGGGCCGACACTTCGAATGCCCGCAGCCAATTCAACGGGGGCAACGTTTTTTGCTTCATGATCTGGACCTCGTTGACCCCCACGCACCGGGCACGTTTGCCCGCCCCGTCGACGCGGCTTAGAACGCGTCGGACGGTTGTGCCACGAGGGCAACCGACAAGCGTCGCTCGCGGCTTTTGCGGGTAATGTAATACACGAAGTAACACCAGGCGATGAACGGCAAGCCGAAGTACAGCGCCACCCGCTGCTCAGGGTCGAAGGCGATCCCGACACACGCCAGGCTGCAGCACACCAGCGCCCCCAGCGGCACCCACGGATAACCGCGAACGCGGAACTTGAGGTCGCGAATGTCGCCGCCGTTGGCCACATAGTGACGACGGAAAGCGATCTGGCTCGCGGCGATGCTCATCCATACCACCACCACGGCCAGGCCGGAGATCGACACCAGCGCCAGGTAGATGGTGTCGGCGGCGAACACGCTGCTGAGCAACGAGGCGGCGCCGCCGGCCATGCTGACGATGATCGCGTTGAGCGGCGTGCCCATGCGGGTCAAGGCCGAGAACTGCTTGGGCAGGTGGCCTTGGTCGCTGAGGGTCCAGAGCATTCGCGAGGCGGCGTACAACCCGGAGTTGGCCGCCGACAACAGGGCGCTGATGATCACGAAGTTCATGATGTCGGCGGAGTACGGGATGCCGATGTAGGTGAACACCGTGACGAACGGGCTCTCCACCAGGCCGGCTTGCTCGCGGGGCAGCAGTGTCGCCAGGACAAAAATGGTCCCGACGAAAAACACCGCCAGGCGCAGCACGGTGGTGCGGATGGCCCGCGGCACATTGCGTTGCGGGTCCTTGGTTTCGCCGGCGGCGATGCCGATCAGTTCAGTGCCGGAAAACGCGAAGGACACC
This sequence comes from Pseudomonas sp. NFACC13-1, assembly GCF_900104425.1. Classification (NCBI taxonomy): domain Bacteria; kingdom Pseudomonadati; phylum Pseudomonadota; class Gammaproteobacteria; order Pseudomonadales; family Pseudomonadaceae; genus Pseudomonas; species Pseudomonas sp. NFACC13-1. The sequence goes on along the minus strand of NZ_FMXV01000058.1, from coordinate 3,504 downwards.
GCCAGCAGCGTCATCGCAATGGGCATGAAGCCGGTAGGAAAAAGTCCTTCGCGAGTGAAGTTGCTCAAGCCGATGCTGTGGGCCTGATCGATGTTCAACAGGCCGAGAATCGCGCCACCGCCGATCAGCAGGAACACCACCACGGTCAGTACTTTGATCAACGACAACCAGAACTCGGTCTCGGCGAACAAACGCACCGAGACCACGTTGGTGAGGAACACCACGCCGGCGAACAGCGCGCTCCAGATCCACACCGGCGTGTCAGGAAACCATCGGGACATGAGGATACCGGCAGCGGTGAACTCGGAACCGATGGCCACCGTCCACGTCAGCCAATACAGCCAGGCCACGGTGTAGCCGGTGCCAGGCCCGAGGAAACGCGTGGCGTAGGTGCTGAACGAACCGGTTTCGGGCATCTGCACCGCCAGTTCCCCCAGGCACATCATCACCATGTAGACCATCAGCGCGCCGATGATGTAGGCGATCACTGCGCCCATGGGGCCGGCCTGGTTGACGGTGTAGCCGGACGTGAGGAACAGCCCGGTACCAATGACGCCGCCTAATGCCAACATGACGATATGGCGCGTCTGCATTTCCTGCTTGAAGCCGGTCCGCGTATTAGTTTGTTGTTCTGTTATGGACATGGTTGTTTCTCATGAAATGTCAGGGCGCGCCTCTACCTCTGCGCGAGTAAGACAAGCGCCACTGAGCTTTTATTATTATTCCTATTCATGAACGCCCCGCTGACAGCCTTGTCGCGGAGTATCAACATTCACACTTCAGGTTGCGGTCTCGGTGAGGACTTCATTGAGTTGCGGATCAAGTGATTTTTTGACAAAGACGAAGGCCTGTTTGAGGTCGTCCAATAAATCGTCCGTGTCTTCGATGCCCACCGAAACCCGCACCAGGCCTTCGGAGATGCCCAGGGCCTGACGCTCTTCCAAGGTGTTCTCGACATGGCTGGTGGTGCGGGCCGGACCGTAGATGGTTTCCACCGCGCCCAGGTTGCCCGCGCAATGGGCGAAGCGCAGGCGTGGCAGGAGCAGCTTGACGGTGTCCATGCCACCGACCAGGACAAAACTGACGATGGCGCCGAAGCCAGACATTTGCGCGCAGGCCACGGCGTGGTTCGGGTGGCTGGGCAGGCCGGGGTAGTTCACCGTCTCCACCAGGGGTTCGGTGCAGAGAAATTCGGCCAGGGCCCGGGCGCTGTGTTGTTGCTGGCGCATGCGCAGCGCCAGGGTCTTCATGCCACGGATGATCAGGTAGGCCGAGAACGGGTCGAGGCTCGCGCCGTTGATTTCCCGGTAATGACGCACCTTGGCCATCAAGGCTTCGCGGCCGCACACCAGGCCACCGAGCACGTCGCCATGGCCGCTGAGGAACTTGGTGGCGCTGTGAATCACCACGTCCACCCCCAAGGCCAGCGGGCTCTGGTTCAGTGGCGTAGCAAAGGTGTTATCCGCCACCACCACCGCGCCGACACGCTTGGCCGCCGCCACCAGGCGCGGGATGTCGAGGATCTTCAGGGTCGGGTTGGTGGGAGTTTCCAGGTACAGCACCTGGCAGCCCTTGGCGATTTCACGCTCGATGTCGTCGTGATCGAAGGTCTCGCACAGGGTCACCGCCACGCCGGTGCGCGGCAGGAATTCTTCGAAGATCTTGTTGGTGCCGCCGTAACTGTCCTTGGTCGATACCACGCGATCGCCATGGGCCAGGAAGGTGTAGAGCACGCTGCTGATCGCCGCCATGCCGCTGCTGAAGGCCACGGCGGACTCGGCCATTTCCAACTCGCGAATCTTGGCTTCGAGGGTCTCGACGGTGGGGTTGCTCATGCGGCTGTAGATAAAACCGGGGGCCTTGCCCAAGGCAACGTCGTACCAGACGTCGATGTCGTCGTAACCGTACGCGGCGCTGGCCACGATGGGGGTTTGCGTGGCGTTGTAGGGGTGCCTGACTTGCTCCCCACCCCAGACCGCCCGGGTTCCCGCGCCGGCGTTATCAAGCCCTGTGCTGTCAGGTTTATTGTTCATTGAGGCTACTCACACTGAGGGGGTGGACGTTGAGCCATCCACCGGATCTGAGGGCCAATATAGGGAAAAGCCGCGGGGCCGAGAAACGATGTTATCGGTGCCAAAGGGGTGGTTTTTTTAATGGCTGAGTGCGAAGCAGCGACCTGTAAGTCACTGATTAACCCTGTGGGAGCGAGCTTGCTCGCGATGGCGGTGGGTCAGTTGCCATTGAGGGTGACTGGTACTCCGCTATCGCGAGCAAGCTCGCTCCCACATTGGGTTGCATTGATTTTGGCTATGCAGTCTAACCATCGGCTGTCAAAGAGAGCTCATCCATCGCTCGTAATAATCTGCCTGCTCATCGATATCATTGGTTAAATTTTGATCTTCATAGTCGAAAATATTTACTATGTCACTGTCATCCGCAGGCTCACCCCAGCGAACTTCGTAGGCAACTATTCCTCCAGCCATTTGCGAACACATTCGCGAAGGATATACATTGATTTTCGCGCCCTTACATAAAAACCTTACGTTGGGAAAATCCTTTCTAACCTCCCCCAGACACACATAATAATCCACCCCTGTATATTTTTTTACAGCACCATCAGGCATGGTAACTTTCATAGCAATGGTTCTTTTATCACATTCAAAAAATGCGCTATTTACAACACCATCAATTTCAATATTAACTTTTCGCGCATCCATCTCATCACCTATCAAAATTGGGTATTGAATATCCCACGTACGACCCATCATCATTCACCGGAGTCGCCCCTACGATATCTCTCTTATCGACTCCTCCGGGAACGGCTATCTCCTTTTCTTTTCGATGTGGCGATAGCACCCCAAGCTTTTTATTAACATCAATGCCCGGGACATTTTTTAACACATATACATACCCTGACCTAAACCCATAACTTGTAGCAAACTTCACTGCCTCTGACTTCGAGGTCGTTGTGCTTACATAAATGCTAGGCGGCTTTCTATTGTCTTTAGCATGCAAAAACAGATCGGTACTCCATCCTAACGGCTCGAATCCAGTTTCAAATATTTCCCAAGGCTCTCGTGAGTCACCTCGATAGGTATAGATCTCTTTAGGCTTGGCTTGAGGGAGCTTCGATTCCCCCTCATCCACCCCAACCTTACCCGCCGGATCCTGATCCCCAACCGCCGGCCGACACCCACCCTTCCCCGGGCAATCCACCAACCCCAACGGATCCACCCACCCCGTCGGGTTCACCGTGTAGCGATACCCATTGAGCCCACCCGCCAACTTGCTCGGATCAGGCGTCAAATAGCGGCCGGTCTCGGGATTGTAGTAGCGGTGCCGGTTGTAGTGCAGGCCGCTTTCCGGGTCGAAGTATTGGCCCTGGAAGCGCAGCGGTTGTTCCAGCTGTTCACCGCCGCCGTGCTGGAGTTCGGTGAGTTTGCCGTAGCCGTTGTAGCGCGCCGACCAGACGATCTGGCCGGCGGGGTTGGTCAGTTCCTGGGG
>NZ_FMXV01000033.1:0-64392 GCF_900104425.1 Pseudomonas sp. NFACC13-1 | reverse complement strand
CCCCAGGAACTGACCAACCCCGCCGGCCAGATCGTCTGGTCGGCGCGCTACAACGGCTACGGCAAACTCACCGAACTCCAGCACGGCGGCGGTGAACAGCTGGAACAACCGCTGCGCTTCCAGGGCCAATACTTCGACCCGGAAAGCGGCCTGCACTACAACCGGCACCGCTACTACAATCCCGAGACCGGCCGCTATTTGACGCCTGATCCGAGCAAGCTGGCGGGTGGGCTCAATGGGTATCGCTACACGGTGAACCCGACGGGGTGGGTGGATCCGCTGGGGTTGGTGGATTGTCCGGGGAAGGGTGGGTGTCGGCCGACGGTTGGGGATCTGGATCCGGCGGGTAAGGCCCAGTTAGATGAGGGTGAGCCGCGGTTGCCTATGACGGCGGAGCAGCGGCGGGCGCGGATTGATGAGTTGGGGGAGGCGAATGCTAAGCGGCGCGTAGAGGCGTATGAGGAGAAATATAAAATGCACACTGTCGCCAAGCACAATCCAGAAATATCTGACAAGGCGATTAGGCAACGGTCAATTGATGGAAGTCATCCAACGAAAAAAGGAAAGAAAGGACCGATAAACCATAGCTCGCAATTTATAAGTTGGAGGCTGCAGATGCATGCAATTAATGATGCGATTGCTAGGATGAGTCGGGTGCCGCCAGCTTATACAGGATTTACCAAGGACGGTGATCCAGTAGTAAGAAAAGAGATGCCTGGGGGAGGGAGAGGGTATAAGGTTAATAAAAAAGATAAGGATAATCCTGTGTATATGGATAGCTTGGATTACTCGGAAGTTAGGTTCGATCAGGCCGTTAAGGGTAGGCCTTATACTGCTTTCCCTGATTAGAGGTGTGTAATGTTGATGTGGGTAAATTATGATCTTCCCTTTGTGCCTGTGCTGTCGTATTGGCTAGGGGGGATTTCAATATATGATCTTGAAGAGACGCTCGGTGAGCAGCTTTGGGTGTTCAATCCAAACGAAAAGGATGATAGGGAGAAAATAATAAAGGAGTTTATTTTACGGCGGTTCGATGACTTAACCTATAGGCACAGATTTCTATTGCTTGAAGTTCTGAAGTCGGCTCTTTCTTCTCCTGGTTTTGACTTTTCGAAAGAGTTCGAGAGTGACTATGATGATCCACGCTCTATGGCTTGGGACGAGACTGAAATTGATGATCCTCGCCAATTTTTTGAGGATATATACAAGCTGGCAAGCGAAGAATGGAAAGAGGACTTGGATAAAGCATCCCTCGAAGATCCATCTACTTGGTAGGTCCGAACACAAAATTTCTGGCCTTCTCTCAGCTCAATCCACATACCGCTAAGCTGCTTTTGTGGCGAGGGGATAAATCCCCTCGCCACAGGGGTAGCGCCAGGCGTTCGGGCGAGGGCGCCAATGGGGAATCCGCCTACACCGACAACCCCAACGCCACCACAGCCTCCCGCTCAGCCAAACCATCCACTAGATACACACTCCCCCCCAAAATCTCCTTGGCATGGTGCTTGGCCTGGGAAGCCAGTTCCGCCAGTTGGCTGGCATCCAGTTTCTCGCAGGCCTCGGCGCGCAGATGCACCACCCCAATCGATAGCGACAACAACGCGAACTCCTGTCGAATGCCCTGTCGATTCAACGCCGTAAAGCACCCCGCTTCCAGATGCTCAGGCCGGTAGAAGCGCCGGCAATGGGTCTGGAAGTCGCTCAGCAATTGGTCCAGGCGTTTACGCCAGTCTTCCGGGCCGAGGACCAGCAGGAAGTCGTCGCCGCCGATGTGGCCGACGAAGTCGCGGCTGGGGTCGATGCGTTCGTTCAGGCATTGGGCCAGGCACAGCAGGACTTCGTCGCCGCGGCCGTAGCCGTAGATGTCGTTGAAGGGCTTGAAGCTGTCGATGTCCACGTAGCAGATCACCGATTCCTGCCGTTGTTGCAGCAGGCGCGTGAGGCATTGCTGGATCGGGACATTGCCCGGCAGCAGGGTCAGTGGGTTGGCGTAGCGGGCCTGTTGGATTTTCAGCTCGGTGATGAGCTTGAGCACGTCGATCACCCGGCCCAGGCCCAGGTAGCCGCCGTTGAGGGTGATGATGAAGTCTTCTTCGATGCGTTGTCGGGCGCGGCTGGTGATCAGGCGGCTGACTTGTTGCAGCGATTGGTTCAACTCCACCGCGAGAAAGTCATCGCTCATCAGCCGGCTGATGGGCTTGCGGGCGAACAGGTCGGTGGCGAAGGGTTTGAGCAAGGCGTCGGAGAGTGAATGGCGATGGACGATGCCGCAGGGCTGGTTCTGATTGTCCAGCACGGCCAGGGAGTTGAGGTTGGCCTGGCGCCGAAACGCTTCCAGCACGGTGGCGGTCGGTGTGTTGTGGGCCATCGCCGGTTGTTCGTTGAGCAGCGCACTGAGGTCGTTGATCTCATCGCTCAGCGCCGCCACGCCGCTGTCCTGCCTGGGCATCAGCGCCCTGGCATCGCGTGACGGTTGTTCCTGGGGGCGGGCCAGCAGATAACCCTGGACCAGGTCGACGCCCATTTCGATCAGCACCGCCAGTTCTTCCGGCAATTCGATTCCCTCGGCAATCACCTGGGCGCGGGAGGCCCGGGCGATTTTCAGGATCGAGCCCACGAACTCGCGCTTGAGGGCGTCCTGATGGATGCCGTCGATGAAATGCCGGTCGATCTTCACATAATCGGGTCGCAATTCGGACCACAGCCGCAGGCTCGAATAACCTGCGCCGAGGTCGTCCAGGGCAATCGAGAAACCCATGGCCCGGTAGTGATGCAGGGCGGTTTGCAGGAGCTGGAAGTCATCGATAGGGGTCTGTTCGGTCAGCTCGATCACCACCTGGCTGGGTGCGATCCCGAAGTCTTGCAGCAATTGCAGCGTGCGTCCCGTCTGGTGCGCGGATTCCAGCAGGGACTCGGGCGAGACGTTGAGAAACAGCTTGCCCGGCAGTTTTTGCTCGTTGAAGCGTTGGCAGGCACTGCGGCGGCAGGCCAGCTCCAGCTCGCTGAGGCGTCCGGCCTGGCGCGCCACGGAGAGCAGCGCGATGGGCGAGTGCAGCGGGCTGTTGGAAGGGCCGCGGGTCAAGGCTTCATAACCCACGATGCGCCTTTCGGAAAGGCAAATGATCGGTTGGAACAGACTGTGCAAGCCGCTTTGAGCCAGGATCGAACTCAAGGCACTCAGCTGTTCTGTCGTGGTCATGGCAATCTCTGGCGATAAAAAAAGGACCGGGTGCGGGGCACCCAGTCCTGTATTTCACGACAGACTGATGTCAGTTTGATGACAATCCGACGAGCATCACCATTAAATGGCCATCATCTTAGTGCTTGGCGATCGCCGTATTGAGTTTCAGGTAATCCAGCAGGATTCGCCCGGTCTCGCTCAGGTAGGCATCGTCTTCCGGCTTGGTTTTCTCCGGCTCGGTGATCAGGTCTTCGTCTTCTTTCTTCAGCTCTTTGAGCGGTTCTTCGCCCTTGGCCTTGCGACGCAGGTTTTCCATGGCCAGTTGCTTGGCCTCGATGTCGGCATGCTGCGCGCGACGGTCGGCTTCGTTGAGGGTGACGGTTTTCTCCATCATCAACTTCTGCGCCAGGGCCAGCTTGTCGCGGATGAACACGAACTCCGCATCCTGGGCCGAGCGCGCGTCATGGTCGGACTTGAGTTGGGCCAGGAACGGCTTGAACGGGTCCACGGCCGGTTTGATCGCCGGCCGGATGGTGTCCCAAGGCATGGCTTCGGGCAGGGCGCTTTCACCGATTTCCTTGGTGTCGATGATCGACGGGTAATCGATGTCAGGCAGTACGCCCTGGTGCTGGGTGCTCTGGCCGGATACCCGGTAGAACTTCGCCAGGGTCAGCTTCAGCTCGCCGTGGTTGAGCGGCTGGATGGTCTGCACGGTGCCTTTGCCGAAGGTCTGGCCGCCGATGATCAGTGCACGGTGATAGTCCTGCATGGCGCCGGCGAAAATCTCCGATGCCGAGGCCGACAAGCGGTTGACCAGCAAGGCCATCGGCCCCTTGTAGAATGCGCCCGGGTTTTCGTCTTCCAGCACATCCACTCGGCCATCGGCGTTACGCACGAGCACGGTCGGGCCCTTGTCGATGAACAGGCTGGTCAGCTCGGTGGCTTCCTGCAGGGAGCCGCCGCCGTTGTTGCGCAAGTCGATGACCACGCCGTCGACCTTTTCCTTCTGCAGTTCGGTCAGCAGCTTCTTGACGTCGCGAGTGGTGCTCTTGTAGTCCGGATCCCCGGCGCGGAAGGCCTTGAAGTCCAGATAGAAAGCCGGGATCTCAATGACGCCGAGCTTGTAGTCCTTGCCGTCCTGCTTGAGGTTGAGGATCGATTTCTTCGCCGCCTGCTCTTCCAGCTTCACCGCTTCACGGGTGATGGCCACGATTTTGCTGGTCTGGTCGTTCGGCGCGTTGCTGGCCGGGATGACTTCCAGGCGCACCACCGAGCCTTTCGGGCCGCGGATCAGCTTGACCACTTCGTCGAGGCGCCAGCCGACCACGTCGACCATTTCCTTGTTGCCTTGGGCGACACCGATGATCTTGTCCGCCGGGCTGACCTGTTTGGTTTTGTCTGCGGGGCCCGCCGGGACCAGGCGCACGATCTTCACCTGGTCGTTGTCGCTCTGCAGCACGGCACCGATGCCTTCCAGGGACAGGCTCATGTTGATGTCGAAGTTTTCCGCGTTATCCGGCGACAGATAGTTGGTGTGCGGGTCGTAGGACATGGCAAAGGTGTTGATGTACGCCTGGAAAATGTCCTCGGCGCGGGTCTGGTCCAGGCGCGCCAACTGGTTCTTGTAGCGCTTGGTCAGGGTTTCCTGGATCTGCTTGGGATCCTTGCCGGCGATCTTCATGCGCAGCACTTCGTCCTTGACGCGCTTGCGCCACAGGTCATCGAGTTCGGCTGTGCTTTTGAGCCAAGGAGCATCCTTGCGGTCGACTTGCAAGGTTTCCTTGGTATTGAAATCGATTTTGTCGACGCCTTTGTCCAGCTCGGCAAGGGCGTAGTCCAGACGCGCCTTCACGCGGTCCAGGTAGCGCTTGTAGATGGTGAACCCGGCGTTCAGGTCGCCGCTCTTGAGGAAATCGTCGAACTGGGTTTTCCACTTGTCGAATTCGGCGATGTCGCTGGCCAGGAAATAACTGCGCGATGGATCGAGCAGCTTCAAATAGCTGTCATAGATGATGACCGAGCGCGCGTCATCGAGCGGCGGCTTGCTGTAGTGATGGCGCTTGAGCAATTCGACGACATTAAGGCTGGCAATCACTTCGTCGCGATCGGGCTGAAGCTTGTCCCAGCTGTTGGCCGCGAACGTATCGTTCGACAACGGTAACAGGCCGAGGCCAATGACGAGCGCGAGGGCGGTGCTGGGGAACAGGTGCTTCATGCTGATTCGACGCAGGGACAATTGATAACGCATATTAGGCCGTCTTTGAAGTCGCCGGTTCCATGTGGCCCGGGCGCATAATGCAAGAAAGCCCGGCGTTGAAGCAGCGGGCCCAGTCGAGACTCACTATGGAGGCACCGTGAAAGCATTGCAAGGCGTTGAAGGCCAAGTGGTATGGGCAGATGAGCCGAGCCCGACGTGTGATGTGGGGCAAGTTCGCATCCGTGTGGCGGCCGCCGGCCTGAATCGGGCCGATTTGTTACAAAAAGCCGGGCTTTACCCGCCGCCACCCGGCGCCAGCCAGGTGTTGGGGCTGGAGTGTTCCGGGGTGATCAGCGAGGTCGGGCCGGGCTCGTCCTGGCAGGTGGGCGACCGCGTTTGTGCGTTGCTGGCCGGCGGTGGAATGGCCGAGGAGGTGGTGGTCGATGGCCGCCATGTGCTGCCGGTGCCCGAAGGCCTGTCCTTGGCTGAAGCGGCCGCGCTGCCTGAGGTCTACAGCACCGCGTGGCTGAATCTGTTCCAGCTGGCGGCGCTCAAACCGGGCGAGAAAGTGCTGCTGCACGCCGGGGCCAGTGGCGTCGGTTCGGCCGCGATCCAGCTGTGCAAGGCGTTCGGCAACCCGTGCTGGGTCAGTGTCGGTTCGACCGAGCGGCTGTCCTATTGCGAGGCCCTGGGCGCCCAGGGCGGCGTGGTACGCACCGATGGCCTGGAGGGTTTGAACGACCTCGGTCCCTTCGACGTGATCCTCGATCCGGTGGGTGGCAGCTACGCCAAACTCAACGTGAAACTTTTGTCAGTTGACGGCCGTTGGGTGTTGATCGGCCTGATGGGAGGGCGCTCGACCGAGCTCGATCTGGCCCAGGTGCTGGGCAAGCGTATCCAACTGCTCGGCTCGACCCTGCGCAGCCGCGATGAGCAATTCAAGGCCGACTTGATCAGTGAGCTGGGGCAACAGGTGTGGCCGCTGTTTGCCGACAAGCGCCTGAGCCCACAGCTGGCCCGGACCTTCGCGATCAAGGACGCCGAGGCGGCGTTCGCGGAGCTGGCGACCAACCAGGTGTCGGGCAAGTTGGTGTTGCTGATCGACGAGAGCCTGAGCTGATTCTGCGCAGACCTGTGGGAGCGAGCTTGCTCGCGATAGCAGTGTGACAGTCAACAAAGTTGTTGAGTGTGCGACCGTCATCGCGAGCAAGCTCGCTCCCACAGGTGTCTTTATTTGCAGGAGCATTTGCATGCTCGCACCGACATGACGGGCTTCATCCCAATTGACAGTGGCTTGCACCGTTGACCGGCAACCACGGGCAAGCGGACCTTTGGTCGGCAGCCCGTACCCGATGCGTGCCCCCTGCTAGCGTTAATTGAGGAGGGATGGGGGTAACCGCAACTTTCATTTCACCCGCCAGGTGAAGAGGTTGGTCATGGCCATTGCCGAATGGCGCATGCAGGGCGTCGAATTCGTTGCCTGCAACTGTAATTGGGGCTGCCCTTGTCAATTCGATGCGCCACCGACCCGGGGCCACTGCCAGGCGGTGGCGTCGATGCGAGTGGAGCACGGGTATTTCAATCAGGTGGCGCTGGGAGGTTTGTGCTGGGCTGCCACCTTCGCTTGGCCGGGCGCCATTCATGAGGGCAACGGCAGTTGTCAGGTGTTCATCGATGAACGCGCCGACGAGGCGCAACGCCAGGCCCTGCTGACCATCCTCTCTGGTCTGGAGAGCGACCCCGGGGCCAACGTGTTCCAGGTGTTCAGCAGCACCATGAGTGAAGCGTTCGAACCGCTGTTCGTGCCCATCACCCTATCCATCGATGTCGATCAGCGCTTGGCGCACCTGGACATTCCGGGCGTACTGCAAGCCAGCGGCGAGCCGATCCGTAGCCCGATCGACGGCTCACCTCATCGAGTCCGCCTGTCCCTGCCCAACGGCTTCGAGTTCCTTGAGGCCGAAGTCGCCAGCGGCAGCTACCAGACGCATTCAGCCCTCAAGCTGCAATCCCAGGGCAGCCATAGCCATCTCGCCCACGTACACTTCACCGGCCATGGCATAGAACCGTAATGGCAGGGCCTCGGGCGGTGACGCCGAGCAAGCGACTGACAGGCGAGCAGTTGCTGTTCCTGCTCTGCCTGCTTGCGCTGACCGTCCTGGCCTGGCTGATGCTGCTGCGCATGGCCCGCGATATGAGTGCCCCGGGTGGCATGGCCGATGCGGCAATGGCCGGTATGATCATGCCCTGGAGCCTGAGCGATGCGCTGCTGATGTTCATCATGTGGGGGGTGATGATGATCGGCATGATGCTGCCCAGCGCCGTGCCCATGCTGCTGATCTACCAGCAGATGCTGCGCAAGCGCATGCCGGCACCGCAGCGACACCTGGCCCTGCTGCTGTTTTGCAGTGCCTATGGCCTGGTCTGGACCGGCTTCGCCCTGTGCGCCACGGCGCTGCAATGGGCGCTCGAGCGGCTCGCCCTGCTCAGTCCGGGGATGCGCAGCAGCAGTACCGCCCTAGGCGCTGGCCTGCTGCTGGTCGCAGGCGTCTATCAGTGGCTGCCGAGCAAGGCGGTCTGCCTTGAGCATTGTCGCGGGCCGCTGCATTTTCTTCTCGGCTACTGGCGCCCCGACGTGCTCGGCGGCTGGCGCATGGGGCTGGCCCATGGCGCTTACTGCCTGGGTTGCTGCTGGGCCCTGATGGGCCTGCTGTTCGTGGTCGGCGTGATGAACCTGCTCTGGGTGGCAGTGATCGGTGCCTTCATCCTGCTGGAGAAAAACCTGCCGCAGGGACTCTGGCTCAGTCGTCTCTGCGGATTGTTGTTGCTCGGCTGGGGCCTGTGGCTGCTGCTGGGCTAGGGGCTGAAGCTGTGGGAGCTGAGCTTGCTCGCGATTGCGATGTGTCAGCTAAATCAATGTCTGCTGATCCACCGCCATCGCGAGCAAGCTCGCTCCCACACGGGGCTGCTTATTTCCAGGTATGGATTGGCCACCCGGCCGATTCGGCATGGGCTTTCAACACCGGGTCCGGGTTCACCACGTGCGGGTGATCGACCTTGAGCAACAACGGCAGGTCGTTGCGCGAGTCGGAATAGAAACTCGCGCCTTCCAGGTTCTCCTCCTCGGCATCCAGCCAATCCAGCAGCCGCGCGATCTTGCCTTCGCGGTAGGTCAGGGTGCCCACGGTCTTGCCGCTGTACACGCCATGGGCCACTTCAAGCTCGATCGCCAGGATCTCATCGATGCCCAGGCGTTCGGCAATCGGCTTGACCAGGTGCGTGCCCGAGGCCGAGATCACCAGGATCCGGTCGCCGGCCTTGCGGTGTTCGGCGATGGTCCTGGTGGCGTCGCTGAAGATGATCGGTTCGATGAAGTCTTCCACCCACGGCGCCACCAGGTGCTCGATTTCCTCCGGTGTGCGGCCGATCATCGGTTCCAGGCTGAAGTCCATGTACTCTTCCATGCTCAGCTTGCCGTGGCTGTAGGCGTCCATCAGCTCGTTGTTGCGCCGCATGAACGACTCGGGATCGACCCAGCCCAGGCGACCCATCTGTTCACTCCAGAGGGTGGCGCAGTCGCCGTGGATCAGGGTTTCGTCCAGATCAAAAATTGCCAGGGCCATCAGCGTGTTTCCCTTTTCAAGATCAGCTTCAAAATCAACAAGGCCATCAGGCTACCTCACACAGCGCCGATGGATCGATGGAAAGTGCCAACCTTGCGCCATCGGGGTGCAGGTCGGCGGCCGAGCGGTTGAGCACATCCACCACCAACTCCACGCCACGGGCCTCGACCCGGTAGCGGATGACGTTGCCCAGCAGGCTGTGGCTGCGGATCAGCGCATCGGCCTGGCCGCTGCGGCTCAGCTCGATGGCCTCCGGGCGGATGGCGATGCGACTGTTCACCGGCCGCTGCAGCAGTTTGCTCGCGCTGTCGGCGTCCAGCAGGTTGTAGTTGCCGATGAAGCCGGCGGCAAAGACATCGACTGGCGCAGTGTAAAGGGTTTCGGCATCGCCGCTTTGTACGATCTTTCCCTGGTTCATCAGGAAAATCCGGTCAGACATGGTCAGGGCTTCTTCCTGGTCGTGTGTGACGAAGATCGTGGTCAGGCCCAACTCACGCTGGATCTGTCGGATCTGTTCACGCAAGTGCTTGCGAATCCGCGCATCCAGGGCTGACAGCGGTTCGTCCAGCAACAACAGGCGCGGCCGCGTGACCAGGGAGCGGGCGAGGGCGACACGCTGGCATTGGCCGCCGGAGAGTTGATGGGGATAGCGGGCGGCGAAATCGTGCAGCTCCACCAGGCGCAGGATCTCCAGCACGCGCTGGCGACTGTCCGAGGCGTCGACCTTTTGCATGCGCAGGCCGAAGGCGACGTTTTGCTCCACGGTCATGTTCGGGAACAGGGCGTAGCTCTGGAAGACCATGCCGATGCCGCGTTTCTGAGGACTCAGCGGGACGATGTCCTGTCCGTCGAGGATGATCTGGCCGGCATCCACCGCGGTCAGGCCGGCAATGCAGCGCAACAGCGTGGATTTGCCGCAACCGGAAGGGCCGAGCAGGGTGACGAATTCGCCCTTGGCGATCTCGCAGTTGATGTCGCTGAATACCGGGGTGCCGGCATAGCTTTTTTGCAGGTGTTGGACGCTGACGTAGCTCATTGGCTTTTGTCCTTGTTCAAGATATTGGCCGCCCAGGTCAGGACCAGTACGAAGAAGAAATAGGAGATCACCAGCGCACTGGTGAAGTGGCCGCTGCTGTTGCGCATGTTGTTCAGGTAAACCTGCAGGGTTTCATAGCGGGTGCCGACCAGGATGTTGGCAAACACGAATTCGCCGAACAGGAACGAGAAGGACAGCAGCAGCGCCACCATCAGCCCCTTGCGCAGGTTCGGCAGCACCACCAGGAATGCGGCCTGGAAGGTGCTGGCGCCAAGCAGTTGGGCGGCGTCCATCAGGTCGCGCAGGTTGATGGCTTGCAGGTTGTTGGTGATCGCCCGGTACATGAACGGCAGGGCGACAGTGAAGTAACAACCGATCAGGATCCAGGGTGTACCGACCATCGCCAGCGGCCCGGAGCCATAGAGTTGCAACAGCCCCACCGACGACACCACGGGCGGCACCGCGAACGGCAGCAGGATGAGGATGTTCATCAGCGCGTCGAGTTTGGGGAAGTGGTAGTGGACCACGAACAGCAACGGCAGGATCAACACCACCGAGAGCACCAGCGCCCCGACACAGACCAGCAACGATTGACCGAAGGCATGGAGAAAGCGCGGATCGCTCCACAACTGCACATACCATTTGAAAGTGAAGCCGCTGGGCAGCACGGTGGCCGACCAACTGCTGGCAATGGAGTAGACCAGCGTGCCGGCCAGGGGCAGCAGCAGGATGGCGAAGAGCAGGTACACCACTGTCCGATGATAGAGCCCGGCGGAGCCCGGTTCAGCGCGAGACATGGTAGCTCCTCCTGAGCAGCAACTGGTGGACGATGGTCACGATGGTCATCAACGCCACCAGCACCACGGCCAGGGCACTGGCCAGGTTCGGGTCGAGGGAAATATCGCCGGAGACCATGGCGGCGATGCGGATCGGCAGCACGTTGAAGTTACCGGTGGTCAACGCGTAGACCGTGGCATAGGCGCCGAGGGCATTGGCCAGCAGGATCACGAAGGTGCCCAGCAGCGCCGGGGTCAGCACCGGCAAGCCGATGTGCCGCCAGAACTGCCAGCCGCTGGCGCCGAGCAACTCGGCGGATTCGCGCCAGTCTTCGCGCAGGGCGTCGAAGGCCGGATAGAGCAGCAGCACGCCCAGGGGAATCTGGAAGTAGGTGTAGAGAATGATCAGCCCGGTTTTCGAATACAGGTTGAAATCCTCGATGATCCCCGCTTGCTTGAGCATGATCGTGATGCTGCCGTTGAACCCCAGCAAAATGATGAAGGCGAAGGCCAGGGGCACGCCGGCGAAGTTGCTGGTCATGTTGGCGAAGGCATTGACGAAGTTGCGCAGCCGCGAATCCACACGGCGCAATGAGTAGCTGCCGAGCACGGCGATGACGATGCCGAACACACTGGACCAGAAGCTGATTTCCAGGCTGTGCTGGATGGCTTGCAGGTAGAACTTGGAACTGAAGATCTTGCTGAAGTTGGCCAGGCCCCAGCCGAACTCTTCCGATTCCAGGCTGTTGACCAGCACCCAGAGCAGCGGGGCGATCTGGAACACGATGAAGAAAATCGCGAAGGGCACCAGGCACAACGCTGCCAGCCATTTGCCGCGCGTCATGGCGTTCACTTGAGTAACTCCTGGCAATAAGGTTTGTCGTGGTCGACGCCAAGCAATTGGCAAATGGTGCCGCACAGCTCGGTCTGCCTCGGCGTGGCAGCGGGATCGAAACTGAAGCTGTCCCCCAGGACGAACAACGGCACTTCCCGTTCTTCGGCCAGCAGGCCGTTGTGGGAGCGGTCGTTGTTCATGCCGTGGTCGGAGGTCACCAGCACCTGGTAACCGGCGTCGAGCCAGGCTTGCAGGTAGACCGCCAGGTTGATGTCGGCCGAGCGGGCACTGTTGCGGTATTGCGGGGTGTCGAGGCCGTGCTTGTGGCCGGCATCGTCGATGTTCATCGGGTGCACCAGCAGGAAGTTCGGCAAGTAGCGCTGGCGCAGGTGTTCGGCGTCGGCGAACAGATGGGAATCGGGGTAGTGGTCATTCCAGTAGAAATGCCCGTATTGAATCGGCAGGTCGGGGTTGTCGGTATGACGGTCGCGACCGGCCACGAAGGGCGAAGCGTTGTAGAGCTCGCTGACCCAGTGGTACGCCGCAGCCGCTGTGCTCAGGCCGGCCTGGGTGGCGTAGTGGAAAATGCTGCGCTGGTTCGACAGGCGCGTGACGTTGTTGTGCACGATCCCGCTGTCGATGGGCACGACGCCGGTGAGGATGCATTCGTAGAGTGGGCGGGACAGGGCGGGCAACTCACATTCCAATGTGTAGAGGGCCGCGCGTCCTGCGCCGACGTAAGCCTGCAAATGCCCCATGGCATGCCGGGCGACCTCATGGTTGAGGCCGTCGAGCACCACCAGGATGACGTTGTGCTTCATGGATACCAGGACTCCGGATGGACACCAGAAAACTCGGACTCACCGCAGGTCCAATGTGGGAGCGAGCTTCTGTGGGAGCGAGCTTGCTCGCGATGAAGGCGACACGGTTCAACAGCACTACCGTGTCATCGTTTATCGCGAGCAAGCTCGCTCCCACAGGGCCTGCCTCTACAATTGGATTGCCAGTGGATATCCGGGCGGGTGCTAGCGCCTTTACTTCATCTCGACGATGACTTGTTCATTCCACGTCTGCGGCAGTGCCTTGGACGTCTTCTCCCACGCATCCGCATCCTTGATCGGGGTCACGCCTTTGTACTGCTCGTTCGGCAGCAGCTTGGCCTGGACCTCTTCCGGCAGTTTCAGGTGCTCGGCGCGGATCGGACGGGCGTTGCCCTTGGCCAGGTTGATCTGGCCGGCGTCGCTGAAGATGTACTCGCGGGCCAGCTTGGCGGCGTTCGGGTGCTTGGCGTATTTGTTGATGATGGTGGTGTAGCCGGAGATGACCGAGCCGTCGGACGGAATCAGCACGACGTAGTCATCCGGGTTGGCCATCTTGGCCTTGTAGCTCAAGCCGTTGAAGTCCCAGACCACACCGACTTCGACTTCACCTTTTTCCATCGTGGCGATGGTCGGGTTGGCCATGGACAGGCGCCCTTGCTTGGCGATTTCGGCAAACATCAACAGGGCCGGCTGGAGGTTCTTCTCGTCGCCGCCGTTGGCCAGGGCCGCCGCCAGCACGCCGTTGGCGGCCTGGGCCGCGGTGCTCACGTCACCGATGGAGACTTTGTACTTGCCGGTCTTCAGGTCAGCCCATTTGGTCGGCACTTCGGAACCGTGCAGCAGCTTCTTGTTGACGATGAAGGCGATGGTGCCGGTGTAGGCCAATGCCCAGTTGCCGTCCTTGTCCTTGGCCCAGGCGGGCACTTGTTCCCAGGTGCTTGGCTTGTAGGGCTGGACCACGCCCTGCTTGACCGCGATCGGGCCGAACGCCGCCCCGACGTCGCCGATGTCGGCGCTGGCATTGTCTTTTTCGGCGGCGAACTTGGCGATTTCCTGGGCCGAGCTCATGTCGGTGTCGATGTGTTTCAAGCCGTAGACCTTGGCCAGGTCGTCCCAGGTGCCTTTCCAGTTTGCCCAGTCATCGGGCATGCCGACACTGTTGACGGCGCCTTCCGCTTTCGCAGCGGCTTCCAACGTTTTCAGATCGGTGTCAGCGGCCATGGCGGCGGTGCACATGGCAATGGTCGAGCCTAACAGTGATGCCAGGAAAAGCTGTTTCATCCGAAGCTCCTATGGGCGTTTTCAACGCTGCGATTGCGGTTGTGTTGGTCTAGGTCAGCAATACCTGAGCCAATGTAGGCGAGCCCTGTGACATTTTGATGTCGGTATCGGGGCCTCCCGGAAATACCCGGCTCGTGGAGGCTGGCTGCGAATTAAGCGTAGACCATGGTTAAACAGCTGATCTGAAAGGACTTGGCCGTTAATTTGCACACTGGCACAACGACCGTTCGGCGGCTCTGTCATCTGCCAGTCATGTGCAGTGCCTAGGCTTGCTGGACCCAGAAGCGGATCGATGAACCGTCGATCCTGCCCCGAAACAGTGCTGGTCTAGTCCAGATAGGTAACGTTGATGCGCATCGATGCAACCAAAGCGGTGACAGCCATCGGACAGGTCCTGCAAGAGCAGCTCGACCACGGGTTGCTGGCGCCCGGCAGCAAGTTGCCGGCCGAGCGCAAGCTCAGTGAATTGTTCGGGACCACGCGGATTACCGTGCGCGAGGCGTTGTTGCAGCTCGAAGCCCAGGGGCAGATCTATCGGGAGGAGCGCCGGGGCTGGTTCGTCTCGCCGCCGCGCCTGGCCTACAACCTGATGCAACGCAGCCATTTCCACGCCATGGTGGCGGCCCAGGGGCGTGTGCCTTCTACACAAGTGATCTCGGCGCGCCTGCAACCGGCTTCGGCGGCCGTGTGTGCCTGGTTGCAACTGCCGGCGCTGTCCAGCGTGATCCAGATCTGCCGCGTGCGCCGTATCGACCAGCGCCTGGTGCTGTACGTCGAACACTACCTGAACCCGCAGTATTTTCCGGACATCCTCGAGTTCGATCTCAACCAGTCCATCACCGAGTTGTACGCCCGCCATTACGACCTGCACTACGGCCGGGTGAAGTTCGACATCGTGCCCACTTCTTTACAGCCGGAAGCGGCAGCGGCGTTGAGGGTTTCGGTGGGCAGCCCCGGGCTTCGCATCGCACGGGTCAACTATGACCAGCACCAGCGGCTGATCGACTGCGACCTGGAGTTCTGGCGACACGACGCGATCCATGTCGGGGTGGATGTGCCCGAGCAACCGCCCGCTTGAGGTGAACTCAGGCTGACTCGTTGAGCTTGGCCAGGATCCTGAATAACACCGTGGCGAGGATCAGCAACATGCCGATCCACATGGCGAAGACCCCGACGTTCTTGTCACGGAAGTTGAAGCCGATGGCCAGCAGGATCATGCCGGCGATGATGGGGACCAGCATGCTGTTGAACGAAGACATGGAAACCATGGAGACGGCCTTGTCAGGGGGGATAAGGCCAGTCTAGTCGGGGTTTTTCCGGATTGGGATGATGTGTGTCAGCACACCCCTCAATCCCGAGGCGAACGCTGTGTGCGAGCAAGGCTTGCCCGCGATGAAGGCGACTCGATTTCTGGGAAAATCGCATCACCTTCATCGCGGGCAAGCCTTGCTCCCACAGGGTTCATCATGCCTTCGGGGCGGTTATGGCAACTCGCGAGAGGCGTAGAACGCGCTCAGCACCTTCACCAGATGCGCCAAGTCATGGCTGCCGCACAGTTCGCGGATCGAATGCATGGCGAAGGTCGGCAGGCCGATGTCCACGGTGCGCACGCCCAGCTGGCTGGCGGTGATCGGGCCGATGGTCGAGCCGCAGCCCATGTCGCTGCGCACCACGAAGCTCTGCACCGGCACTTCTTCGGCCATGCACAGGTGACGGAAGAACCCGGCGGTTTCGCTGTTGGTGGCGTAGCGCTGGTTGCTGTTGACCTTGATCACCGGACCGGCGTTGAGCTTGGGGCCGTGGTTGGCGTCGTGTTTGTCGGCATAGTTGGGGTGCACGCCGTGGGCGTTGTCCGCCGACACCAGCAGGGATTTCTGAATGGTGCGAACGAACTCTTCACCTTCAGGCAACAGGCGACGCAGGGTTTGTTCCAGCATCGGGCCGTCGGCGCCACAGGCCGAGCACGAGCCAACTTCCTCGTGATCGTTGCACACCAGTACGCACGTTTCTTCGGTATCGGCGTTCAGCAAAGCTTGCAGGCCCGCGTAGCACGACAACAGGTTGTCCAGGCGCGCGCCGGCAATGAAGTCGCCGTGCAGGCCAATGACCGCGGCGCTTTGGGTGTCGTAGAAACTCAACTCGTAATCGAGCACCACGTCGGCATTCAGGCCGTGTTCGCGGGCCAGTTGATCGGTGAGCACGGCACGGAAGTCGACGCGCTCGTCACCGGCGAACTGGGCGAGGATCGGCGGCAGTTCGTTCTGCGGGTTGATGGCCCAGCCCTGGTTGGCTTCGCGATTGAGGTGGATGGCCAGGTTCGGAATTGTGGCGATTGGCGCCTTGAAATCGATCAACTGGCTTTCGACCTTGCCATCGCGGCGGAAGGTCATGCGCCCGGCCAGGGACAGGTCGCGGTCGAACCACGGCGCCAGCAGCGCGCCGCCGTAGACTTCCACGCCCAACTGCCAGAACCCGTGGCGTTGCAGCTCCGGCTGTGGCTTGACCCGCAGGCAAGGGCTGTCGGTGTGGGCGCCGACCAGGCGAATGCCGTCGTGCAGCGGTGAGTTGCGGCCGAGCTTGAAGGCGATGATCGAGGAGTCGTTGCGCGTGACGTAGTAGCGACCGTTGGCCTCGGTGGCCCAGGTCTCGCGTTCGTCAAGACGCTGATAGCCGGCCGCCTCCAGGCGCTGGGCCAGGCTGGCGGTGGCATGGAACGGGGTAGGGGAGGCCTTGAGGAAGTCGATCAGGCCTTGGTTCAACTCTGCGCGCATAAGTCACTCCAGACAGCGATGGGCGGGAGTTTACCCCATCGACCGCCTGCGTTGCAGGCTCAATCCCCGTCGGGGGGTGTCCACGGGCCCGTCATCGATCAGCCCGACGGCCTGGGCCAGCAGCGCCCCGTCTTTGTCAGTCACACCGCATAACCCGCTGTTGTAGCGCTTGAAAGCGTTGTCCGGAGGATGCCGTGGGCGTGCAGGCGCGTGCCCAGCTTGAGGTCGTCCACGCGCTTGCAGACATGGTCCCAGTGGTATTCGAAGCTGTCCATCAGGTACCGTTTTTTCCACGGTTCTAAAACGGTGCCGGGCACTCGAAGCGCAAGCGCTCGCCGCTTTGCGGATGGGTGAAGCTCAACATGCTGGCGTGCAGGCACAGGCGTGGCCAGGCGGCGAGGGCCTGCGGGTGGGCGTAGAGCCCGTCGCCCAGCAGCGGGTGACCGATGGACAGCATGTGTACGCGCAATTGGTGCGAGCGCCCGGTGATCGGCGTCAGCTCGACCCGGCACCAGTCGCCGCAACGTTCCAGTACGCGCCAGAAGGTCAGGGCGTGTTTGCCCTGTTCATGGTCCACCACATGCCGGGGTTTGGTCGGCGGATCGTAGCGCAAGGGCAGGTCGATGCTGCCACTGTCCAGCTCCGGTTGGCCCCAGCACAATGCCGTGTAGGCTTTTTCGGTTTCGCGATCATGAAATTGCCGGGACAGTTCGCGATGGGTGTCCGGGTCACGGGCCAAGAGGATGATGCCGGAGGTTTCCCAGTCCAGTCGGTGCACGATTCGCGCTTCCGGGTAGCCGTTTTCCTGCAGGCGGGTGATCAGGCAATCTTTGTTGTCGTCGGCCCGGCCGGGCACGGAAAGCAACAGGGTCGGCTTGTCGACCACCAGGACAGCGGCGTCCTGATGAATGATGCGGATGTTGGACAGGGGCATTGAAAACAGTCTCGTTACAAACGCCAACGGCGGCTCGGGTCCTTCTCGAACCCAAGGGTGGGAGGAGAAGGACCCGAGCCGCCGTGGCTCCCGCCGGGGCGATCAGCGATCCGGCAGGGTGATATTGAGTTCCAGGATCGAGCAGCTGCCCTGGCTTTCCAGCGCCACATGCACGTCATCGCTACCGATGTTGACGTACTTGCGGATCACTTCCACCAGTTCCTTCTGCAAGGCCGGCAGGTAGTCAGGGGTGCTGCGTTGGCCGCGTTCGTGCGCCACGATGATCTGTAGACGCTCTTTCGCGACCGAGGCGGTACTGGGCTTTTTGTTGGCACGAAAGAAGTCAAAAAGGTTCATTACCTACCTCCAAACAGGCGCTCGAAGAAACCTTTCTTCGTTACATCGAGGAAACGATGCTCCACGGTCTTGCCCAGCAGGCGATCGACGGCATCGCTGTATGCCTGGCCGGCATCGCTCTGGTCGTCGAGAATCACCGGCACGCCGGAGTTGGAAGCCTTGAGTACCGCTTGGGATTCCGGAATGACACCCAGCAGGGTGACCGCGAGGATTTCCTTGACGTCTTCGACGCCCAGCATCTCGCCATCGCTGACCCGTTGCGGGTTGTAGCGAGTCAGCAGCAGGTGTTCCTTGATCGGCTCTTCGCCCTTTTCGGCGCGGCGGGATTTGCTCGCCAGCAGGCCCAGCATGCGGTCGGAGTCACGGACCGACGACACTTCCGGGTTGGTCACGACAATCGCTTCGTCGGCGAAGTACATGGCCAGGTGGGCGCCTTTCTCGATACCGGCCGGGGAGTCGCAGACCACGAACTCGAAGTCTTCCTTGAGTTGCATCAGCACTTTTTCCACGCCTTCCTGGGTCAGCGCGTCTTTGTCGCGGGTCTGGCTGGCGGCCAGCACGTAGAGGTTCTCAAGGCGCTTGTCCTTGATCAGGGCCTGTTGCAGGTTCGCTTCGCCGTTGACCACGTTGACGAAGTCGTAGACCACGCGGCGCTCGCAACCCATGATCAGGTCCAGGTTACGCAAACCGACGTCGAAGTCGACGATGACTGTCTTGTGGCCGCGCAGAGCGAGGCCGGTACCGATAGCGGCGCTGGTGGTGGTCTTACCCACACCACCCTTGCCGGATGTAACCACGAGAATCTTGGCCAAGGTGTTTCACCCCTAAGGAAAAAGGGACTTTGTCAGCCCCTGAAAAACATCTCTGGAAAACCGTTGCAATTGGACAGGCTTGGCTGGAATCGGCTGTCGGGCGGGGTCTACCTCCGGTAAACACTGCCAGATCCTTTTTCCTGCGTCGTTTTAAGCCGTTTTCGCTCGTTTTAGAGATGCTTGGAAAATGCGGCAGTATCCGTTAAAGCCGAATGATGTTCAACACGTCGCCCGACAGGCTGATCTGAACGCCGGCCCCCCACAACGGGTCGCGACGCAAATCCTCGGAGACCTTGTACTGCCCGGCGATGGAAACCAGCTCAGCGCTCAATTGCTGACAGAAGATCCTGGCTTTGGTATCACCCTTGACGCCGGCCAGCGCTCGACCGCGCATCGGGCCGTATACATGGATGTTGCCATCGGCCAGAAGTTCCGCCCCCGGGCTGACCGACGACACGATGACCAGATCGCCACCTTGGGCATAAATCTGTTGCCCGCCGCGCACTGGCGTGGTGATGACCCGCGTCGGCTTGATGGTGGGCTCCGGTGGTTTTTCCGGGGCTTTCTTCGCTTCGGCCGGGCTCAGTTCCAGCACACGTTCCCGGGCGCCGGACGGCGGTAGCACGGGAATGTCCACGGCGATGGCGGCGGCGATGTCTTCGATGCGGCTGGCGCGGATCGCCAGGGTGCGCAGACCGTGCTGGCGGCAAATGCGCATCAGGCCTGGCAGATCCACTGAGCCTTCGCCAGCCGGCAGCTTGTCCAGGGCCAGCACCAGGGGGGCATTGCTGAAGAAGTTCGGGGCCTGGGCGACTTTCGCCGCCAGTTGCCGGTCAAGGCTCTCCAGGTCGTTGCGGGCCAGTTCCAGCACCGTAATGGCGAGCATGCTGCCCTTCAGCTGGAACACGGGATCTTGGTCTAGCGGTTCGGTTTGGCTCATGGTCGGCGTACAACGGCTTGTCACTAAAAGTGCCGAGACTTATAACGAGATCGTCCGCCAGCCGCAACCCGGGTCGAACAATGTAGAATGCGCGGCCCATGTCTTAATGGAAGTTGTAATGGATCGCCCGCGTTTTCGAGCTGCTTTTTTTCATCCGCGTTTCTGGCTGCTGTGGTGTGGCCTGGGGCTGTTGTGGCTGATCGTGCAATTGCCTTATCCGTTATTGCTGCGGGTCGGTCGTGCCTTGGGGGCGCTGATGTACCGAGTGGCCGGCGACCGACGGCGCATTGCCCGTCGCAACCTGGAACTGTGTTTCCCGCAAAAGTCCGCTGCCGAACGCAAGCGTCTGCTCAAGGAGAACTTTGCCTCCACCGGCATCGCCTTTTTCGAAATGGCCATGAGTTGGTGGTGGTCGCGCTCGCGGCTGGCGAAACTGGCCCATGTCGAAGGGTTGGAACATCTCAAGCAGGCCCAGCGCGAGGGCAAGGGCGTGATCCTGATGGCGCTGCATTTCACCACGCTGGAAATCGGCGCGGCCTTGCTCGGCCAGCAGCACACCATCGATGGCATGTACCGCGAGCACAATAACCCGTTGTTCGACTACATTCAGCGTCGGGGCCGCGAGCGGCACAACCTCGATTCCCTGGCGGTGGAGCGTGACGACGTGCGCGGCATGCTCAAGCTGCTGCGGGCCGGGCGGGCGATCTGGTATGCGCCGGACCAGGACTACGGCGCCAAGCAAAGCGTGTTCGTGCCGCTGTTCGGCATCCAGGCCGCGACGGTCACCGCCACCACCAAGTTCGCCCGCCTGGGCAAGGCGCTGGTGGTGCCTTTCACTCAGGAGCGCCTGGCCGATGGCAGCGGTTATCGCCTGGTGATCCAGGCTCCGCTGGCGGATTTCCCGGGGGAGACCGAGGAAGCCGATTGCATCCGCATCAATCAATGGGTCGAGCAGTCGGTGCGCGATTGTCCCGAGCAGTACCTGTGGACCCACCGGCGTTTCAAAAGCCGTCCACCGGGCGAGCCCAAGCTGTACGACAAACGCGGTTGAGTTGTTTGATATCACCTTGAGCACGGAGCATTGCGATGACCCCAGCTGAACCGGTTACAGGTTTGATTCTTTCCGGCGGTGGGGCTCGGGCGGCGTATCAAGTGGGGGTATTGGCGGCGATTGCCGAATTGTTACCCGACGGGGCGGATAACCCGTTTCCGGTGATCGTCGGCACTTCGGCCGGGGCGATCAACGCAGTCAGCCTGGCGAGCGGGGCGATGGACTTCAAGACCGCCATCGAACGGCTGACGGCGTTCTGGCAAGCGGTGCGCAGCCATCAGGTCATGCGCAGCGACTGGCGCGGCGTGCTGGTCCAGGCGACGCGCTTCATCACTCACAGCCTGCTGGGCCTGGGAGCCAAGTTGCCGGTGGCGCTGATCGACAGTTCGCCATTGCGGGAACTGCTCCAGGCCCAGTTCCACGCCTCGGGTATCGAACTGGCCATCGCCGAGCAGCAACTGCGGGCGGTGGCGGTGACGGCATTCGGTTATGAAACCGGCCAGGCCGTCACTTTCTACCAGGGCCGCGGCACCATCGATGCCTGGCTGCGCCACCGGCGTATCGGTGTGCCGACGCTGCTGTCGGTGGAGCATCTGCTGGCCAGCTCGGCGATTCCGCTGTTGTTCGCGCCGGTCAAGATCGGCCCGCAATACTTTGGCGACGGCGCGGTGCGGCAATCGGCGCCCATCAGCCCGGCCTTGCACCTGGGGGCCAATCGCGTGCTGGTGATCGGCGTCAGCGGCAACCCCCGTGGCGCCGGTGGCCAGGATCCTTCCGAGCGCAGCTACACCGGCCTGCAACCGTCCCTGGCGCAGATCGGCGGCCATATGCTCAACAGCACCTTCATCGACAGCCTGGAAAGTGACATCGAGTTGCTTCAACGCTTGAACGGTTTCAGCCACCTGCTGCCCGATGATGTGCCGGCCCATGCCCTGGGCGCGGCGCCAGTGGAGGTATTGGTGATTTCGCCAAGCCAGCCGATCGATGAAATCGCCGCTCGTCATCGTCAGGAACTGCCCCGTGCGTTGCGGGTTTTCTTGCGTGGGCCGGGCGCGACCAAGACCAGTGGCGCGGGGGTGCTGAGCTACCTGTTGTTCGAGGCGGGGTATTGCAGCGAGCTGATCGAGTTGGGACGCCAGGATGCACTGGCGCAGCGCGAGGCGTTGAGCCGGTTTTTGGGGTTGTCCTGACTGATGCAAGCCGGTCCACCGCTATCGCGAGCAAGCTCGCTCCCACAAGGGATTTGCGGTGGGCGCTGAATCCTGGCTTTCACGAAACCAATGTGGGAGCGAGCTTGCTCGCGATGACGGCGGCACATCCAACACCTGTTTAGCCTGACCCACCGCCATCGCGAGCAAGCTCGCTCCCACCTGGGTGGCGCGGTTAGAAGTGATACTTGAGCAAGAAGCTGGTGTTGCTCTGGTTGGTCTTGAACCCTTCGCTGTCTTCGATCCCGTATTTGTTCTTCCAGTAGTCATACTCCACGCCCACATACAGCTGCTTGGCGCCAAGCTTCAAGGCCTTGCCCAGGTCATATTTGATCTGCGGGTTGATGTGCAGGTTGGCGTGGTAGGTGCCCTTGTCGTTGGTGTCGTTGTCCACCACCCAGTCGATGAAGCCGTCGATCAGGATGTCGGAAGAACCCACCGGTATGGTGTAGGCCCAGGCCGGGGTGATCTGCCAGACATTGTCGCCGGCGCGCGGGCCTTCGGTCTGGCGGTTGTAGAAGTTCAGCTGGAAGTAGTCGAAGCCGGGAATGGCCAGGTCGAAGCCCGGGCCGATCAGGTAGGACTCGTTGTCACCTTCCCCGAACTCATAGGTCATGGCCAGCAGCACATCCTTGATCGGGCCCAGTTCCAGCTTCTGGTCGAAGATCTTGCCGAACGACAGGCGCGGGCTGAACTCGCCATAGTAGGTATTCGGGCCGGACTGGCTGTCGTCCTGGCCGTTGTAGAAGATCCGGTCGAGGAAGAAGAAGTTGTCCCCGTATTTCCAGGCATCGGCGTGTTCGAAGGTCACGGTCTGCTGGATACGCGGGTTGACCTGGAAATCCTTGCCATACAGGTAGGTCAGGCTGTTGTTCTGCCATTGGAACAGATCGTCGGCCATCGCCTGGCCTGCGACCAGCAAGGATCCTGCGAGTATCAGGCTGGTGCACGTACGTTTCATTCGGTTTGCTCCCAAAGGTAAGTGGTACTGCTTTTTTCAGTCAGCGCTCTGGTGTGGCGCCTTTTTCCATGGATTAAAAACATCCGTTCGGTCAGCTTTTTGAGCGTGGCGAATGCTGATAGCAAGCGCTGAGCCAAGTCCGGAAAAAACCGGAAATGGCGTGCCTTGCGGTTTTTTGATCAGTCGGAAAAGCTGTTTTCAGAGGCGCGTCATGTCCGCCAACGCCGCAACAAGTTGGCGGTCCGGTCAGGATCGGAAGGGATTTTGTTGTAGGCCTGCTTCAAACGGCCGCGCAGGATACGGGCTTGCCTCGAAGGGCTCAAGTGCCCTGCAACAGCGCATGCGCGGCGAATTTGGGGCGTGATGGCGGGGCTTGGTCATCGGGTGCTTTCCTCTTGTTTTTATTGTTGAGGCGCAGGCAGTCGCTGACGGGGGACCGGTGGTGTGCCGGTCGACCTGTCAGCGGTATGACGATTAACGGTGTTGGCGCGCGTGGCTCAGTTGGCGCGCGCGCCCTGGTTGATCCACGCGCCGATCAGGTCGCGTTCCTGCTGGGTCATCTGAGTGATGTTGCCCAACGGCATGATCTGGCTGGTCACGGCTTGGGCCTGGATGCGCGCGGCCTGTTGCTGGATCTGCTGCGGCGTGTCGAACATCACTCCGCCCGGCGCGGTACTGAACAGCGGGCTGGTGGGCTTGGCCGAGTGGCAGACCGAGCAGCGTTCCTGGATCACGCTGTGGACCTTCTCGAACGAGGGGCCCTGGGCGTTGGCGGCCTGAGCAGGCGCCGAGGCCGGTGCGGCGGGGGCGGTCGCCGGTTTCGCGCCGCCGCCCACTGCCGTTTCCGGCAACGGTTGGTATTCGATCACGTCGGGTGCCTTGGCCACGTCCGGTGCGCTGGGCATGGGTTTGGGGCCGGTGACATAAGCCAGGCAGATCATCGCCAGGGCGCCGACCGGCAGCGTCCAGGCAAATCGGTTGCTGTCATGGCGCGTGTTGAAGTAATGCCGCACCAACACCGCCGCCACGGCGATACCGGCCAGGATCAGCCAGTTGTATGGGCTGCCGTAGGTGCTCGGGAAATGGTTGCTGATCATGATGAACAGCACCGGCAAGGTGAAGTAGTTGTTGTGGCGCGAACGCAACAAGCCCTTGGCCGGCAACGCCGGATCGGGTGTGCGGTTCTCGGCGATCGCCGCCACCAGGGCGCGTTGTGCCGGCATGATGATGCGGAACACGTTGCCCACCATGATCGTGCCGATGACCGCCCCGACATGCAGGTAGGCACCGCGACCGCTGAACACTTTGCTGAACCCGTAGGCCGCGGCGATCAACAGCACGAACAGGATCAGGCCGAGCAAGGCTGGGCGCTTGCCCAGGGCCGAGTCGCACAGGAAGGAATAGACGAACCAGCCGACGAACAGCGAGCCGATACCCAAGGCGACGCCTTCGGGGCCGCTCAGGCCGCTGCCGGGGGCCAGCAGGTAGACGGTCGGGTTCCAATAGAACACCACGCACAGCAGGGCGATACCCGACATCCAGGTGAAATAGGCTTCCCATTTGAACCAGTGCAGGTTGTCCGGCATGGACGGTGGTGCGAGCTTGTATTTTTCCAGGTGGTAGATGCCGCCACCGTGGATGGCCCACAGGTCGCCGGCCAGGCCACTCCTGGGGTTGACGCGGTTGAGGTTGTTTTCCAGCCAGACGAAGTAGAACGACGCGCCGATCCAGGCCACGCCAGTGATCATATGAACCCAGCGCACGCTCAGGTTCAGCCATTCCAGCATATGTGCTTCCACAGTCTTTACCTCTCGCCCGTCACGCTTGTCTGCGCGTGATCGGACCTTCTCTTATTGGTGGGGGGCGAGGACCAAACACTCGTCCTCTTTGAAGAAATGCTCATCGCAGTTATTGCCTGTGCCACTGCGATCAACCACCAGGAAGTCATCCCGCTTTTCGATCGTCAGCACCGGGTGGTGCCAGACGCCGCGATGGTAATTAATGCCCTGCCTGCCGTTGGTGACGAAGGCGCGGACCAAGCCTGATACAGGTGCATCGCCAAGTGGCGCGACCACGATCAGAAAGGGGTTGCCGAGCAGCGGAATGAAGGCCTGGCTGCCCAGCGGATGGCGCTCCAGCATGCGTACGGTCAACGGCATGTCCAGCGCGTCGGCGCGGAAGATGCTGATGATCGCCTGATCGTCCGGCGTGGCGGTTTGCACCGTCGCCAGGCGATGGAAGCGCATGGTCGAACCGTTGTTGATCATGAAGTGATCGCTGCCGTCGGTTTCGATCACGTCACCGAACGGGGCGAAGGCTTCTTTGGTCAACGGTTCGATCTTGAGTGTGCGCATGCTGGTCTTCTTATCCAAAAAAATCTGTGTTGTTGGTTCGATTGCTATCGCGAGCAGGCTCGCTCCCACATTTGACCGCGTACCCCCTGTGGGAGCGAGCCTGCTCGCGATTGGCCTCACCGCTTATTTAGCGACCTTGCCCAAAACCCGCAGACGACTCACGCCACCATCCGGGAATACATTGAGGCGGATGTGGGTGATGGGCCCCAGGGCCTTGATCTGCTCGGCGAAGGTGTGTTCGGCGTGCATCTCCAGCTTCTGGCTCGGCAGCAGTTCGCGCCAGAACAGCGACTGGGTTTCGATTTGGCTGTCGGTGCCGCCCTTGACGAACGCGCCCTGGATCGAGCAGCTGTCGGGGTAGTTGCCCTTGAAGTGCAGGGTGTCGACGATGACTTTCTCCACCTCGCCGGCATGGCCCAGGGCGACGATGACCCAGTCATTGCCCGGGGTACGACGACGGGCGGTTTCCCAGCCATCGCCCATGTTCACGCCACGACCCGGGTTGAGGATATTGCTCATGCGGCCGAAGTGCTCGTCGGAGCAGGCCAGGGCGCGGCCACCGTTGAGGGCGGCGG
This sequence comes from Pseudomonas sp. NFACC13-1, assembly GCF_900104425.1. Taxonomy (NCBI): domain Bacteria; kingdom Pseudomonadati; phylum Pseudomonadota; class Gammaproteobacteria; order Pseudomonadales; family Pseudomonadaceae; genus Pseudomonas; species Pseudomonas sp. NFACC13-1. Next base: position 38,679 of record NZ_FMXV01000033.1, on the reverse strand, counting down.
CCAGGTCGATCTGTTCGTTGTCGCCCACGGCCGACCAGTCGCGGTACGGAATGCCGTAGACCCGCAAGCGGGCCACGCCGCCATCGGGGTAGATGTTGAAACGCAGGTGGCTGAAGGCCTGGTCGTTGCTGATCTCGTGGTAGTGGTGGCTGTTGCCTTGCAACTCCACGGCTGACAGCACTTCAGTCCACTGGGTGTTATCGTCCGGCTCGCCTTCGGTCAGGAAGCAGGCTTCGAGGGAGGCCGACGGTGGGTAGTTGCCGGTGAAGAATGAAGTGTCGATGTCCACGCCCTTGATCGAGCCCGCCACACCCAGGCGGATCACCGCGCTGTCGTAGCCTTCGAAGCGCTTGCGCCGCGATTCCCAGCCGTCCATCCACTTGCCGTTATCATCGAACACGCCCTCCTTCCACACGGCCGGGGTCGGCTGGAACAGGCGGTTGGCGTCGGCGAACCAGTCATCGGTGACCGAGATGATCTTGGTGCCCAGGCGGGCGTCGGCCAGGTTGACGAACTTCTCGAAAGGTACGGCGTAAGCTTTCATTCTTCTTGTCTGCCTTTAAATAAGTTGGCTGGGGATGCTTGCAGGTTCCAGGGTTCAGGACTGCTCGCTAAAGGGTCAGTAATCGGAACAACGCGATCTTGTTGATCTCTGCCAGCGCGCATTTGAATTCGGCGTCTGCCGAGTGATGGATGCGCGTTTCGAATGCCGCGAGGATCTGGTGCCGGTTGCTGCCTTTTACCGCCATGATGAAGGGAAACTTGAACTTGGCCTTGTAGGCGTCGTTCAGCTCGGTGAAGCGTTGAAACTCTTCGGCCGTGCATTGGTGAATACCGGCGCCGGCCTGTTCGTTCGTGCTGGCTTCGGTCAGTTGGCCCTGGACGGCGGCTTTGCCGGCCAGGTCCGGGTGGGCGTTGATCAGCGCCAGTTGGCTGGCGTGATCGGCGCTCAACAGGATGTCGCTCATGCGCTGGTGCAGGGTCTCGATCTCGTCGATCGAGGGATCCTGGCCCAGGTCAAACGCCTTTTCGGCGACCCAGGGCGAATGTTCGTAGATGTCGGCGAAAGCCCGGACGAAGGCTTCGCGGCTCAAGGTGGAAGGCTTGAGGGTCTGGAAGGCGGTCATTTCGAGGCTCCTGGATTCGATGCCCCTTGGTACGGGTGGACCTGCTGCCAGTGGCGGGCGATGTCGACACGACGGCTGAACCAGACGTGTTCATGGCCTTTGACGTATTCGAGGAAGCGCTTGAGGGATGCCAGGCGCGCGGGGCGACCGATCAGCCGGCAATGCAGCCCGATGGACAGCATCTTCGGCGCCTCGGCGCCTTCGGCATACAGCACGTCGAAAGCGTCCTTGAGGTATTGGAAAAAATCGTCACCCTTGTTGAAGCCCTGCACCTGGGTGAAGCGCATGTCGTTGGTGTCGAGGGTGTAGGGAATCACCAGGTGCGGCTTGCCGTTCGGGGTGTTCGGTTCCCAGTAGGGCAGGTCGTCGTCGTAGGTGTCGCTGTCGTAGAGAAAACCGCCTTCTTCCATCACCAGCCGGCGGGTGTTCGGGCCGGTGCGGCCGGTGTACCAGCCCAGCGGACGCTCGCCAGTGATTTCGGTGAGGATGCGGATCGCTTCGAGCATGTGGTCGCGCTCCTGGGCCTCATCCATGTATTGGTAGTCGATCCAGCGATAGCCGTGGCTGCAGATTTCGTGACCGGCGGCGACCATGGCGCGAATCACGTCCGGATGACGCTGGGCGGCCATGGCCACGGCGAAAATGGTCAGTGGGATATCGAACTCCTTGAACAGCTTGAGGACCCGCCAGACACCGGCGCGGCTGCCATACTCGTACAGCGACTCCATGCTCATGTTGCGCTCGCCCTGCAGCGGTTGCGCGGCGACCATCTCCGAAAGGAACGCTTCGGATTCCTTGTCGCCATGCAGGACGTTGCGTTCGCCACCTTCTTCGTAGTTGAGCACGAAGGACAACGCGATGCGGGCATTGCCCGGCCATTGGGGATGGGGAGGGTTATTGCCGTAACCGATCAGGTCGCGTGGGTAGTCAGCGCTCACTGCAGTCTTCCTTCTTGTTCGAACCATGTGGGTGGCGCCCTGATGATGAAATATAGGCTGGCGTCACGACGATGGAGTGATTGTATACAACTTTATGCGCAATTTGTAAGCCTGATTTTTTGCATTTTTCATGGCGGGTCCTGGCGTTTCTCCATTGCAAGAAACGTTGCAAGAAACCTGCCCACTTGGTCAATTAATCCCTGGAGGAATCATGTAGGTGTTGGTTCGGCTCGAATCTTGGGCGGGCGCGCCGTGAAGGATCATATAGGGGAAATTCTTGTTTTTTATTGTGTACAATTTTCTATTAAAGTGTCTTAATTCGCTCATCGCCGTGGCGTTTCGTGCTCCGAAACGGTGCGGTCTGTCTTTCAACTGATCAGGAGGCGTCGTGCCGGGCTGCCCGCAGCGAGGCGCGCACAAGCAATGGGACGTTTGACTACTCACGTTTTGGATGCTGCACATGGCTGCCCGGGCAGCGCGATCAAGATCGAGTTGTACCGTGTGGAGGGCTCGCAATTGCAGCTGGTCGCCAGCGCGCAGACCAACAGCGATGGTCGCTGCGACGCACCGCTGTTGCAAGGGGAGGACTACCGTTCGGGCGTCTATCAGCTGCAATTTCATGCCGGCGATTATTACCGCGCCCGTGGCGTCCAACTGCCCGATCCGGCGTTCCTGGATGTGGTGGTGCTGCGCTTCGGTATTTCGGCCGAGCAGGAGCATTATCACGTGCCCCTGCTGATTTCGCCCTACGCCTATTCCACCTATCGAGGCAGTTGATCCCCCAAGCAGCTGCCTCTCCTGGAAGCGACTGCGCATGGCGCTTCTTTGGTTTTTCGCCCGCTCACACTGCGGGCTTTTTTTTTGCCGCCAGCCTACAGCCTGGCGTTGTCATCCCGAATGATAAAGACAGTGTCCGCGTAACCAGGCCGGATCTGTGAACCGCCCTTTAGCCAGATGATTTTGCCGGCCTGATGGGCGTCCTTGACCGCTTGTGCGGCAGCGTCGCCGACCTGGGTCTCCAGGTTGATGCCGGTGGTGTTGGGATTCATGTGGGTGGGCAGGGAGAGTTTCGGCATGCGAGTGCGATGCAGGCTCATGAAAAATACATATTCATGCCCGGTGCGCCGAAACACCAGCGCCGGAAAGCTATTGAAACTGTTGGGCTCCATGACCGTGTAGCCATTGCGCGTCAGGATGCCGGCCATGAAGCGTTTGAGGTCCATCGGCGAGTAGGTCGACATGAAGAAATTCCACTCTCGCGGGAACCGTAGGGGGTCGAAGTCCAGCCGATCCAGTCTCCCCGTCGAGGTGGAAATGGGCAGGTCTATCGAACGCGAAGCGCTCGTAATCCCTGAAGAGGTCGGGAGCACGGGCAGCATCAGCAAGGGGTCGGTCCATTGCGGATGGGGCGAGGGAACGGCGTTTTTCCAGCTATGGAAAATCTGCCTCAGTGCGGTCAGGCCCGCAGCGTCGGCGATCGAGGAGCTGTTGGCGAGTTCGAACTGCCTTCTGGCGATATTTTCCAGGGTGACGGTGGTGACCTCGGGAAACACTTCCCTGACATAAGCCGTCAGCGGTTTCTCGAAGGGAAGCCTGGCATCGATCTCCCAATGGTTGTCCGGCGGCACGCGGATTACGCTTCGGGGCTGCTCGTCCGGGGTATGCCTGAGGATGGCCTCCAGCAGGTCAAAATCATAGGCGGGATGGCCAGGTTGCTGAATATAGGCAATGGGGTAGTCCCGTGCGTCGACACGTGTCACCCGCTTATAGTGAACGTCGCCGATGGTGATGAAGGCCGGCAGGGTGAGCTTTGGCTCGACCCCCCATTCCTTGCGAAAAACCGGGGTGGTTTCCACTGCGACTTCACTGGAGGGTGGCGCCGTGCGCTGGCGCTTGGGCGCGGGCCCTTCCAGAGGATCATCGTCCGGCACGTTGTAGCGGGTAATGGTGAGCGTGGAGTCGCTGCCGTGGGAAACCTGTCGCCACAGCAGGCTGCCTTCGACTTGTTCCAGGCGGGGGCCGGACGCAACGAGCTCAGCGCTTGAGCGCGCCCGGTAGTTTTGGTCGGCATCGCGCCCCAATAGCACCGTCCCACCTTCGGCAAGTTTGACGTAAGTCCGGGTCCTGAATGTCTGGATCCCGGAGGTCGGGTCCGGGTCCGACAGCATGGGGATCAGCTCGGGGGAAAGGTAATAATTGTCCAGCGATAGCGAGGCGGGCACATGGGCGATGGCGGCTTGGGAGGTGAGTTCCGCTACCTGGACCACCGTGGCCTGGGCGTCAGCGGCTTCGGTTTGTCGCCCAGGCGACGAGCCGGGCGACGAATCGTTGCCATCGACCCTGATAGGGCTCCTGGGCAAGCTTTCGGGGGTGGTATCGCGACTGCCGTGGGGCGTATCGGGAGGCGAAGTTGGAACGTTGGGGCGGGTGTTTTTTCTGGGGCTCATTGACGTTTGCGCTCTTGAATTTGAAAAGTATGGACAATGAATACGTCATCGCCCGTCGTGTGGATTGACGGGCAACGCGCTGGAAGATGTTCTTGGAAAATCAACGGGCGGGTGCAGTACATATGTATTGCGTCTGCAAGAGACGTTCGCAGTCGCTCGTCAGGGCTAGGTCTGTCTGGAGGCGATCTCGCCTGGGGAGAGCAGCCAACGCCAATGAGGAAGTTCCAGGCCAAAAGTCGGGCTCAGCGCGATGGCCTGCGCAAGCATCAGTGACTTGTTCAACGTCGTGCCTTCGGCCCATTTCACGCACTGTTCGCGCAACAAGCGCAGCGCCTCGTCGTCCAGGGGGGGATTCTGGCTGAGCCCTTCGCGAGCCAGGTCCTGATAAAGGCTGAGATGGTGATCGCACAAGTTGGTTTTTCTTAGCCTCGTTGCGGCGATGACCCGGGATTCATCGCTATCGAGGGTCCACTGGCGCGCCTTGAGGTGATAACTCAGTGAGCCAGGCGAGCCATCTTTGAGCGCCACGTTGGAGACTCTCAGTTGTGCCGATGCTAACCGTGACAATTCTGGGGGCAGGGCGGCTTCGGGATCGACCGGGGGCGAAAAATACCGGCCGTCCAGTGCCGTTACATAGACGCGCTCGAACAGGCTGTCGACTGCATGGACGACCCCCTGGGCCGTGATGACGCGTATCTGGTCGACGAGGTCGTCCTCTGCATAGGCGGGTAGATGAAGGATCGTCGTGCCTACCTGCAGCAGGTTATTGGCCAGTTTGATCTCGACCTCTCCGAGGCGGGTGGCGTCGAGTTCCCAGGTGGATGCCTGGGGCAGTCGTGGATTGGCGCCGGCCAGTGCGCCTGGCGTGGTCAGCCGTAGTGTCATGCCCGGGCTCAGGTGGACAAGGTACGTGGAGCCTTGGCCTGTCAGCACTTCGATACCGGTCTGCTCAACGGCTGGCGTGAGCATCGCGCAGGTGGCCTGGCTGCCCATGGGATGGGGCTTCTTATCCAGGGGCTGGAGAAACGCGTAGTGCTTTCTGGTCGGCGTGAGTGAAAGGGGGGCTTGTGCCTTCCATTGCACCGGATCCTTGTCGATGAATCCTTTATCCAGCAACCGCGCGGGGTTGGGGGTGGGGATGGCCAGGCGGTAGGAGGCGCCGTCGCGCATGATCAGGATAAACGTGTGCTGCGAATCCAATGCGGAAAACGCACGTCGCCCGGTGGTCTTTGTCCGTGCGCTGTAGCGCTCGTCGGAACGGGCCAGGTTGTTCAGGACGACACGGCGACTGCCAAAATCCAGGGTGAGACCGCACTCACCATATTTCACCGTGTCCCCTCCGTCCTCCTGGATGACATAGGCGTTGTAGTGAGCTTCGACCCGGGTCAGTTCGCGATGGGCATAGTCCAGGTGAAGCGTGGTGCAATACTCACTTTTCTGTCTCACCTTGAGCGTGGTGAATTCAATCAACCGGGAAACGTAGTAGCTCGTGTCCTTATCGTGGGCCACCCAGCGCTCGCTTCGGTCATTGAGGATGGCCGGGTTCCGGGGGATGCCGTGTTGCACCATGACCGCTTCAATGACGAGGGGGCTGTCGTGCTCCAGCGTCTCCGGCAGGTCTGGCACCCAGTGGAAGCCGTCCTTTGTCGTGAAGGTCAGGCGGTTGTTCTGTAATGCTCTTGGATAGTCCGTATCGGCATAGACATTGTTGAGGGTGACTTTGCGTGACTCCCTGTCGTTGCCATCGAAGCACGACGTGATCACCAGGTTGCCCTGCTCGATCACCCAGCTTTCAATCAGGTCGGCGCGCCAGTCCAGGGAAATGACGCTGCTGCCCATGCCGTCCTCGGTGATCGATACGTGGCCGGGTTTGTGGGCGATGACGTAGGCATCGTCCCCAGGCCCGCCGTCGGCGTTGCGGTTGTTGCCACCGAGAATGAAGATCCGGTCGTCTCCCGCGCCAGCCTCGATGAGATCGTTGCCCCGGGACTTGATGATGTTCGCGTCGGCGCTGCCCTTGATGACATGGGTGCCGCCCTCAAGGATTTCCACATGTTCGATGCCTTCAAGAAGCGCGTGGCGATACTGTCCGCTTTCGCTCCTGGGAACTTCCTGAGTGATGATGGACGCTTGCCCAGCCTCCAGGTCGATGTGATAACCCAGTCGCAGCACCTGGCCATGGCCGGGATTGCCGGCCAGTATCAACGTGTCGTTACCCGAGCCACCGACCAGCCGGTTCGGCGCAGGCACTTCGTCTCCCGGGGTAATGGATGTCGAGCCTTCGAAAACGAATACATCGTCTTTCGCGCCGCCCCTCAGCCGCTTGACGCCTGATCCGTAGTGGAAAACGTTCGGCTTGTTTTCAACCCCGAAAACCGTGTCATTGCCGCCGCCGATGTACCAACGGATGCCTTTGTGCTCCGCCGCCGCTTCGATGACTGCGCCAGGCGTTTCGAGCGTGACGCCTTGGCGGGCATCAATCCAGTCATCGCTGTCCTTGATTTTCGGGCGCGTGTTCGTTGCCTGATACTTTTCGCCGGTCCACCAGTTCCAGGTGTTGTAGGTCACTCGCTCGAGTTCTACGGTGAATCGACCGTTCACGATCGCCTCGGTACTGTCTTTCAACGGGCCCTTGAGCAAGGTCAAGGCGTTGGCCCGCAGTTGCCTGGTGTGTTCGGCGGTCGCCTTGGCGAGGGTGTAGCGCTCCTGGATATCGTCGTCAGGGCTGATTGTCCAGAAGGCGAACCAACCCGTTCGCAGGCGCTCGTGGGCACTGAGGGTTATGTAGTCGTCGATCTCATCGACCTGGCGAATCGCCCCCCAGACCTGTGACCCGACCACCAGGATAAGCCCGGCGGCAAGGCCCACCGGACCGGCTGAACTGAAGCCCGCCAGCGCGGCCAAGCCGATGGTCAGGGTCATGGCGGCGCTGGTGACGCTCAAGGCGGCGCTGACGTAATGATCGGTGGCCGCTTTGCCACTCGCGTTGGCGGCGGCCTTGAAAGCGTCAACCGCGGAGACGATATCGAAAGGCAGGGTCAACACGCTGGCAATCAGCCCACTCCCCCGAGCCAGTCGAGTCGCGAAGGTGGTTTTCGCGAAATCCCCCAGGGAGCGCTGACCGGCCCGGATCATTTGCGTGGCTTGTCGGGTCACCAGCGCTTCGACGCCCAAGGAAGCCACTTCGGCGGCCACGCTGGCGCCGTTGAACAGGGTCTGGTAGTCGTCCTTGTTGCGGATGGCGTCTTGCAGGCCGCGCAGGCCGCTGTAGATTCCGAAGGCCTGGAGTCCCAGGCCGGTGGGGATGAGGATCTGGCTCTTGGTCTTGTTTACCCAGTTCAGTGAAGTCTGGGCAAACTGATGAGGGTCGAGGCCCTGTGCAGACTTCAGGAGTTTTTCCAGGATATTGTGATAACTGCCCGCTTCAGTCTGTACTGCAAGGTTGGCTCTTAATAATGGGCGCGCAGAGCGTGAGCGTTGGCTGGCTATTTCAAAAAGCAATGTCGGCAGGCGGTAGTCGTTTGCATCGGCGGTCAGTTTTATATGAGTTTCGACATCCGCTGCATTGAACTGCAGTGAGTCCAGGAAAAAACGACTGGCGATGCGAAAGAAACTGTTTTCACCGTTTAATACCTGACCGTCAGTGGTTGCACCCAGTGCATTCAGGGCGGAGCGGGTCACGGCTACGGAGCCGATCTGGAGCGGGCCGTAAAGTTTGTCGACGACTTCGAGTTGGGCTTGCCGGTGCTTGTGTTCCGGATTGAGTCGCGATTGATCGGCGACTTTGAAGTCGAGCGTCTCGATCGTATGCTCATTGGCCTGAAAGACAATATCGCTAATGACGACACCCCGGTCGTCAGTAGCGCAAGAGGGCGCTATAAGTTGGGCCATTGTGAACTTCCTTGTTCAACGATGTTTGAATTGGCCCTCTATGTAAGGTGTTTTCCCGAGTGCTGTATATCGATGGGTTGTTGCGATGTTTTGCGAATGCCGCACACAAAGGCATTCGCAAAGCCGAGGGTTCAGTGGGCGGACATTAAGGAGGCTGCACCCGCGCCGCCAAACAGGCCCGCGCTGATGCGATTGAACCAGCTCTGGCCCTTGCCGGTACGCAGATAGCGCGCCGCGCCGTGGGCGCCGAGGCCGTAGGCCAGTTTGCAGAGCAGGTCGAGTACGGTCCAGGTGGCGATCATGATCAGCAGCTGCGGCAGGAAGGGTTGTTCGGCGCTCAGGAACTGCGGCAGGAACGCGGCAAAGAACAGGATGTCCTTCGGATTGCTGGCGCCCAGCACGAACGCCCGGCCGAACAACGCGCGGAAACGTGGCACCGCGGCGGCCTGGGGCACTTCGGCGCCTTGGGCAGGTTGCCGCGATTGTTGCCAGCTCTGCCAGGCCAGGTAGAACAGGTACAGGGCACCGACGATTTTCAGGGCGCTGAACAATTGCTCCGACGCCAGCAGCAACGCACCGAGCCCCAGCGCCGAAGCGCTCAGCAGGCAGATCGACGCGATCACCCCGCCGAGGAATGCCGGGTACGAGCGGCGCAGGCCGTAGTTCAGGCTGTTGCCGATCATCAACAGCGACAGCGGGCCGGGGATGAGGATCACCACCAAGGCGGCGCCACTGAACAACAGCCAGGTTTCCAGATTCATTGCTTTGCTCCTGATGGACAAAAGCCTCACCCAAGGGGTGAGGCGGGGTGGATACGGTATCGCTTACAAGAAGATGAACTTGGCGATGAAGATCGCGCAGAGCACCCACAGGCTGACGGAGATTTCCTTGTGTTTACCGGTGCCGGCCTTGAGCACCACGTAGGTGATGAACCCCAGGGCGATACCGTCGGCGACCGAGAACGTCAGGGGCATCATGATGGCCGTGACGATGGCTGGAATGCTGTCGGTCGGTTCGTCCCATTCGATGTGGGCCATGCCGCCCATCATCAGCATGGCCACGTAGATCAGCGCGCCGGCGGTGGCATAGGCCGGGATCATCCCGGCCAGCGGCGCGAAGAACATGGCGGCAATAAATAGCACACCGACGGTCACGGCGGTAAGCCCCGTGCGGCCACCGGCGGCCACACCGGCGGCACTTTCGACGTAGCTGGTCACCGGCGGCACACCGACCATGGCGCCGAATACGCTGGAGGCGCTGTCGGCTTTCAAGGCGCGGGACAGGTTCTCGATCTTGCCATCGGCTTTCACCAGCCCGGCGCGCTGGGCAACGCCCATCAAGGTGCCGGCGGTGTCGAACATGTGCACGAACAGGAAGGCCAGCACCACGCTGATCATGCTGACGTTGAACACACCGGCCACGTCCATCGCCATCCAGGTCGGGGCCAGGCTGGGTGGGGTCGACATGACGCCGTTGTACTGCACCAACCCCAGCCCCCAACCGGCCAGGGTCACGGCGATGATGCTGATCAGGATCGCCCCGAACACGCGGTGGTAACTGAGCACGGCGATCATCAGGAAGCACACCGCGGCCAACAGCGGACCGGGCTCACGCAACGAACCGAGCTTGATCAGGGTGGCGGGGCTGTCGACGATGATCCCGGCGGTTTTCAGGCCGATCAGCCCGAGGAACAACCCGACCCCCGCGCCCATGGCGAACCGCAGGCTCACGGGAATGCTGTTGAGCAGCCATTCGCGCACCCGTGACAGGGTCAGGATCATGAACAGCACACCGGAAACGAACACCGCGCCCAACGCGGTTTCCCAGTTGTAGCCCATGGTCCCGACCACGGTGTAGGTGAAGAAGGCGTTCAGGCCCATGCCCGGTGCCAGGCCCACCGGCCAGTTGGCGTACAGGCCCATCAACAGGCAGCCCAGGGCGGCGGCGATGCAGGTGGCGACGAACGCGGCACCGTGGTCGATGCCGGCATCGGCCATGATATTGGGGTTGACGAAGATGATGTAGGCCATGGTGATGAAGGTCGTCAGGCCGGCAATCAGTTCGGTCTTCACCGTGGTGCCATGCAAGCTGAGTTTGAAGAGGCGTTCCAGCCAGCCACTGCGCAGTGGCGGCGAGAGGTCCAGCGTCCGGGCTTCGGGTTTGCGGCTTTCCACAGCGAGTACTCCTCAAGAGTCTTATTGTTATTTCCGGCACCGCAAGCGCCCTGGGGAGGCTGCGATGCGCTGAGGCAGGTAAGGCTGGCGAAGTATGTTGACCTTTTGGTCAGGAACTCGCACGAAGCGAATTATGCTTTTGTATACAAATAATGCAAATAATGTTTTCTGTGTTGTCGACGAAATGTCTGGCGATAGGGATATATCGCCCTTGCGGGCGCTATCGCGAGCGAGCTCGCTCCCACAATGGGCTGTGGTGAATGCAAGATTTGTGTCTGGCGACGTCTCCTGTGGGAGCGAGCTTGCTCGCGATAGCGTCGGATCAGACGCCCTCAGTCGCCAGACTTGCCCAGTGCCAGGTTCACCGCCAACCATCCAGTCACCGCCGTCTCCCCAGCCTCGGCAAACACCCGCTCCAGCAATTTCACCTGCTCACGCCGCAACGCCTGTTCGAACCGCTCGCCCTCGGCCGTCAGCTCCAACAGCCGCTTACGCTTGTCGGTCTCGGACGCGACGCTGTTCACCAGGTGCATTTCCATCAACTGCCGCAACGGCATGTTCAGCGCCTGCTTGCTCACCCCGAGCAGGGCCAGCAATTCCTTCACGCTCAAGGACGGGTAGCGGGCGATGAAAAAAACGATGCGCTGGTGGACCCGACTCAACCCACGACGCTCGAGCATTTCATCGGCCTTGGCAGTGAACGCCTGGTAACCGAAGAAAAACGCTTCCATGGCCATTTGTTGGGAGGTCGGGTTTTTAAGGTCAATCATATTGACGTATCCAGAGAGGTCGGAGTAATTTCGGTCAATCAGTTTGACTCATTCTTCCAGCGACCCGCTACAGGTGACCCCCATGGCTTTTTCCGAACGTGTCTCGCGCCTCAAAAGTTCTTTGATTCGAGAAATCCTCGCGGCGGCGCAGCGCCCTGAAGTGATGTCGTTCGCCGGCGGCCTGCCGGCCGAAGCCATGCTGCCGAAGGTGGAATGGACGGCCATGCCGTTGTCCATGGGCCAGTACGGCATGAGCGAAGGCGAACCGGCCCTGCGTGAAGCCCTGGCGGCCCAGGCGCGGGGGCTGGGTTTGGCCTGTGAGGCGAGTCAGGTGTTGGTGGTCAGCGGCTCCCAGCAAACCCTCGACCTGGCGGCCAAGCTGCATATCGACGTGGGCACTGAAGTGATGCTCGAAGCGCCGACCTACCTGGCGGCGTTGCAGATTTTCCAACTGTTCGGCGCCGACTGCATCACCGTGCCCCTGGAGGCCGACGGCCCAGACCTGCACCAGTTGCGGACCCGCCTGGAGCGGCATCGGCCAGCGTTCATTTACCTGATTCCGACGTTCCAGAACCCCTCGGCGGTGCGCTACAGCGAAGCCAAGCGCGATGCCGTGGCGGCGCTGCTGGACGAGTTTGGCGTCACCCTGATCGAGGACGAACCTTATCGCGAGTTGACGTTCGATGGCGGCAGTGCCACGCCGATCGTCAGTCGCTTGAAGAAGGCCAGTTGGATCTACACCGGTACCGTGTCGAAAACCCTGTTGCCGGGGCTACGGGTGGGCTACCTGATCGCCAGTCCGGATTTGTTCCCGCACCTGCTGCGGCTCAAGCAGTCGGCGGACCTGCACACCAACCGCATCGGTCAATGGCAGGCACTGCAATGGATCGGTACCGAGCAGTACCGCGGCCATTTGAGTGAATTGAGGGACTTCTACCGGGACCGTCGCGATCGGTTCCAGGCGGCGTTGCAAAAGCATTTCTCTGATATCGCGGACTGGAACGTGCCCCAGGGCGGGTTGTTTTTCTGGCTGACCCTCAGGCAACCGCTGGACACCCGCACCTTGCTCGCCGCGGCGCTGGCGGCCGACGTCGCGTTCATGCCGGGGGAGCCGTTCTTCCCGGAGCCGGACCAGCATCCGGGGCACTTGCGCTTGAACTTCAGCCACATCGACCCGGCGCGGCTGGATGAAGGGCTCAGGCGGTTGGCGGGGGTGGTGCGGGAGGCGTTGGCGGCTAAAGCGGCTTGATGTCAGGGGCTTTGTGGTGGCTGTCCGGGCCCCATCGCGAGCAAGCTCGACTCCCACAGAGGACCTTGGTGAACGCTGAATTTGTATTCAGCACCTTCCCCTGTGGGAGCCGAGCTTGCTCGCGATGAGGCCAGTAGTCACAGTAGAAAATGGTCAGGCCGCAGAGAACCGCTTATCCAGATACTCAATGATTACCTTGGACTCATACATCCAGGTGGTCTCGCCATTCTCTTCAATACGCAGGCACGGCACTTTGACCTTGCCGCCTTGTTCCAGCAGCGTCTGGCGATCCTGCGCGTTGTTCTTCGCATCGCGCAGCGCCACCGGTACGTTGAGGCGGCGCAAGGTGCGGCGGGTCTTCACGCAGAACGGGCAGGCGTGGAATTGATACAGCGTCAGGCTGCGGGCGGCCTGGTCGACCTGCGCCTGGGCCTCGGCCGGGCGCTGTTTCTTGCTTGGGCGGGTGATGAAGTCGATGAAGATGATGAGCTGGCCCAGGCCAACTCGAAGCGCTTTGACGATCACGGTATTCAGCCTCGCGGCGGGGAAGAAGAGGGCGCGCAGCTTACCTGATTTTTCACCGGCGAAAAAAAACCGGCGATGCAGGCCGGTTTTCTTCTGGCGACGGGTTACTTGATGAGGCTGAGGAATTCGCTGCGAGTGGCGGCGTTTTCCCGGAACTCGCCGAGCATCACCGAAGTGATCATCGAGGAATTCTGCTTTTCCACACCGCGCATCATCATGCACATGTGCTTGGCCTCGATCACCACCGCCACACCCAGGGCGCCGGTCACTTGCTGGACCGCGTCGGCGATCTGGCGGCTGAGGTTTTCCTGGATCTGCAGGCGCCGCGCATACATGTCGACGATGCGCGCGACTTTCGACAACCCCAGCACCTTGCCGCTCGGGATGTAGGCCACGTGGGCCTTGCCGATGAAAGGCAGCAGGTGGTGTTCGCACAACGAGTACAACTCGATGTCCTTGACCAGCACCATCTCGCTGTTATCGGAGCTGAACAAGGCACCGTTGGTGACTTCTTCCAGCGTTTGTTCATAACCGCGGCAGAGGTACTGCATGGCCTTGGCAGCGCGCTTGGGCGTGTCGAGCAGGCCCTCGCGGGAAACGTCCTCGCCCAGTTGGCCGAGAATCGCGGTGTAATTCTGTTCCAGAGACATGAAGCTACCTGTGGGATTTTTCGCAAAGGGCAAGGGTACGGTGGCGGACACGGCGCTGCAAGCTCGGCAAGCGAAGGCTATTCGTCGCGGCCTTCCATCATGGTGCGCTTGAGCATCACGTAGACCGCCCCGGCGCCACCGTGTTTCGCCTGGCAGGAGGTGAAGCCCAGCACTTGCGGGTGCTGGCGCAACCAGGTGTTGACGTGGCTCTTGATCATCGGTCGCTTGCCGTCCAGGCGTACGGCTTTGCCATGGGTGACGCGCACGCAGCGGATTTCGAATCGGGTGGCTTCGGCCAGGAACGCCCAAAGGGTTTCCCGGGCTTTTTCGACGCTCATGCCGTGCAGGTCGAGGCTGCCTTCGAAGGGGATCTGGCCGACCTTCAGCTTGCGCATCTGGCTTTCCTGGACACCGTCGCGGGCCCACATCAGCTCGTCTTCCGGCCCGACGTCGATCACGAACTGATCGGACAAGCCGTCCACGGTCGTGGCGTCGGTGCGCACGGTGGCGGCCTGGCGCAGCTTGGCGATTTGTGCGCGATCGGCCTTGGGCTTGCCGGTCTCGGCACGGTCGTGCTTGATCGGTTTTACGCCCTGGATCGCACTTTTGAACAGGGAAAAGTCGTCGTCTTGCATGTCAGCCTCCGCGAAGCCGACCAGTTTACCCAACTCTGGCGGGATCAGGCGCGACAAAACGTCGGGTGGCGGATCAGTCGTGCTTTTTCATCAGGTGCGGAGCCATGGCCAGCTCCAGGGATTGGCGGGCGCGACGGCGGCAGCGGCGCCAGAGCCAGACGCCCAATAGCAGTACGACAAGACCGGCAGCCAGGATGATCGCCGAACCCAGCGGGGTGGCATTCAACTCGCCCAGTGCGGGTGGACGGCCCAGCAGGCTGGCCGCACCGGCCATGGCCAGCAGGACACCGAGTGTTGCCAGGAGCGCAGCGATCGCCGCGCCAAAACGAAAACGCCAGTTGCTCGGGCCCTTGGGCCGCAAGCGACGTGCGTCAAAACCATCGGATAACTTCATTCCGACCTTCCTCAATGGGTATCGGCCCTTCGACCGGAAGATATTCGGGTTGTTCCTGAAGGTAGGGCAATTGCGGCAAATGAGAGGCTTTTGCGGATGAGCGGCAGGACGGGCCGCTCATCAAGGCGCATCAGGTGAAGTCGCGGGTCAAGGCCAGGGTGGCGAAGTTGTCGGCCATGATCGCCATTTCGGTCTGCTGCACGTGTTCGGCGCTGAGGACACCGCCCTTGTAAGGCAGGTCGCGCGTGGCGCAGGCGTCTTCCACCAGGGTGCAGCGAAAGCCCAGGTTCTTGGCGGCGCGCACGGTGGTGCTGACACTGGAGTGGCTCATGAATCCACACACGATCAGGTCCAGGGGGCCGAAATCTTCCAGGCGCTTTTTCAGCTCGGTGCCGTGGAAGGCGCTGGGTAGCAACTTTTCGACCACGGTTTCGTCGCCCTGGGGTTCGAGGCCGGGAATGAATTCCCCGCGTTCGCCTTGTGGATCGAACAGCCCGCCATGGGTGCCCAGGTGGCGCACATGCACGATCGGGCGACCGGCTGCACGGGCCGCGCCGAGCAGTTGCTTGATGTTCGCGACGGCTGCATCCATGCCGCTCAGGGCCAGGGGCCCTGCGAGGTATTCCTTCTGGGCATCGATGATGATCAAGGTCGCTTGACTCAGATTGGCCGCTGCATAACCACGGCCGCTGAGTTGAAACATCGTTTTTGGAACGGACATTCTGGGGCTCCTTCGAGTGGGGCTTTTGCGACATTGTCCTCTGGCTGAGCGGTTCTGTGAATCGCTTCCATCGCAAGGGCCGCCGTTGCTGGCCTACAGCCTTGTCAAGATGCTCGTCCTGTTCAATAGATGGTGCAAAAAACGGATAAATCCTACGATTGGTCCGGCCCTTTTCGTTCGTCATCATGGCGCGTTTGGGTGGGGCCGCGTTTGGCTGGTAGACTCGCCCGTCGATTTTTCTGGAGTTTGCCGCCGTGATCACTTCCCGTCTCCGTACCCTGCGCGACCATATCCGTTGGGCCGTCAGCCGTTTCCATGGGGAGGATCTGTTTTTCGGCCATGGCACCGACAATGCGTGGGACGAAGCCCGGCAACTGGTGTTGGGCGCGTTGCACCTGCCGTGGGAAATCGCCGATAGCTACCTGGACTGCCGTCTTGAAGACGAAGAGTTGGTCCATGTGCAGCGTCTGCTGCGTCGGCGTATTGCCGAGCGCATCCCGGCGGCTTACCTGTTGGGCGAGGCCTGGTTCTGCGGCATGTCGTTCATCGTCGATGAACGGGTGCTCATTCCACGCTCGCCCATTGGTGAACTGATCGATAAGCGTTTTGAGCCTTGGCTGGGCCAGGCGCCGGCACGGATTCTCGACCTGTGCACCGGTTCCGGCTGCATCGGCATTGCCTGCGCCTATGAATTCCCGGAGGCCGAGGTGGTGCTGGCCGACCTGTCGTTCGAAGCACTGGAAGTGGCCAACCAGAACATCGAGCGCCATGGCGTCGATGAGCGCGTGTTCACCGTCCAGGGCGATGGTTTCGACGGTTTGCCGGGGCAGCGTTTCGACCTGATCGTGTCGAACCCGCCTTACGTCGATGCGCAAGACTTCGCCGACATGCCGCCGGAATACCAGCACGAACCGGAGCTGGGCCTGGCCTGTGGCGATGATGGCTTGAACCTGGTTCGCCGGATGCTGGCCGAGGCGGCCGATCATCTGACCGAGAAGGGATTGTTGATTGTCGAGGTTGGCAACAGCCAGGTGCATGTCGAGGCGCTGTACCCGGAAGTCGATTTCGCCTGGCTCGACTTCGAGCGCGGCGGCCATGGCGTGTTCATGCTCAGCGCCGAGCAGTGCCGCCAGCACCAGGGGTTGTTCGCTTCGCGGGTTTGATCCCCTCTTAGTCCATCCGGATACACCCACTGTGGGAGCGAGCTTGCTCGCGATGGCGTCGGATCAGCCACATTGCAGTTGACTGATCCATCGCTATCGCGAGCAAGCTCGCTCCCACAGGGTTACTCACGCGCTATTGAGTTCAATGGCGCGTCGCAATCCAGATCAGCAATCCCGCCTGGAACATGGCAAAGGCCACCAGGCAGGTGATGGTGAAGCGCAGGCCGGCGTCTTCGCGCTTGAACTTGGTGACCTTATCTTCCTGCTGCTTGAGTTTGACTTCCTGTTCCGCCAGGTTCTGCTCGGCTTGTTGCAGCATCTGCGCGGCTTCAAGGATGGTCACGAACTGCAGCTTCTCGGTGTTCCAGTCCCCGACCAAATCGCCCACCTGGGCCGGCTTGATGCTGCCCTTGAGGTGCTGGGCGTCGGCGTAGGCCACCTCGAAACCCTGGGCCTTGAGAAAGCGGTCGCGGCGCAGGCGAGTGTCTTCGTTCAGGGCGTCCTTGTTATCCAGGTCGGAACCCTCGACCTGGTAGGCCGACCAGCGTTTCTTGGCCCAGGTAATGCCTTGGGCCGCGAGGAAACGGCCGATGCCCCGATTCAACGGCTCGATTTGCAGGTTTTCCGGCGAAAAGAACAGGCGTTTTTCGACGTGGTCGGCCCAGACATCCAGGTGATTCTGTTCCTTGCGCACCCGCTGGTTCGGCAACTGGATGCTCATGCGCAGCAGGCTGCGTTCCTTGCTGTGGCGCTCGACATAGCTGAACTCGACAAACCGCAGCGGCCGCACACCGGTGGCGCGGTCGGTCTTGAGCGGCGCCAGGCGGAGCATTTTGTGATGCTCGGTATGCACATCGGCCCACGGCAGCTCCACCGCAGACGAGGCGGGGGCTTCGGCAGCGGTGTCGGGGGAAGCTTGAGTTTCAGTCATAACGGCAAAATCCTGTCCAGGCCGGCGGGTCGGTAGCCAATGCGCTATCCGACACCGGGTTATCGGCTGTTTTTGCCAGTACTGAAGCTAAATCGACTAAAACCGCCTAACGCGCGGCTAACGAGTCAATAAAACGCAGAATCCGCGTACCCAGTTCGGCCGCCAAGGGCAGGTTGGGGTCCTTGTAGGAGGCCAATTGTCGTTTCACGTCGTTGGGCACGATGCGCATCACGTGGTTCATGCCCTCGATCAGCGCCAGTTCGGCGTCGGGCTTGGCGGCTTTCAACTGCCGGGCATCATCGGCGCCGACCTGGATATCGTTGCTGCCCTGAATGATCAAGGCTGGCATCTTCAGCGCGGCGAAGGCCCGGGCCGGGTCCTGGCGGAACAGCGAGATCAGGTAGGGCTGTACGCTGGGGCGGAAAATGACCTGCAGTTGCGCCGGCACGTTGCTGTCGAGCCGACCGGCCTTGAGACTGTCGAGCAGCTCATTGCTGCGCAGCATCAACGGCGGCGGCAGGCGGTTGCTCAGTTGTTGGCGCAATACCTGATCGATCGGCCGGGCACTGCCGGACAGCGAAATCACCGCTGCCGCGTTGGCCTGGGGCGCGGCGAGGCTGGCGATCAGCGCGCCTTCACTGTGGCCCAGCAGGATCAACGGGCCCAGGCGTGGATCGGCGGCGAGCTTGTGGCTCCAGGCCACGGCATCGGCCACATAGGCCTCGACGCTCAGATTGCGCTCGTCCGGGGTCGCCGCGAGGCTGGCGGCCACGCCTCGTTTGTCATAGCGCACGCTGGCGATGTTGTGCCTGGCCAGCACCCAGGCCAGGCGCTTGAGGCTGTCGTTGCGCCCGCCCTCGGGGTTGTTGCCGTCGCGATCCGTAGGACCGGACCCGGAAATGATCAGGACAACCGGCACCGGCGTGTCGGACTTGGGCAGCAACAACGAGCCGAAAAGCTCACCGCTGCCGGTGTCGAGGCTGATGGGGCGTTGCAGCACCGTGGCCTGTGCCAGGCAGGAAAACAGGCCGGTAAACAAGGTAAGGCTTAGGGCAAGCAGCTTTAACATCATCACGCCATTAGTTGCGAAGGTGCCGGTTGGACTGGTGGCCGCCGATAAGGTTCGAGGATGAACTACGCGGGGAGCCTGCGTATACTGGCGCCCACTACGAATCCAAGGTTGAGTCTCTCAGCGTTTTTCACGGAGCACCCTGCATGTCCGGCAATACCTACGGCAAGCTGTTCACTGTCACCACCGCGGGCGAAAGCCATGGCCCGGCGTTGGTCGCCATTGTCGACGGCTGCCCGCCGGGGCTGGAGATTTCCCTGGACGACCTGCAGCGTGACCTGGACCGTCGCAAGCCCGGTACCAGCCGCCACACCACCCAGCGCCAGGAAGCCGATGAAGTCGAAATCCTCTCCGGGGTATTCGAAGGGCGCACCACCGGCTGCGCCATCGGCCTGCTGATCCGCAACACCGACCAGAAGTCCAAGGATTACTCGGCCATCAAGGACCTGTTCCGCCCGGCCCACGCCGACTACACCTACCACCACAAATACGGCGAGCGCGACTACCGCGGCGGCGGCCGCAGCTCGGCCCGGGAAACCGCCATGCGCGTGGCGGCCGGGGCGATCGCCAAGAAGTACCTGGCCAGCCAGGGCATTGTCATTCGTGGCTACATGAGCCAGTTGGGGCCCATCGAAATCCCGTTCAAGACCTGGGATTCGGTAGAGCAGAACGCTTTCTTCTGCCCCGACCCGGACAAGGTGCCGGAACTCGAGGCCTACATGGACCAACTGCGCCGTGACCAGGATTCGGTCGGTGCGAAGATCACCGTGGTGGCCGAGGGCGTGATGCCGGGCCTGGGCGAGCCGATCTTCGACCGCCTCGACGCCGAGCTGGCCCACGCGCTGATGAGCATCAACGCGGTGAAGGGCGTGGAGATCGGCGCCGGTTTCGCCTGTGTCGCCCAGCGTGGCACCGAGCACCGTGACGAACTGACCCCGGACGGTTTTCTCAGCAACAATGCCGGCGGTATCCTCGGCGGCATTTCCTCGGGGCAGCCAATCGTGGCGCACCTGGCCTTGAAACCGACGTCCAGCATCACCACGCCGGGACGCTCCATCGACATCCATGGCAACCCTGTCGATGTGATCACCAAGGGCCGTCACGACCCGTGCGTCGGCATTCGTGCCACGCCCATCGCTGAAGCCATGATGGCCATCGTGCTGATGGATCACTTGCTGCGTCATCGCGGCCAGAACGCCGACGTCCGCGTCAGCACCCCGGTGCTGGGGCAACTTTGATGGCCGGCCTGCCAGCCGCCGTGGCCTGACGACCATGGTGGCACTGCCGTACTGGCGGCTCTCCAGCTTCTATCTGTTCTATTTCGCCCTGCTCGGTTCGACGGCGCCGTTCCTGGCGCTGTATTTCGATCACCTGGGCTTCAACGCGGCGCGCATCGGCGAGCTGGTGGCGATCCCGATGTTGATGCGCTGCGTGGCGCCGAACATCTGGGGCTGGCTGGGGGATTACACCGGCCGACGCCTGGCGATCGTGCGGTTTGGCGCGATCTGCACGCTGCTGACCTTCTCGCTGATCTTCATCGATAAAAGCTACGCCTGGCTGGCGATGGTCATGGCCTTGCATGCGTTTTTCTGGCACGCGGTGTTGCCGCAGTTCGAAGTCATCACCCTGGCCCACTTGAGCGGGCAGGCCTCGCGCTACAGTCAGGTCCGCCTGTGGGGCTCCATCGGTTTCATCATCACCGTGGTGGTGCTCGGCCGCTTGTTCGAATGGCTGAGCCTGGACATCTACCCGGTGGCGCTGGTGTTGATCATGGCCGGCATCGTCCTTGCCAGCTTCTGGGTGCCCAACGCCCAGCCCTTGCAGGGGCCGCGAGTCGTGGGGGAGGGCTTCCTGCGGCAACTGCGCAACCCCGGCGTGCTGGCGTTCTACACCTGCGTGGGCCTGATGCAGGTGAGCCACGGGCCGTATTACACCTTCCTGACGTTGCACCTCGAACGCCTGGGCTACAGCCGTGGGTTGATCGGGCTGCTCTGGGCGGTCGGTGTGGTGGCGGAAGTCTTGGTCTTCCTGCTGATGAGCCGGATCCTGGCACGGTTTTCCGTGCGTCGGGTACTGCTGGCCAGTTTCCTGTTGGCGGCGTTGCGCTGGCTGTTGCTGGGCTCGCTGGCCGAATTTCTCTGGGTGTTGTTGTTCGCCCAGGTGCTGCATGCGGCGACCTTCGGCAGCTTCCACGCCGCGGCCATCCATTTCGTGCAACGCAGCTTCGGTCCTCGCCAGCAAGGCCAGGGGCAGGCGCTGTATGCCGCGCTGGCCGGTACCGGCGGGGCCTTGGGCGCGTTGTACGCCGGCTACAGCTGGAACGCCCTGGGCGCCAGTTGGACGTTCAGCCTCGCCAGCCTCGCCGCGTTCGCGGCAGCCGTTATCATTGCGACACGCATGCAAGAGGACCGGCCATGAGCCTTCGAACCATTAATTTGCTGGAGCCATTGTCATGAGCAGCCTGTCCGTTTATCACGTCTCGAGCCCTGACCTTCCGAACAAGGTGTTGACTCATTTCGAGGACATTGCCGCGACCCTGGCCGAACAAGGTGTTCGCTTCGATCGCTGGGAAGCGGCGGCGAAAATTCAGCCGGGGGCCAGTGAGGAGGACATCATCGCGGCTTACCAGGCTCAGATCGATGCGTTGATGACTGAGCGGGGTTACGTTGCGGTCGATGTGGTCAGCGTGAGCAGCGATCACACCGAACAGGTGGAGCCGCAGGCTGAGTGGCTTGATGAATATCGCCATGGCCAGGACGAGGTACGATTTTTCGTCAGCGGTCGAGGGTTGTTTAACCTGCACATTGGCGATTATGTCTATGCGGTGCTGTGTGAAAGGAACGATCTGATAACGGTGCCTGCCGGTACGCCGCATTGGTTTGACAGGGGGGAGCGGCCGCATTTTGTTTCGATCCGTTTGTCCGGTGACGCCCAGGGGGTGGTCGCGGAGTTCACAGGCGATGATATCGCTCGCCGGTTTCCTCGCCTGGAAGACTGACCTGCGTTCAAAAGTGAGCGGCCGTTACCGTCGAACGGATAGGCCCACCCATCGCCCGGAACACGGCGGGCTTTTGCAGGACGCAAAAAAACGGCGCTTCCCATTTCTGAAAGAGGCGCCGTTTTCCAGTCAACAGCAACGCGAGTTTCCGGCAGACTCAAGCGCTGTGGTAAGTCGGCAGCGCAAACCGATGCTGGCTCTGCAACAGCGTGATCTGGGGCAACTCGCTGGCCTGTTCGGCCAAGTCGCGACGGATCGCGCTGATCGCCCAGGACAACTGATCCCCCGCGTGCAGTTGCGCATAGGAAATCGTGCGTTTGAACAGCTTGCCGTCGCTATTACGCAAGGTCAGCAGAATGCCGCCATCCGGGCGGGGTTGAGTGGTCACTTCGTAGTTGGAAAACAGGGATGCAAACTTTTCTTGAATCATGTTCATAGTTGACTGCTCCATGGTGTGGCAAACCGTGGAGGGGTAGTTGCACTGTCTGTGCCAGCATTTATCACCTTAAAATTACTTTAAAAAACAATGTGTTACGTTTTTGCTCGATTTTCGCTTTCGTGCATCTTGCATGAACGGCCATCGTGCATCCTGCATTTTGCGTGGTTGGGCAACGATATTTGGAACCAAATCGTTTTCCGGCGCTCACGCTTCGCCTGCCTCGGGCAGCAGATACAAAACATTGCAAAAACCGCATGTACAGTGCCGCGACCGGCGGCGTACTTTCGAGCCAAAATCACCGCCAGCCCGATAACAAGAACCGAGACCCACGAGGTCGAACGGGGAAGATCACATGAGTCGTACACCCAGCGACGCCATTACCTGGGGCATGATGCTGCGCAAGCTGCCAGCCATCGCCAGAGCCGTTCCCCGGATCGTCAAAGGCAGGAAGCTGGCCAATGTCCAGGATCCGACCCAACCGTGTGGCCTGGGCTGGTGTTTCGAACAGGCCACCCGACGCAATCCCGAGGGCCCGGCGCTGCTGTGTGGCGATACGGTGTTGAGTTATGCACAGGTCAACGGGCAGGCCAATCGCATCGCCCATTACCTGTTGGCCCAAGGCATCGGCAAGGGCGACTGTGTGGCGATATTCGTCGAGAACCGGCCGCAGTTGTTGATCAGCGTGCTGGCGATGGCCAAGGTGGGCGCGGTCAGTGCCATGCTCAACACCTCGCAAACCGGCGATGCGCTGGTGCACAGCCTGGCCCTGGTCAACCCGATCGCGGTGCTGGTCGGGGATGAGCGGGTCGCGGCTTTCAACGATGTGCGAGCGCGCACCGCACTGCCGGTCAACAGGACCTGGTGGCTGGCGGATCAGGACGGCGTCGATGTGCCGTCCGGTTTCGTCGACCTGATGGCCGGTTGCGAGGATTACCCGGACGATAACCCGGCGTGCAGCCGGGAGGTTTTCTGCAACGATCCGTGTTTTTACCTCTACACTTCGGGCACCACCGGGCTGCCCAAGGCCGGGGTGTTTCGCCATGGTCGCTGGATGCGCACCTCCACCAGCTTCGGCCTGATCGCCCTGGACATGCGGCCCGATGATGTCGTCTATTGCACCTTGCCGCTGTACCACGCCACCGGCCTGTGCGTGTGTTGGGGCGCGGCGATCTGTGGCGCGTCGGGGTTTGCGATTCGACGCAAGTTCAGCGCCAGCCAGTTCTGGAGCGATGTGCGCCGTTACCGGGCGACCACATTGGGGTATGTCGGTGAGTTGTGCCGGTACCTGATCGACCAGCCCGTCGTTGCCGATGACCGCCACCACGGTGCGAAGAAAATGATCGGCAACGGCCTGCGGCCCGGGGCCTGGTCGGCCTTCAAGACGCGGTTCGGCATCGATCATATCTGCGAGCTGTATGCGGCCAGCGACGGCAATATCGGGTTCACCAACGTCCTGAATTTCGACAACACTGTCGGGTTCTCCCTGATGGGCTGGGAATTGGTGCAGTACGACCATGCCAGTGGCCTGCCGCTGCGCAACCTGCAGGGTCGCATGCAAAAAGTGCCCAAGGGCCAACCGGGCCTGCTGCTGGCGCGGATCGACGAGAAGGCGCCGCTGGATGGCTACACCGAGCAAGCCTTGACCGAAAAAACCATCTGCCGGGATGTCTTCGTGCCGGGGGACCGTTACTTCAACACCGGAGACCTGCTGCGCAACATCGGCTTCGGGCATGGGCAGTTCGTCGATCGCCTCGGCGACACCTATCGCTGGAAAGGCGAGAACGTCTCCACCACGGAAGTCGAAAACGTCTTGCTGCAACACCCGCAGGTGGCCGAGGCGGTGGCTTATGGCGTGGAGATCAATGGCACCAATGGCCGTGCCGGCATGGCGGCAATCACCCCGTCCGAATCCCTGGCGATCCTGGACTTCAGCGAGCTGTTGCAATTCTTGCAATGCAAGTTGCCCGCCTATGCCGTGCCGCTGTTCCTGCGCATCAAGGTGAAGATGGACACCACCGGCACCTTCAAGTATCGGAAGACGCGCCTGAAGGCTGAAGGGTTCGACCCGTGCGTCGCCGGGGATGAGCCGGTCTATGCCTGGCTGCCGGGTACCGATACGTACGTGCGGGTGGACCGGCAACTCGCGGTGCGGATCCAGGATGGACAATTGCGTTATTGATCCTGGCTATGGCGGGCACAGTGAAAAAAGGGATGACAGCGCCCGGGTCCCTCGGGAAACTAGCCACTTTGCGAAGAGCCGAGTGGAGTTTCCCATGTCCGATACAAGCCGCCAGATGACCCCGGAAGAGGCTGCCGAGTTTGCCGAGCAGGTGTTCAACGTCGCACGCCAGGGCGACGCGGCCATGATGGCCGCGCTCCTGAGCAAGGGCCTGCCGCCCAACCTGCGTAATCACAAAGGCGACACCCTGTTGATGCTGGCCGCTTACCACGGGCATGTGGAAACGGTGAAAGTGCTGCTGGAGCACAAGGCCGATCCGGAAATCCGCAACGACAACGGCCAGAGCCCGATTGCCGGCGCGGCGTTCAAGGGCGACCTGGCAGTGGTCTCGGCGTTGGTGGACGGTGGCGCGCAAGTGGAGGGCGCCTCCTTCGATGGCCGTACCGCCTTGATGATGGCGGCGATGTTCAACCGGGTGGAAATCGTCGACTACCTGATCGGCAAAGGCGCCGACCCGAAAGCCAAGGACGCCAACGGCGTCTCGGCCCTCGATGCCGCCAGGACCATGGGCGCGGTGGACACCACGGCGCAGTTGGAAAAGATGTTGGCCCTGTAAGAGCTGACGAGCGAAGCGAGGCTGCGATCTTTCACCTGACAGTTGAATCTCAAGCGAGCGATCAAGATCAAAAGATCGCAGCCTCGCTTCGCTCGGCAGCTCCTGCGGACCGATGTGATGCGCTATCCTGCCCGCCCTCAAGCCACCCTTCGCCACAGGATTCACCCCCATGAAAGCCGCTCTCATCGAACTCGTCGGTAAAATCAGCTCCGGCTGCCTCGGCGAGGCGGACATCGCGAAAATCGCTGACGAAGCGGCCCAGGCCTACGCCGATCCGACGGCTTTCCTGGCCGCCAACCCCGATATCAACTACGACGACACGTTCCCGATCCCGTTGGGTGAGTGGGTGGTGGTGGGCAGCCTGCCGGACACCGTGCTGTTCCAGGCCGACACCTACGTGGACCTGTTCGAACAGATCGTCGCCTCGTTCGGCCCTGGCGTGGCGTTCAATCTCAAGCCCAAGCAGCTGGCGAAAACCGAAGCCCTGACCGCGCTCAACCGCATCCAGATCCAGATGAGCAGCCTGAACAAGGAAAACGGCGGCTACGTGCTGATGAACTTCAGCCAGTTGCTCGACGATGAATTGCAAATGGTGCTGGTGTACGGCAACGACGTGCCGCGGGTGCTGGAACTGTGTGCCGAAGTCGGCATCGCCGCCGCGCCGGCCTTGGAAGCTCTCAAGGTCGCGGTCCACGTCTGAAGCAATAAAACGGAACCCTTGCCTGGGGCCCGCTATCCTAAGGGTGCCTATCACCATTTGGGAGCGACACCATGGGTTCCACCTTCAACGGCCTGGTCGGCCTGATTATCCTGGCGCTCGATATCTGGGCGATCATCAATGTGCTCAAGAGTGGCGCGGAAACCGGGATGAAAATTCTCTGGGTGCTGCTGATCCTGCTGCTGCCGGTCCTGGGCCTGATCATCTGGGCGATTGCCGGGCCGCGTGGCAACGTGCGGATTTGACCGCTCCATGAAAATGCCCGGTCGCCTCGAGCGACCGGGCATTTTTTATGCGTGGGGTTTCAGGCCGTGGCCAGGGACGGCTTGCGCGAGGCACTCAAGAAGCGCAGCAAGGCCAACAGCGGAAAGGCGCTGCCGACGATCACCACCCACAACCAGCCGCCGTGCTCGTATACCGCGCTGGCAATCGATGAGCCAAAGGCGCCGCCGACGAAGATGCTGGTCATGTACAGCGCATTCAGCCGGCTGCGACTCTTGGCATCGAGGGCGTAGATGGTGCGCTGGCCCAGGACCATGTTCATCTGCACGCAGAAGTCCAGGACCACGCCGGTCACCGCCAGGCCGATCACGCTGTAGAGCGGATGGATGAACGCCGGCAGGAAACTCAGGCTGGCGAACAGCATCGCCAGCAGCGAGGCGTTGCGGGTATGGCCGGCATCCGCCAGGCGACCGGCGATGGGCGCGGCGATGGCACCGATGGCACCGACCAGGGCGAACAGGGCGATTTCAGTCTGGGACAGGCCATGGTTGCGTGACAGCTCCAGCGGCACGGCGGTCCAGAACAGGCTGAACGTGGCGAACATGCAGGCTTGATAGAACGCCCGTTGGCGCAACAGCGGTTGTTGGCGCAGCAGGGTGCCGAGCGAACCCAGCAGTTGACCATAGGAGGCGCTATGGTCGGGCTGGCGCTTGGGCACGGTCAGCGCCAGGACGATGCTGATCGCGACCATCAACGCGGCGGCGATGATGAACATGGCCCTCCAGCCGAAGTGATCGGCCACGACGCTGGAGACCGGCCGCGCCAGCAGGATCCCGAGCAGCAGGCCGCCCATGATCCCACCGACGACCCGCCCCCGGGACTCCTCCGGCGCCAGGTGCGCGGCCAGCGGAATCAGGACTTGCACCGACACCGAACTGAATCCCACCAGCAGCGAGACCAGCAGGAACACATTCGGCTGGTCAGTGAACGCCGCCCCCAGCAAGCTGGCAATCGCCACCAGCGTGGTGAGAATCATCAGCCGACGGTTTTCCAGCAAGTCACCCAACGGCACCAGGAAAAACAGGCCCAGGGCATAACCGATCTGGGTCAGCGAGACGATCAGGCTGGCCATGGTGCTGCTCAGGCCGACATCGGGTGCGATCAGTTCGATGATGGGTTGGGCGTAGTAGATGTTGGCGACAATGGCGCCGCAGCAGAAGGCGAAGAGCAGGACCATGCCGCGGGTCAGGGTGCTGCCGGGCGAGGTGGGTGAATGCGCACTCATGGCAATCTCATCGATCGATTGAAAGGATGGCGTGAGGCTAAAGACTTGCGGGGCTCAGGAACAGGGCTTGTGGCTGATATCAGTCATGCCGGGAATTAATGGCAACGATCAGATCCTGTGGGAGCGAGCTTGCTCGCGATAACGGTCTGTTCTACATCAATGATGTTGGAATGAAGCCGCAATCGCGAGCAAGCTCGCTCCCACAGGTTTGCACTTGGCTGACAGCGTGGTTTTGAGGCGAGTCGAGCCTCACTGCCCGCTATAGATCTGGTCGAAAATCCCACCGTCATTGAAGTGAGTCTTCTGCACCGTGCGCCAGTCGCCGAAGGTTTTTTCCACGGACAGGAAGTCCACTTTCGGGAAGCGGTCGGTGTATTTGGCCAGTACTGCCGGGTCCCGTGGGCGCAGGTAGTTGGCGGCAGCGATTTCTTGGCCTTCGGGCGACCACAGGTATTTGAGGTAGGCCTCGGCGGCTTCGCGGGAGCCTTTTTTCTCGACGACTTTGTCGACCACGCTCACCGGTGGCTCGGCCTCGGCGGAAACGCTTGGGTAGATCACTTCGAACTGGTCGCGGCCGAACTCGCGGGCGATCATTTCCGCCTCGTTTTCAAAGGTCACCAGCACGTCGCCGATCTGGTTGGTCATGAAGGTGGTCGTCGCGGCGCGACCGCCAGTGTCCAGGACCGGCGCCTGCTTGAACAGTTTGCCGACGAAGGCCTTGGCCTTGTTCTCGTCACCGCCATTTTTCAGCACATAACCCCAGGCCGACAGGTAGGTGTAGCGACCGTTGCCGGAGGTTTTCGGGTTGGGCACGATCACCTGCACACCGTCCTTGAGCAGGTCGGGCCAGTCCTTCAGCGCTTTGGGGTTGCCTTTGCGCACGATGAATACCGTGGCCGAGGTGAACGGCGCGCTGTTGTTCGGCAGGCGGGTGACCCAGTTCTCGGGCACCAGCTTGCCATTGTCCGCCAGGGCGTTGATGTCGGTGGCCATGTTCATGGTGATGACATCCGCCGGCAGCCCGTCGATCACCGAGCGCGCCTGTTTGCTGGAGCCGCCGAACGACATTTGCACGGTGATGTTTTCGTTGTGCTCGGCCTGCCAGTGCTTCTGGAAGGCTGCGTTGTAGTCCTTGTAGAAGTCGCGCATGACGTCGTAGGAAACGTTAAGCAGGGTCGGGGCGGCGTGGGCCAGGCTGCCGAAGGTCAGGCCAACGGCGAGAAGGGAGGCGCCAAAGAAGTTCTTCACTTACGAATTCCTTTTTATTTGAACGGGGATTCCGGGCAATTAGCCAGCACACTAGCCGCATGCCTATAGACCTTCAAGCATCAAAAAGTGCTTTGCTTATTCCAATTTCTTAAACAGTGCATTGCCACAACGGGAGCAGAAAGCGGCGCCGTGTTCGTGGTTGTTTTTGCTGCACACCGGGCAATCGTGCCTGAGCTGGTCACCGCGCATGGCCGTGGCCAGTTCAGCCGTGAAAATACCCGTTGGCACGGCGATGATCGAGTAACCGGTGATCATCACCAGGGACGACACCACTTGGCCCAGGGGCGTCTTGGGCACGATGTCGCCGAAGCCTACGGTGGTCAGTGTCACGATAGCCCAATAGATACCCTTGGGGATGCTGGTGAAACCGTGCTCGGGGCCTTCGATGACGTACATCAGCGTGCCGAAGACGGTCACCAGGGTCGAGACGCTGACCAGGAACACGATGATTTTCTGCTTGCTCCCGCGCAGCGCCGCCATCAGGTAGTTGGCTTGCTTGAGGTAAGGGCTGAGCTTGAGCACGCGGAAAATCCGCAGCATGCGGATGATCCGAATGATCAGCAGGTATTGGGCATCGCTGTAGTACAGCGCCAGGATCCCCGGCACGATCGCCAGCAGATCCACCAGGCCGTAGAAACTGAAGGCATAGCGCAGCGGCTTGGGCGAGCAGTACAGGCGCAGGCCGTATTCGACGATGAAGATGAACGTGAAACCCCACTCGATAGCCGCCAGCAGGGCCGCATAGTGCTTGTGCACGCTGTCGATGCTGTCGAGCATCACGATCACCAGGCTGGCGAGGATGATCAACAGCAAGGTGCTGTCGAAGCGCCGGCCGGCCACGGTGTCGGTCTGGAAAATGATCACGTAGAGGCGTTCACGCCAGTTGTCGCTGCTTTGCATAATCTTCGCCTGAACCGGAATCAGCGAAGCCTAGGGGGATTGCCCTGTACAGCGCAAGGCGCGATGTCGAGGCTGGCCTGACGCCACGCCCGGCCGGTGGCCTGGATCAGCCAGCAGGCGAGGATGAACGGTGCTGTCAGGGGAGGCAGGCCGAGGGCGGTAAAGCCTGGCGTGAGCATGATTGCCAGGACGATGCCCATCAGCGGCAGCCATGGGCGGCGCTGTTGGCTGAGGGCCAGCGCCACCAACACCGGGTTGTAGCCGCCCAGCCCGGACAGGGCGGTTGCGTTTTCATGCTGCGACAAGGCGAAGGCCAGGCCGAAGGCGGAAGCGAACAATGCCCACGCGCCGGCGCGCCGGTTGGCCAGCAGCAGACCGGCGGCGATCAGCGCACCGGCCGCTGGATGGTCGAGAAACATGACCTGGCCCAGTCCGCTCAGAAGCGCGGCCAGCAGGTTGGGCAGGGTCATTTCAATCGAGGTGACGGCGGGCTGCGGCAGGGTGAACCCCATCAGCAGCCAAGCCAGCCCGACAAAGGGCGCGGTATAGGCGGGCAGGCAACGAGGGCCTCGGGTGCGCTTGAGCCATTGCTGGGTCAGCATCGCGCTGAGGCCACCCGCGGCGATGATCAACGGTGGCAACAGGGCGGACCAGGGCAACGCCAGGCTCAGCAGCAAGCCCAGCAGGATGCCGTTGTAGCTGAACAGTCCGGCTTGCCGGTCGGCCTTGGTGTAACCGCGTCGCTGGGCCGTCAGCAACCCGGCCACCCCGCCGAGCAATGCGCCGCCGAACAGGGCGGGCGCCGTGAGCAGGATCGCCAACAGGCACAGCAGGCCGCACAGCGGATGGCGCTGGAGAAAAACCTGGCTGAAGCCGTTGAGCAGGGCGGTGGCCCAGTCGGGGCAGTGGGTGTTGGGCATGGTAGGTGTGTGCCAGAGGGACCGAGTCGACTTCATCGCGAGCAAGCTCGCTCCCACAAGGGCACCGCAGCCCCTGTGGGAGCGAGCTTGCTCGCGATGAGGCCAGTACAGACGCTAGATCAACGTCTCGATGCGCAGCGAATTGGTCGACCCCGGCTGCCCGAACGGCACGCCCGCGGTGATCAGCAAGGTATCGCCACGCTGGGCCATGCCTTGGGCCTGGGCGATTTCCAGGGCGGTGGAACAGACTTCGTCCACCTGCTTCAACCGATCATTGACCACCGAGTGCACGCCCCAGGCCACCGTCAGGCGGCGGGCGGCCTGCAGGTTCGGCGTGAGGTTGAGGATCGGCACCGCCGGCCGTTCCCGCGCCGCGCGCAGGCTGGAGCTGCCGGATTCGCTGTAGTTCACCAGCACCGCCACCGGCAGGATGCTGCTGATGCGCCGGATCGCGCAGCTGATGGCATCCGACACCGTGGCCTCGGCTTTCGGTCGGCTGACGTCCAGCTGCGCCTGGTAGTCGGGTCCGTTTTCCATCTGGCGGATGATCTTGCTCATCATTTGCACGGCTTCGAGGGGGTAATCCCCTGACGCGGTTTCCGCCGACAGCATGACCGCATCGGCTCCTTCGGCCACGGCGTTGGCAACGTCAGTGACTTCGGCGCGGGTGGGCGCCGGGGAAAAGCGCATCGACTCGAGCATCTGGGTGGCCACCACCACCGGTTTGCCCAGGGCGCGGCAGGTGCCAATGATGTTTTTCTGAATCTGCGGCACGCTTTCGGCCGGGACTTCGACCCCCAGGTCGCCGCGGGCGACCATGATCGCATCGCTCAATTCGGCGATTTCCCGCAGTTGGGTCACCGCCGACGGCTTCTCGATCTTCGCCATCAGGAACGCCTTGTCGCCGATCAGCGCGCGAGCTTCGCGGATGTCCTCGGGCCGCTGCACGAACGACAATGCCACCCAGTCCACGCCCAGCTCCAGGCCGAAACTCAAGTCGCGCCGGTCCTTGGCGGTCAACGGGCTCAGGTCGAGCACGGCCTGGGGCACGTTCACGCCTTTGCGGTCCGACAGCTCGCCGCCGTTGAGCACTTCGGTGTCGATGGCGTCGCGGTGCCTGGCGGTCACGCGCAGGCGCAACTTGCCGTCGTCCAGCAGCAGGTCCATGCCCGGCTCCAGGGCCGCGATGATTTCCGGGTGGGGCAGGTTGACCCGGCGTTGATCACCCGGCGTCGGGTCCAGATCCAGGCGCAGGGCCTGGCCCCGTTGCAGCAGGACCTTGCCGTCGGCGAATTGGCCAACCCGCAGCTTCGGACCTTGCAGGTCCATCAGGATGCCCAGGGGGTAATTGAGCTGCTGCTCGACGTCACGAATCCACTGGTAGCGCTGGGCGTGGTCCGTATGGTCGCCGTGGCTGAAGTTCAGGCGGAAGATGTTCACGCCGGCCTGTACCAGCTCGCGGATGTCATCGATCCCACGGGTGGCGGGGCCGAGGGTCGCGAGGATCTTGACCTTTTTATCAGGCGTCATGTTGGGGGTTCTCGAGGATCAGGATGGCGCGAAAGTCGTTGACGTTGGTGCGGGTCGGTTCGGTGACGATCAGCGCATCCAGGGCGGCGAAGTAGCCGTAGCCATTGTTGTTGTCCAACTCGTCGCTGGCGCACAGGCCCAGTTTGGCGGCGCGGCGATAGCTGTCCGGGGTCATGAGGGCGCCGGCGTTGTCTTCGGAACCGTCGATGCCGTCGGTGTCGCCGGCCAGCGCATAGATGCCGGGATGGCCCTTGAGGCTGTCGGTCAGGCTCAGCAGGAATTCGGCATTGCGCCCGCCACGGCCATCGCCGCGCACGGTAACGGTGGTTTCGCCGCCGGAGAGAATCACGCACGGCGCCGCCAGCGGCTGGCCGTGCAAGGCGATTTGCCGGGCAATGCCGGCATGGACTTTCGCCACCTCCCGGGATTCGCCTTCCAGGTCGCCGAGGATCAACGGGCTGAAACCGGCCTGGCGAGCCTTCACCGCTGCGGCTTCCAGGGATTGCTGGGGACGGGCGATCAATTGGAAGTGGCTGCGGGCCAGGCTCGGGTCGCCGGGCTTGACGGTTTCCGACGCTGGGCTGTGCAGCCAGTCGCGCACCGACGCCGGCACATCGATGTGGTAGCGCTGGAGAATCGCCAGGGCTTCGGCCGATGTACTGGGGTCGGCCACCGTGGGGCCGGATGCGATGACCGTGGCCAGGTCACCCGGCACATCGGAAATCGCGTAGGTGTACACCGTCGCCGGCCAACAGGCCTTGCCCAGGCGCCCGCCCTTGATCGCCGAGAGGTGCTTGCGCACGCAATTCATCTCGCCGATGGTCGCACCGGACTTGAGCAAGGCTTTGTTGATCGACTGCTTGTCGGCCAGGGTGATGCCTTCGGCGGGCAAGGCGAGCAGGGCGGAGCCGCCGCCGGACAACAGAAAGATCACCCGGTCGTCTTCGCTGAGATTGCTCACCAGCTCCAGGACTCGCTGGGCCACGGCCAGGCCCGCGGCGTCAGGCACCGGGTGGGCGGCTTCCACCACTTCGATTTTCTGGCAGGGCGCGCCATGGCCGTAGCGGGTCACAACCAGGCCGGACACTTCACCCTGCCAGCAGCGTTCGACCACTTGTGCCATGGCCGCCGCGGCCTTGCCGGCGCCAATGACGATCACCCGGCCGCTGCGGTCGCTGGGCAGGTAGTGTTCAAGGACGTGGTGCGGATGGGCCGCGTCGATGGCTGTGGTAAACAGCTCGCGCAGCAGTTGTTGCGGATCGACCGACATGGCGGACTCCCGGTTTTTTATTATGGGTGTTGATGCGGACCCTGTGGGAGCGAGCTTGCTCGCGATAGCGGTTTTACATTCAGCAACGATGTTGGCTGGGCTACCGTTATCGCGAGCAAGCTCGCTCCCACAGGGGGGCAGGGTTTATTTGTCGCGAATCGAGAAATTGGCCATGTGCTCCAACCCCTTGATCAGCGCCGAGTGATCCCAGTGGCTGCCGCCAATGGCCGCGCAGGTGCTGAACACCTGTTGGGCGTTGGCGGTGTTGGGCAGGTTGATGTTCAGTTCCTTGGCGCCTTGCAGGGCCAGGTTCAGGTCCTTCTGGTGCAGGCTGATGCGGAAGCCCGGGTCGAAGGTGCCCTTGATCATGCGTTCGCCGTGCACTTCGAGGATCTTCGACGACGCGAAACCGCCCATCAGTGCTTCACGGACCTTGGCCGGGTCGGCACCGTTTTTCGCGGCGAACAACAACGCTTCGGCCACCGCCTGGATGTTCAGGGCGACGATGATCTGGTTCGCCACCTTGGCGGTCTGGCCATCGCCATTGCCGCCCACCAGGGTGATGTTCTTGCCCATGGCCTGGAACAGCGGCAGGGCGCGCTCGAAGGCGGCGTTGTCGCCACCGACCATGATGCTCAGGGTCGCGGCCTTGGCACCGACTTCACCACCTGAGACCGGGGCATCGAGGTACTGTGCGCCTTTTTCATTGATCTTCGCCGCGAACGCCTTGGTGGCGGTGGGGGAGATCGAACTCATGTCGATCACCACCTTGCCCGCGCCCACGCCCGCCGCCACGCCGTCGGCGCGGAACAGCACGTCCTCGACCTGCGGCGTGTCCGGGACCATGACGATGATGAACTCGGCTTCCTGGGCCACTTCCTTCGGGTTGGCCAACGCCACCGCGCCACCGGACAGCAGGTCGGCCGGAGCCGCGTCGTGGTGCAGGGACAGGAACAGGCTGTGACCGGCGTTTTGCAGGTTCAGTGCCATGGGGTGGCCCATGATGCCGGTGCCGATGAATCCGATTTTAGCCATGGGGAAATCCTCTTGTTTTTGTATTGCTTCAAGCAAATGGGAGACGGCTTTTTGTGGGAGCGAGCCTGCTCGCGATGGCGGCTCTACATTCAATAAAGATGTTGGCTGGACTACCGCTATCGCGAGCAGGCTCGCTCCCACAAGGTTTTCAGCCAGCCCAGGCCGGCTTCGGTGGTGGTCAGCGGCTTGTATTCACAGCCGACCCAACCCTGGTAGCCGATGCGGTCCAGGTGTTGGAACAGGAAGCGGTAGTTGATTTCCCCCGTGCCCGGCTCGTTGCGGCCCGGGTTGTCCGCCAGTTGCACATGGTTGATCTCGCCCAGGTGCGCCGACAGGGTCCGGGCCAGGTCACCTTCCATGATCTGCATGTGGTAGATGTCGTATTGCAGGAACAGGTTGGCGCTGCCCACCTGCTCGCGGATCGACAAGGCCTGGGCGGTGTTGTTCAGGTAGAAGCCAGGAATGTCGCGGGTATTGATGGCTTCCATCACCAGCTTGATGCCTTTGGCCTGCAACTTTTCGGCGGCGTATTTCAGGTTGGCGACGAAGGTTTTCTCCACCAGGGTTTCACTGCAGTTCTGCGGACGAATCCCCGACAGGCAGTTGACCTGCGTGTTGCCCAGCACCTGGGCGTAGGCGATGGCCAGGTCGACACCGGCGCGGAATTCCTCGACCCGGTCCGGCAGGCAGGCAATGCCGCGCTCGCCCTTGGCCCAGTCGCCGGCCGGCAGGTTGAACAGCACTTGGGTCAGGCCGTGGGTGTCGAGCAAGGCCTTGAGTTCGGCGGAGCTGTAGTCATAGGGGAACAGGTATTCGACACCACTGAAGCCGGCCTTGGCGGCGGCTTCGAAACGGGCGAGGAAATCCTGCTCGGTAAACAGCATGGACAGGTTGGCGGCGAAACGCGGCATGGTGGTCTCCTGTGAATATTTATCAGGCCCCCTGGGGGAGCGGGCTTGCTCGCGATAGCGGTGTGTCTGCTTGCATCCAGGTTTGAATGTAGCGCCGTCATCGCGAGCAAGCTCGCTCCCGCAGGGACGCCGGTCGGTCAGTCGAGCAACGAAATGGCGGTCGGTGCATCGTTGCCCACAAGCGCCAAGTCTTCAAACTCATTGACGGCATTGATCTCGGTGCCCATGGAGATGTTGGTCACCCGCTCCAGGATGATCTCGACGATCACCGGCACCTTGAACTCCTCGATCATCGCTTGGGCCTGGCGCAGCGCCGGTTGGATACCCGCCGGTTCGAACACCCGCAGCGCCTTGCACCCCAGGCCCTCGGCCACGGCAACGTGGTCCACGCCATAGCCGTTGAGTTCCGGGGCGTTGAGGTTGTCGAAGGACAGCTGCACGCAATAGTCCATGTCGAACCCGCGCTGGGCCTGGCGAATCAGACCCAGGTAGGAATTGTTCACCACCACATGGATGTAGGGCAGTTTGAACTGCGCACCCACCGCCAGCTCTTCGATCATGAACTGGAAATCATAGTCGCCCGACAGCGCCACGACCTTGCGGCTCGGATCGGCCTTGACCACCCCCAGCGCCGCCGGAATGGTCCAGCCCAAGGGACCGGCCTGGCCGCAGTTGATCCAGTGGCGTGGCTTGTAGACGTGGAGGAACTGCGCCCCGGCGATCTGCGACAGGCCGATGGTGCTGACGTAGCAGGTGTCCTTGCCGAACACCTGGTTCATTTCTTCGTACACCCGCTGTGGCTTGACCGGCACGTTGTCGAAGTGGGTCTTGCGCTGCAGGCTGGCCTTGCGTTGCTGGCAGTCCTGCAGCCAGGCGCTGCGGTTTTTCAGTTTGCCGGCGGCTTGCCATTCGCGGGCCACTTCGATGAACACGGTCAGGGCCGAGGCGGCGTCGGAAACGATGCCCAGGTCAGGGGTGAAGACGCGGCCGATCTGGGTCGGCTCGATGTCCACATGAATGAACGTGCGGCCTTCGGTGTAGACGTCCACCGAACCGGTGTGACGGTTGGCCCAGCGGTTACCGACGCCCAGCACCACGTCCGACTTGAGCAAGGTCGCATTGCCGTAGCGGTGGGACGTTTGCAGGCCGACCATGCCGACCATCTGCGGGTGATCGTCTGGGATGGTGCCCCAGCCCATCAAGGTGGGGATGACCGGGATACCGGTCAGCTCGGCGAACTCCACCAGCAGGTCGCTGGCATCGGCGTTGATGATGCCGCCGCCGGCCACCAGCAATGGACGTTCAGCCTGATTGAGCATGGCCAGGGCTTTCTCGATCTGCACGCGGTTGGCCGCGGGTTTGGCCAGCGGAAGCGGTTGATAGGCGTCGATGTCGAACTCGATCTCGGCCATCTGCACGTCGAACGGCAGGTCGATCAGCACCGGGCCCGGGCGGCCGGAGCGCATCTCGAAGAACGCCTTCTGGAAGGCATACGGCACCTGGCCCGGCTCCAGCACGGTGGTTGCCCACTTGGTCACGGGTTTGACGATGCTGGTGATATCCACAGCCTGAAAGTCTTCCTTGTGCATACGGGCGCGGGGGGCTTGTCCGGTGATGCACAGAATCGGGATGGAATCGGCCGAAGCGCTGTAGAGCCCGGTCACCATATCGGTGCCGGCCGGGCCCGAAGTGCCGATGCACACACCGATATTGCCGGCCTTGGTCCGGGTGTAGCCCTCGGCCATGTGCGAGGCGCCTTCAACGTGGCGAGCGAGGACGTGATCGATGCCACCCACCTTCTGCAGGGCGGAGTACAGCGGGTTGATCGCGGCACCCGGGATGCCGAAGGCCGTGTCCACGCCTTCACGGCGCATCACCAGAACGGCAGCTTCGATTGCTCTCATTTTGCTCATTGTTTTGTGCCTCTTACGTTTTGTAATTGTATACAAGTGGCTTTGTGCAGAGTGTATTCATGGCGAACGACGCAGGTCAATCCCTTTCCTCAAGCACCTGTTTCATTCGTCGGAAGGTCAGGTTTTGCTGCTTTCTTCTATCAGTTAAGGTGATTTGTGAAAATTATTGTATACAAAAATATTCTATGTTGTGTTCTATTTATGGGGTTCGGTTTTGCTGAAAGTGAAGCCCTCAAGGCTTTTCCATAACAAAAGAAGGACAGCACCCATGAGCGTTCTAACTTTGAAAATCGCCGTCAATCTGGCCGGGCAAGCCCTTGCCGCCGGTCATGAAATCAGCGCTGCGCCCTTGACCGTCGCGGTCCTGGACAGTGGCGGGCACCTGATTGCCTTGCAGCGCGAAGACGGCGCCAGCCTGCTTCGCCCGCAGATCGCCATCGGCAAGGCCTGGGGCGCCATCGCCCTGGGCAAAGGCTCGCGCCTGCTCGCCCAGGACGCCCAACAACGCCCGGCGTTCTTTGCCGCTTTGAATGGGTTGGGACAGGGCAACGTCGTACCGGCCCCGGGTGGGGTATTGATCAGGGATCAGAACGGCAGGGTGCTGGGGGCGATTGGTGTCAGTGGCGATGTTTCGGATGTGGATGAGCAGGTGGCGGTCAGGGCGGTGGAGGCGTTGCAGTTGAGGGCGGATGTGGGGGTGGTCGCTTGATTTTGGGGTGAATGGACTGACGCCATCGCGAGCAAGCTCGCTCCCACCAGATGGGCTGCGGCGAACACAATATGTATGAGATTTTGCAAATCTCCTGTGGGAGCGAGCCTGCTCGCGATAGCAATCGATCAGACACATCCGGGTAAAAAGTTGGCCCGCATCCAAGTGTCTTCAGGTCTAGGCTTGCTCAGGATTCGATCATCTAAGGGGCACGGAATGCCTGGTTCACCAGCGTCACATCGGCTGCGCCTTGGCCGTAGTGCTGAGTCCAACCGGACTTATTTATTGACCACTAATACATTTGGCCGAGAGCCAATCTTCAATGACTTTATCCTAGGCAGATTGGTTGTTGAACAGTTTCGGAAGGCGGAGGATCAAGGCTTCGCCAACTCATTGGCATGGGTCGTTATGCCTGATCACTTCCATTGGTTGATCGAATTGCGCAAAGGGTCATTGGGTGACTTGATGCAGAGGACAAAATCACTGAGCACCAAATCAGTGAAGCTGCGTCTCGATCGCAAGCTCAGCATTTGGCAGGCAGGCTTTCATGACCGCGCGCTACGACGGGAAGAGGACTTGGTAAAGCTTGCTCGATATGTTGTCGCCAACCCGTTACGGGCAGGTTTAGTGAAGAAACTTGGCGATTATCCATTGTGGGACGCCATTTGGGTTTGACTCATAACCGAGTCGCCGTCATCGCGAGCAGGCTCGCTCCCACAGTGATTTGTGTGTGCCTGTGAGTTTTGCGGCTGTTGAGGACCGAAGTGTGGGAGATTCTATGTTGCAGGGCAACCCTGCAACATAGGCGTTGGCTGGTATTCGCTCTGATTTTTCATCAAGGCAAATGCCACTCGGCAGAGCTTGCGGGCTAGCACCACCAAGGCCTGGGTTTTTGAAAAGCCTCTCGCTAGGTACGACTCGTAAAATGGTTTCCATCTAGGCGAGCGGCACGCCGTCATTGCGGCGATATGAGCTAGTCGGCGTATTTCTGGATCCCCCTTCTTGGACAGGTATCGGGCGCCATTCTTTTTTCCAGAATCATCGACCCGCAAGTCCATCCCTAAAAAAGCGATAAACGCAT